>NZ_JBFRCN010000002.1:0-311915 GCF_040965835.1 Paraburkholderia sp. BR10872
CTTCTGCAGCGAGCGGATGCATCGCGAGCAAGCGCTCGATTGCCGCGCCCGCCACCGACTGCCCGCCTTCGTTGAGCCACGCCCCGGGCACCATCGCCGCGTAGTACGGCCCCCACACGCCGGGCACGAACACGGGGTCGCGCGTGGTCGTCATCGTGCACGACGAGGTGCCGAACACGTACGCGAGGCACGCCTCGGGCTGCCCCTGCGCGCCGACCGTGCCGATGCCGCCCGCATGCGCGTCGATCACGCCCGTCGCGACGGCAGTGCCCGCGCGCAGGCCGAGCTGCGCGGCAGCCTCGGGCGTGAGCCCGCTGCCGAGCGGCGTCCCGGGCTCGACGATCGTGCGGCCGATGCGCGCAAAGCCTTCATCGGCAAGCACGCCCAGACCCACGTTGCGGAAGTAGCTCTCGTCCCAGCGCTGCTCGTGCGCGAGATAGGTCCACTTGCAGGTCGCGGTGCAGGTGGAGCGCGAAAGATCGCCCGTGGCGCGCCATGTGAGGAAGTCGGTCAGGTCGAAGAACTGCCAGGCCGCGGCGAACACCTCGGGCCGGTTTTCCAGCAGCCACAGCAGCTTGGGCGTTTCCATCTCCGGAGAGATCTTGCCGCCCACGAAGCGCAGCACATCGTGGCCCGTGGCGTTGATGCGCTCAGCCTGCTCCACGGCGCGATGGTCCATCCACACGATGATGTCGCGCTCGGCCACTTCGGAGGGGCCAACGGGCAACGGCGTGCCGCCCTCGCCCAGCACGACGAGCGAACAGGTGGCGTCGAAGCCGATGCCGGCGATCTGCTCCGGCGAGATCGCGGCCTGCGCGAGCGCCTCCTTCACGGCCTGGCACACGGCGTTCCAGATCTGCGTGCTCGATTGCTCGACGATGGCGCCGCTCTCATGAAACACGCTGATGTCGTGTTTCGCCGACGCAAGCATGCGACCGGCGGAATCGAAAATGCCGGCGCGGGCGCTGCCCGTGCCCACATCGACACCGACGGTATGGCGTGCTCCGCCGGCCTGGTTAATTGAGGTCATGGCTCGTTGATTGTGGTTAGGGCCTGTTCACGCTGATAACAGGCCCTAAAGATCGACACTGTTCGGCAGGATCACGAGGTCGCGAATGGTGACGTTGCGCGGCCGCGTGAGCATGAATACCACGGAATCGGCCACTTCCTTCGGCTGCATGAGACTGCCCTGGGCCAGCGCTTCATCCATCTTCGCCTGGGGCCAGTCGTCGAGCAAGGCCGTGACCACAGGGCCCGGCAGCACCGCGCCCACGCGCACGCCGTGCTTCGCGACCTGGCGGCGCACGGTGTGCACAAACGCCTGCACCGCGAACTTCGAGGCCGTGTAAATGGGCTCCCACACCACCGGCACGACGCCCGCCACCGAACTCGTGAAAACGATGTCGCCCGACTTCTGCGCGATCATGTGCGGCAGCACCGCATGCACCGAGCGGAACGCGGCGTTGATGTTCAGGTTGAGCATGCGATCCCATTCGTCGGGGTTGCCGTTCGCCACTTCGCCGCCGATATACGCGCCCGCGTTGGCGTGGAAGATGTCGAGCCCGCCCGCGAGATCGAGGATCCTGGGCAGCATCGTCGCATAGTCCGCCGCGTTGAGCAGGTCCATGGCGAGGGGCAGCGCGTTGGGCCCCAGCTCCGCGCAACATTTCGCGAGCCGGTCCTCTGCGCGGTCGATCAGCACGACTTTCGCGCCTTCGTCCACGAACGCACGCGCGCACGCGAAGCCGATGCCGGACGCCGCGCCTGTAATGGCGGCGACCTTACCCTTGATCGATTCAGACATGGGTGACTTTCTCCTTGAATCAGGTGCCGACGCCTCAGGCGCGGCCATGCGAAACACGCGACTGGCGGGCGAGCGAATCGACGATCACGGCAATGGCCAGCACGGCGCCGGTGATCATGAAGCGCAGCGACGACGACAGGTTCAGCAGCGTCAGGCCGCTCGCAATCGACTGGATCACGATGATGCCGAGCACGGCCGACCATGCGCTGCCGCGCCCGCCGAACAGGCTCGTGCCGCCGATCACGGCTGCCGCGATGGCGTTGAGGTTGACGTCGCCGGTGCCGGCCTGCTGGCTCGCCGAAGCGAGTCGCGCCGCGGTCAGCACGCCGCCGATTGCGGCCAGGCTCGCGCACAGCACGAAGGCGCTCGTATAGATCGCGCCGACCTTGATACCCGCGCGCCGCGCGGCTTCGTGATTGCCGCCCACGGCGTGCATCGAGCGGCCCCAGCGCGTGCGCGTGAGCGCGTACTGCATGACGACGGCGAGACCCAGAAAGAGGCCGAACATCAGCGGCACGCCACGCCCGCGGTTGAGATAGGCCACGACGATTTCGAGGAACACGGTCAGCGCCACCGCGCGCCCGAGCAGGCCTGCGACCGAAGGCGCCGAAAGCCTGGCCGCATGGCGGCGCGTGCGCGTACGCAGGCCGAGCAGCAGGAGCACGATACCGGGCAGCAGCGCGATCACGTGCGAGACGAGCGGCGGAATCACCATCAGTTGTCCAAAGTTCACCATCGCCGAGCTGTAGGGCAAATTGATAGAGCCCGTCGAGCCGAGCACGTAGAGCTGCATGCCGAGGATGGCGAGCAGGCCCGCGAGCGTCGAGACGAAACTTGGCATGCCTATCCAGTTGAGCAGCAGCGCATACAGTGCGCCGATCACCGCGCCCACCGCAATGGCCGCGACGATAGCGAGCAGCACGGGCCAGCCGTCGTTGACCCACAGCGTGCCGACGAGCGCCGAAGCGAAGCCGCTCATCGAGCCCACGGAGAGATCGATCTGCCCGAGCAGCAGCACGCAGACAATGCCAAGCGAAATGACGCCGACCGTCGAGCAGTCGAACAGCATGTTCACGAGGTTGTCGGCGGAGAGAAACACGGGGTTCAGGCTCGTGAATACCGTCCAGATGATGACGAGCCCCGCGATGACCGGGAGCGAACCCAGGTCGCCCGAGCGCACGCGGTCGACGAATGCCGACACGCTCTCGCCGATTCCGCTCGCATGCTTCACGCGCACGTCGCTGCGGTCGAGCAGCGTGGATGGTTTCGCATCGGGCTTTGAGGCATCCGGGTTTTCAGGCTGCGCAGCGCCATGGATAGTCTTGCTCACGATCGTTCCTTTCACTGGACATCCTGTTGCGCCTGGCGGCGGCCCGCGCGGCGCGACACCGCGTTTTCCGTCGCGCCGGTGATCGCCGCCACGAGTTCGGCGTTGGAGGAGTCGGGATAGAAAATCCCGTTGTTACGGCCAAGGCGCAGCACGACGATGCGGTCGGCGACGGCGCGCACGTCTTCCATGTTGTGGCTGATCATGATGACGGCGTGCCCGCGGTCGCGCACGCGCTCGATCAGGTTCAGCACCTCGGCGGTCTGGGCCACGCCGAGCGCGGCGGTCGGTTCGTCGAGCATGATGAGCTTCGGGTCGAGCAGCAGCGAGCGCGCGATCGCCACGGTCTGGCGCTGGCCGCCCGAGAGCGAGGCGACCACGTCGCGCACGCTGGGAATACGCGCCGAAAGCTCGTTGAGGAGCGTCCAGGCCTTCACTTCCATCGTGACCTCGTCGAGCCGGTAAGGGCTCAATTCGCGGCCGAGGAAGATGTTCGCCACGACGTCGAGGTTTTCGCAAAGCGCGAGGTCCTGGAACACCGTCGCGATCCCCAGGTCGAGCGCCGTGCCCGGATCGGACAGGTTTACCGGCTGGCCGCGAAACGTGATGGTCCCGGCGCTCGGCTGGTGCACGCCCGCAAGAACTTTCACGAGCGTCGATTTGCCCGCGCCGTTGTCGCCGACAAGGGCGACTACCTCGCCCGCGTGCACGTCGAGCTCGATATCCGTGAGGGCCGAAACCGCGCCGAAGTGCTTCGAGATGCCGCGCAGGCTCAGCACCAGCTCGCCGGGCGCGCCGTCGCTTGTCGTGGCTCGGTCCGTGGCGCTGTCCGTTGCGCGGTTGGTGGATTCGTCAGTCATGAAATGGGTACCTCTTCGTTGCTCTCAGGGCCCGGCGCGCGCCGGGCCCAGCCATTCGTATCAGCCGTCAATGCCGAGCTTCTTGCAGCCATCGGCGTAACGGCCCGTGCACAGATCCGACGCTTTCGCGAAGCCCTTGTCCACCACTTCCGCCTTGATGTTCTTCTGCGTGATGACGGCCGGCTTGAAGAGCTGCGTGGGCGTCTTGAAGAGCGTTGTTTCGCCCTTCACGGGCTTGCCGTCGAGGAAGCCCACGGCCACCTTCGCCGCCGCGCCCGCCACGATCTCGCTGGGCTTGAGGATCGTGTTGTACTGGTCGCCCGCGATGATCAGTTGCAGGCCCGCGGTGGTCGCATCGTTACCCGTGACCGGCGGAACCGGATTGAGTCCCGCCGCCTTGAAGGCCGCGATGGTACCGCCCGCCGTGCCGTCGTTGGCGGCCACGACGCCCACGATCTGCGGTCCGAAACGCGTGATCTGCCCGCTCACCCATTGCTGCGCCTTGGGCGGCGCCCACTCCGGCGTGTCGTACTCGGAGAGCGTCTTGTAGCCGCTGCCCTGCAGCCCTTCGTGAATGCCCTTCTTGATGAGCCCCGCGGCGGCGTCGGTCGGCGAGCCGTTCACTTCGAGCACGCCGCCCTTGCTCCCGGCCACGCCCGACTCCTTCAGATGCTGCACGAGCGATTGGGCGATGGACTTGCCGATTTCCTCGTTGTCGAACGAGACGTAGTAGTCGGCAGGCGTGGACGGCACCGGCCGGTCATACGCGATGACCTTGATGCCCTGGCTTTGCGCCATGTGCACGAGCGAAGCCGCGGCCGTGGAGTCCACCGGGTCGAGCACGATGACCTTCGCGCCCTGGGCGATCACCGAATTGAATTGTTGCTGCTGCTGCGAGGCATCGGCATTCGCGTTCTGGTACAGCACCTTGCAGTCGGGGCAGAGCTTGCCCATTTCGGCCTTGAAACCGGGGAAGTCGTGCTGCTCGTAGCGCGTGGAGGCCTGATCGGGCATCAGGAACGCGATCGTGCCGCTCGGCGCGGCGTAAGCCGACGTGATGCCCGCGAGGGCGAGACTGAGCGCGGCGGCGCGGATCAGTTGGGTGTGAAGTCGGGTCATTGGGTGTCTCCGTTTTTTGGTTGAATGCCTGGTAGGGTGGCCGGTGCTGTCGTGCTGCCTTGTGAACGTGTGAGTTCGTCCTGCGCAATGCCTGAAATGCGCACTGCGCTTGAACCTCTTTTGCTGGGCGATCCGCTAGCCGATCGCGGGCGCGCCGTACACGGCTTCGCTCTTGCTGGCCGCGCTCGCGGCGTTGAGCCGCTGATAGGATCGCCAGCGCGACGGCGACATTTCCTTGATCAACAGGAACTGGCGGTTGAAATTCGAGAGGTTGTTGAAGCCCACCTGATAACAGATGTCCGTGATGTTCAGTTCGCCCGACATCAGCAGCTGGCACGCCAGATTGATGCGCAGCTGGTTCACGTAACGCACGAACGACACGCCCGTATGGCGGCGGAAATAGCGCGAGAATGCGCTCACGCTCTGCCCGGCCAGTTCCGCCAGCTCCGTTTCGCGCAACTCCTGCGAGAGATTCTTGCCGATGAAGGCGAGCACGTGATTGATGCGCGTACCCGCATAGCGGGCCGGGTCGGCGCGATACGCCTCGCTTGCGAGCGCCGCGGGCTCCTCGCTTTGCACGAGCAGATCGAGCAGGTCGATGAAGAGCGTGACACGTCGCATGCCCTGTGCGCCCAGCATCTCGCGCAGGATCGGCTCGGCGGCCGCGCCCGTTTCCGGCGTGAACAGCAGCCCCCAGCGCGACGCATCGAGCAGCGCCTCCACGCGCCTGAATTCGGGAAACGCATCGATCGCGCGGGCAATGAAAGCCGCGTCGAACTGGAGGACGAGACAGCGTTCGTCCACCGCCTCGCCGTGCGGCACGCTGCTCACCCAGTTGTGCGGCAGGTTCGGGCCGATCATCACGAGATTGCCGGGCGTGAAGCTGCCGATGAAATCGCCCACGAAATACTTGCCCGTGGTCGAGGTGATGAGGTGGATCTCGTACTCGGGATGGAAGTGCCAGCGCACCGTCCGATAGGGGTAGCCGTGCGACCAGACCTTGAACGACTCGTCGCGCGGCACGGCGACCAGTTCGAGGTCAGGCTGGGAATGCGTGGCGCCGGGCGCGTTCGTGCGCGCCGCGGGTGCCCCAATGGTTTGCATCTCGACTCCTCCTGCACAGTTTTTTCTTGTTCTGCGACGGCTACTTGCGCATACGCTCGACCTGTCTTCGGACCACGCGCCGCCATGCCTGAAAATTACCCGCCGCGGCACGCCTGCACCACTGAAAATCAGACCGCAGACTGATACTTTCTTGCATTCGGGTTAGTCCTGGGCCGATTCCAGTGTGCCGGAAGTCAATTTTTGTGCATCGCAACAGTTGCCACTAGCGAACCGCGAGACAGCCCAACCACCAGAAAAACGGCAAATGTTGCTGCCGCTCGCTCGAGGGCGAATCCCGAAGAGCGGTCAAAAGTCGCCACCGCACCCGCTCGACAGGGACGCGCGATGCGCAGGCAGGGAAAGTCCCGATGCGAAATCGTCCTATGACATCGGAAACAGAAATTGACGGGACTAACTTGATCGCTCAAGCGCGCCATTCGGGCCGCGGTTCCTGACAAGAGGACGTCTTATGCGATTCGCCGAAACTTGGCATTCCCCCACGCCGGGCCGGTCCCTATGGGACGATACGTCGACTCCCGACCACGACCAGCACGCCGCCCCCACCGGCAGCGCGCACACGCTGCCACGCCGCGCCATTACCGCCGCCGCGCTCGGCAACGCAACCGAGTGGTTCGACTACGGCATCTACGCCTATGGGCTCGCGTATATCTCCGCGGCGCTGTTTCCGGGCAGCACGGCAAGCGCCACGCTGTTCGCGCTCGGCACCTTCGCCATTTCATTTCTGATTCGCCCGCTCGGCGGCCTGTTCTGGGGGCCGCTCGGCGACCGCTTCGGGCGCAAGAAAGTGCTCGCGCTGACCGTGCTGCTGATGTCGGGCGCCACGCTGCTCGTGGGCTTGCTGCCGACCTATGCGAAAGCCGGCTGGATCGCTCCGGCCGCGCTCATCGTATTGCGCATGATCCAGGGCTTCTCCACCGGCGGTGAATATGGCGGTGCAGCCACCTTCATGGCCGAATACGCGCCCGACGCGCGGCGCGGCTTCTGCGGGAGTTTCCTCGAGTTCGCCACGCTGGCCGGCTTTTCGCTGGGCGCCTTGCTGATGCTCGCGGCATCGCTCGCGCTCGGCAACGATGCGATGCATGCGTGGGGCTGGCGTCTGCCGTTCCTCGTCGCGGCGCCGCTGGGCTTGATCGGCTTCTATCTGCGTTCGCGCATCGAAGACACGCCGGTATTCCGCGAGATGGAAGAGAAGTTCGAGCAACAGGAGCGGGAGCGCCCGGCCATTTCGCTGCGCACCCTGCTGCGCGAGCATCGCGTGCCGCTCGTGCTGCTGGGCGGGCTCGTGGTCGCGCTCAATGTCGTGAACTACGTGCTGCTCGCGTATATGCCGACGTACATGCACAAGGAATTGGGCGTGAGCGAGAACATGTCGCTGCTCATTCCGCTCATCGGCATGCTGGCGATGATGGCCCTGCTGCCGTTCGCTGGCCGGCTCTCCGATCACGTGGGGCGCAAGACGCTCTGGTGGTTTTCGCTCGTCGGGCTGTTCGTCGCCGCCGTGCCGATGTTCATGCTGATGCGCCACGGCGTGGGCGGCGCGCTGATCGGCTTCGCCGTGCTCGGCCTGCTCTATGCGCCGCAGCTCGCGACCATCTCGGCGATGTTCCCCGCCATGTTCCCGACGCAAGTGCGTTATGCGGGGATGGCGATTGCCTACAACGTCTCGACCTCGCTGTTCGGCGGCACCGCGCCGATCGTGAGCGACTGGCTCGTGGACAAGACCGGCAGCCCGCTCGTTCCGGCGTACTACATGATGGCCGCGTGCGCGGTGGGCGCCGTCGCACTCTTCTTCGTGATCGAGACGAAGGGCTGTTCGTTGCGCGGGCAACAGGTGCCTGGCAAGGCGCAGCGGTAACGGCATGGCGGGCCGCTCGCGCCCGTCATGCTCCGATCGAAATGCCCGACCGTGTGTCGGGCATTTTGCTTTGCGGCGACTAACGTTTGAAAATGACCTTCGTTGTCGCGGGATCGATCGGCGAGGACGAATGCTGATGGAAGATCTTCCAGCCCTCGTCCGTTTGCCTGAGCGTCGCGGTGATGCGATTGTCCATCGAGCGCAATTCCTCGCCGTCCGCCGCCACCGCTCTGTAGCTCACGAAGGCGTGGACCACGGCGAGGTCGTGGGAGACGGTGGTGTGCGCCTCGCTGAAATCCACGATCACGCGCTCGGCGCCCAGCGAGCCAAACCAGCCCTCCACCATGTTGCGCCATGACGCGATGCCCTCGTACGTCCACGCGCCCCACATGTCGAAGGCCAGGATGTCGGGGTCGTAGAGCGCGATGAACGCATCGACGTCTTTGGCCAATACCGCGGCCTTGTACTGGTGCAGCACCTGCAGGATCGGATCGGCGGCTTTGTCCACTGTGTTGTCTCCTGAACCAGGTTGCGTTGACGAATGAACGGCTGCTTATTAAAGCAACGCCGCCTGGCCTCTGTCCAGTGAATTTGCCGCCCCGCCTTTCAGGTGCGCGTAGCGTTGGCGAGCGCGCGCGCGCCCTTGCTCTGCGGACGCAGCAGCAAATAAAAGGCGGCGCCGTGCGTAATTGCCAGCAGCGGCACGACAATTACGGGAATCACGTACGTTGCGCCCAACTCTCCTGCGTGTACAGGCACACCGGCCTGGGTGGCGTGGTAGTAGGCAAGAACCAGGTCCACCGCGCCGACGAGATTGAACGCCACGACGAAGAACCAGAACACCGGCCGCTTTCTTGCCGCGAGTAGCGCCAGCATGGCCAGCGCACCCGTTGCGAGGTCCCCATAAGCCGTGGGCACGGCGAAACTCGCGGGCAGATCGGGACTCACGACGCCCGGCAGCATGAAGACCAGCCCGAAGAAGCGGAAGCTGTGCAGCGTGGCGATCGCGCGTTGCGCCTCGAATGGCTCCATCGACCTGAGCCGGGGCCAGACGTAGACGGTAAAACAAAGGAGCCACGCGACATACCCGAGCGCGAGGTGCAAGCGAAAGATCGATTCCGGTGACATGTTGCCTCCTGCAAGGTGCGTTGCGATGTGCGGATGAAATGAAGGGAGCTCACGCGGCGCGGCGCCGGAACAATTGACGCAGCGAAAGCGCATGCAACAGGATCGAACTGGGCACGACGAACGCGGGCGTCAGTACATACGGGTACGTGCCCGCGTTGAGGCTCGGCATATCCGGCGCGATCAGCTGGAATCGGCCGGGCGCCGTGATCATCCCCAGGGTCACGGCAACGGCGAAATCGATCAGCCCGAAAATGTTCCAGGCGATGGCGGCCTTGTGCCCCTGCGCCGTGCCGCTTGCCACCGCGATGGCCGCCGGCACGGCGAACAGGCCCGTCAGCAGGTCGCCGGTGCCCGCCGGCAACGCGTCCACGCCGGCCATCGCACCATGCAGCCACGCAGCGATCGCCCAACTGCCGAACACGCGGTAAAACTGCAGCGCAATGAGCCATGCGGCCGGCATCGCGTCGAGTACTTGCCCGATTCGCTTCGACATCAGCAATAGCGGCGCGCCGACCATCACAGGCAAAAATATCGCCAACGGCAGCATGGGCAACGGCGGCGGGACGGCGCTCAGTCGAAAGACGCCATGGATCGCCGCACTCCAGACGACTGCGAACCAAAGCGCATGCGCCATGAGAATCACGAGCCAGGTCGCGCGGCGCTGGCTCAGCGTCAGGCCGGTGCGCTCGAGGCCGAGCCACAATCCGAGCGCCATGAACATCTGGGCGACGAGCTGGTGCGCCGTGGTTTGAAAACCGCTGCCAGGGATCGCCGGCAGCCAGTACATCACGGCAATCCACAGCAACGTGAGCGGCGCAATCCAGCGCAGGCTGCGCCACGCCGGGCGCGGCGGGATGATGCCAACGGGAACGGCGGGTGTGCTCATCAGCGGTTCTCCAGATGAATGCCAGACTTCGCGGCGGATCCTGCCTGCGCGCAAGGCGATTTGCGCGCGTCATCGGCTGGCACGTTAGGTGTACCATCGTTTCCCGCGAGCGACTATTCATCACAATGTTGATGCGCTATGAAGCAGAACTTCACAGTCAGGCAAGGTGCGCTCGATGGCGTGGAGGCGTTTCTGAGCGTTGCCAGGCACCGCAGCTTTCGCAAGGCGGCGGCGGACCTCGGGGTGACGCCTTCGGCTATCAGCCAGGCAGTGCGTGTGCTCGAAGAGCGCATCGGCGCGGCGCTGTTCGTGCGCACCACGCGCAGCGTCGGCCTGACCGAAGCCGGCGAACGGTTTCTTTCGCGCGCAAAACCCGCCTTCGAGGAACTGGTCGCCGCGAGCGAAGTCGCGCGCGACCTCGGGCAGCGCCCTACGGGTTTGTTGCGGCTCTCCGTGCCGCGCGCGGTCGTCCCACTGCTGCTCGAGCCGCTGCTCGCTTCGTTTTGCCAGGCTTATCCCGAAGTGGAGGTGGAAATCGCGGTGAGCAAGGAAGTGGTCGATCTCGCGGCGGAAGGCTTCGACGCCGGCATCCGGCTCGGACAGCTCGTCGCCGCCGACATGGTGGCGGTGCCACTGACGCCGCCGTTTCGTCTCGTTGTCGTAGGTAGTCCTGCCTACTTCTCCGGCAATAAACGGCCCCGCCACACGGACGATCTGCGCGAGCACGCCTGCTTGCGCTGGCGGCGCTCCAACGGCGCGCTGGCCTCATGGTCATTCGACGACCACGGGCACGCCATGGAAATCGCCGTCTCCGGACCGCTGATCGCCAGCGACTTCCCGACCATGATGGGCGCGGCGCTCGAAGGCATCGGCCTCGCGCAGCTACCCGAGCCGATGGTTTCCGATGCCGTGAAAGCGGGCAAACTCGTGCGCGTGCTCGACGCCTACGCGCCGATGCTGCCGGGCGTGTTTCTCTGCTATCCCAGCCGCCGGCAGATCATGCCCAAGCTGCGCGCATTCATCGACCATGTGAAAAGCCGCAAGGCGGGCGCGGGTCAAGCCAAAACCCGTTGAACCCGCCCGCGGCGCTTCGACGTCAAGCAATGCTTTCCCAGGCGCCCGAGCGGGCCGAGCGGAACACGGCGTCGATTACGCGCATGTTCGCGCAGGCATCTTCCAGCGCAATCGCCTGGGGCGTGCCGTTCAAAATCGCCTCGGCAAAAACCGCCGCTGCCACGCCGTACTGATCGCATACCGGAAGCTCCAGCCAGCGATCGGCTTCTCCCTGCTGGCTCAACAGCAGCCGCGTCGGCCGGTCGTTCGGCGCGTTGAATGGAATCTCGACCTCGACGCGCCCCGTCGTGCCGTGAAACTGCATGCGCTGGTAGGGATGAATCTGGGTGGAGTAAAAGAAGCTCGCTTGCACGCCGTCGAAATCCATGAGCACGGAGCCAAGGCGGTCTACTTCGAACGACGGGTCGCGCTCCACGAGCGCGACCACGCGCTTCGGCTCCCGCCCGAGAATGAGGCGCGAGGTCGTGATCGGATAACAGCCGATGTCCAGCAAGCCGCCGCCGCCCATATCGCTATGGTTGCGAATGTCCTGCGCATTGGTGTTGTAGTAGGTAAAGCCGCCTGTCACCGCCCGCAATTCGCCTATGGCGCCCTCTTCGATCAACGCCTGCACCTTCAGCCACTGCGGATGCGTACGAACCATGAAGGCTTCCTGGATATACCGCCCGCTCTTGTCGCGCGCGGCGATCAATCGTTGCGCCTCTTGCGCATCGAGCCCGATCGGCTTTTCGCACAGCACATGCTTGCCCGCCTCGACGGCCTTGATCGTCCACTCCACGTGAAGGTGATTGGGCAACGGGATATAGACCGCATCGATTTCCGGGTCTGCCAGCAGCGCCTCGTAACTGTCGTACGCCTGCGCGAGTCCGTATTTCGCCGCGGCAGCCTGGGCCTTCTCCGCTGAACGCGAAGCAATCGCTTTGACGCGGCACTTCGGTGCGTGGTGCATGGGCACGACGACCTTGTCGTTGATCTTCGACGTACCCAGGATGCCCCAGACGATTTCATCCTTTGCCATGACGTTCCCTTTGGATTCGATTATGCGATGCCCGGAATGGACTGAATGGTACTCACTCTTAACGAGCGCTCCACCGCGAACCGCGAACGCTCGAATGCAGGAGTCTACACCCGCGAAAACCCTCACTTCACGCGTCCGCGAACGCGTCTTGCAACAACTGATAACAACTGACGGCAAGATGAAAGCACGCCGTCACGAGAGATTCGCCTTCCAGCCCCACATTGCTCGGGCTGTGCGCAGGTCCCCACAAATGCAATACAAAAACGAGGTGAAAGATGGAGAATACGAGCCGGTGGTCGCGGTTAGGCGCAGTCGTTGGCGCGAGTGCAATGGCACTTGCGGGTGTGCACACAACGGCTTATGCAGGCGACATGAAGGATGTGAAGCACGTCCTGCTCATCAGTTTCGACGGCCTGCATGAACAGGATGTGGCTCGTTGCATCGGCAGCAATGCCTGCCCCAACCTCGCGCTGCTCGCGAAGTCGGGCGTGACCTACACGAACGCCCACACGCCGCATCTGTCCGACTCGTTCCCGGGCCTCACGGCGCTGGTCACGGGCGGCTCGCCGAAGAGCGCGGGCCTCTTCTATGACGTGTCATATGACCGTACGCTCTATGCACCGCTCGATTCGCAGTGCAAGGGCCCGCAAGGCTGGAACGTCGTGTTCGATGAAACGACCGGCATCGACGGAGAGAACGGCGGCGCGCTGATCCACCTCGACGGCGGCGGCGCGTTCAATCCGCAAGCCATTCCCTACGCGAAGGTCAACGGCGTTTGCACGCCCGTGTACCCGCACAATTACATCAAGACGAACACCGTCTTCGAAGTCATCAAGCAGAACATCCACGGCGCGCGCACCGCGTGGGCGGACAAGCATGCGTGGGGCTACGACTGGGTCAACGGTCCTTCGGGCAAGGGCGTGGACGATCTGGCGCGCACCGAGATCAACTCGATCGATCCGAAGACCGGCACGTATTATCTGGACACCTACACGCATACCGAAGTCTTCGACAACATCCACGTGCAGGCGCTGATCAACGAGATCGACGGCCTCGACTCGACGGGCAAGACGAGCGCGCCGGTGCCCACGATGTTCGGCACGAACTTCCAGACGCTTAGCGTCGCGCAGAAGTCGCCTGTGGCGAAACAAGGCGGCTATCTCGACGCCGACTTCACGCCCGGCCCGCAGGTCGCCGCCGCGATCACGTACCTGGACAACTCGCTCGGCCGCGTGGTGCAGGAACTGAAGCAGCGCAACCTCTACTCGTCGACGCTCATCATCGTGACGGCCAAGCACGGCCAGTCGCCGACCGATCACTCGAAGCTGGTGAAGAACGGCGACACGCTCACGAAGCTGCTCGAAGCCAACAACTATCTGGACTCGACCGGCAACTTCGGCCAGAACAATACGAAGACGGGCAACCTGAACGACGGCTCTGGCCTCTCGGGCACGGGCATGGTGCAGACCGACGACGTTGGCCTGATCTGGCTGCGCGATCAGAGCCAGAAGGACGCCGTGGTGAAGACGCTGCAGGCGAACCTGAGCTGTAACGCGCCGGGCATTTGCGCGGATGGCCCGCAGGCGTACATCCTCACGGGCGACCGCCTTGCGGACTGGTTCGGCAATCCGTCGAACGGCCGCACGCCGGACATCATCGTGCAGCCGAATCCGGGCGTGATCTATACGTCGAGCACGGCGAAGGATGAAGAGCACGGCGGCAACGCGCCCGACGACAGCCACCTCGGTCTCGTCGTGTCGTTCCCCGGCATTCACCACGCCGGCCGTACGGACGACCACTACGTCTTCACGACCCAGGTCGCACCGACGATCCTGAGCGCGCTCGACCTCGATCCGCATCTGCTGCACGCGGTTCAGCTCGAAGGCACGCATCGCCTGCCGGGGCTGGGTCTCGACGAGAAGTAAGGCGTGGCTGGCTGCGGCAGTCATCGGAGGTTCGATGGCTGCCGCGTCGGCGGCCCGCTCAAACCGTCTGCAAGCCCTCGATATCGCAGATGCGGATCAGCTTGCCCTGCGCGTCGATGAGGCCGCGCTTCTGGAAGCGCGACAAGATCCGGCTCACGGTTTCGAGCGTGATGCCCAGGTAGCTGCCCATGTCCTCGCGTGACATGCGCAGACGGAACTCGGCCTGCGAATAACCGCGCTGCCAGTTGCGCGACGACACGTCGAGCAGGAAGGCGGCCACGCGTTCTTCGGCGGTGAGCGAGCCCAGCACCATCATCTGCGAGGCTTCCTGGTTGAACTGGTCGCCCATGAGCCGGTGCAGCCGGTCCTGCATCGTGCCGCTTTCGCGGCACAAGCCCTTGAGCGCCGCGTAGGGAAGCGTGCAAATCGAGCTGTCTTCGAGCGCAACGGCGCTGAACGCGTGCACGTCGGTGGCGATGCCGTCGAGCCCCAGCGCGTCACCCGCGAGACGCAGCCCGGTGATCTGCTCGCGGCCGTCGCGGTTGACGATCAGCGTCTTGAGCGAGCCGGAGCGCACGGCGTACAGGCTGTCGAAGCGGTCGCCCGAGCGATACAGGGCCTCGCCGCGGCGCACCTTGCGCGCCCCGCAGATCAGCGCCTCGAGCTTCGGCAGGTCTTCTGCCGGCAGACCTTGCGGCATGCAAAGATGGCGCATCGCGCACCCCGAACAACGTGCGCTGGGTGGCGTTCCGGTGAGAGGAGCGCGGCTGCTTTGGCGCACGACGATAGCCGATCCTGCGACGGGTGAGAGCATCGAACGACTCCTTCTTTAACATTTTTTAAGGTTTCGACGCATTGTCACACCGTGCGCGTGCGTCAACGTGGTGGCAAAATGCCGCGCACCAGAACCGCGGGCTTTTGAGCCTTGTCAGGCAACGGTTTCACGGCCTATTGCGCAAGCGCAAGCGACCGAAATGCAACACCTGCGCAAGCCCTGCGGGAACAAAAAAGCCGCCGTACAGGCGTACGGCGGCTCGTGGAATTACACCTTTGACGGTTGACGCGTGCCTTGCGGCTCACCCCGCCGCGACAAGATTGCGCTCGGCCACCTCGTCCACGGCGTGCTTGACGACGCCGACGATCTCGTCGGCTTCGGTGCGCGTCATGACGAGCGGCGGCGCGAAGCCCAGGATGTCGCCATGCGGCATGGCGCGCGCGATCACGCCACGCTGCAGCGCCGCCGCCGAAACCTTCGGCCCGATCTTCAGCGCCGGGTCGAACGGCTTGCGCGCTTCCTTGTCGGCCATGAATTCCAGCGCCGCCAGCATGCCCACGCTGCGCACCTCGCCCACGAGCGGATGCGCGCCGAACGCCTCGCGCAGCTTCGCGCCGAAGTACGAGCCGACCTGCGCCGCGTTCTCCACGAGCTTTTCACGCTCGAGGATCGCCAGATTGGCAAGCGCCGCGGCGGCACACACCGGGTGTCCCGAATAGGTCCAGCCGTGGCCCATCGGCCCGTGTTCCTGTGAGCCGCGCGCGATCACGTCCCAGACCTTCTCGCCCACGATCACGCCGGAAAGCGGCGCATATGCGCTCGTGAGGCCCTTCGCGACCGTGATGAGATCCGGTTCGATGCCGAAGTGCTGCGCGCCCATCTTCGAGCCCAGACGCCCGAAACCGCACACCACCTCGTCGGAGATCAGCAGGATGTCGTGCTTGCGCAGCACCGCCTGAATGGCCGGCCAGTAGCCTTTGGGCGGCTCGATGATGCCGCCCGTGCCCATCACCGGCTCGGCGATGAACGCGGCAACCGTGTCTGCGCCTTCACGCGCGATCAGCTTTTCGAGCTCTTCCACGCAGTACGCGACGAACTGCGCCTCGTTCATGCCCGCGGGCGCCTTGCGATACCAGTGCGGGCAGACCGTATGCTTCACGCGATCGATCGGCAGATCGAAATGCTGATGGAAGCTCGGCAAGCCGGTGAGGCTGCCCGTGACGATGCCCGAGCCGTGATAGCCGCGGTCGCGCGAGATGATCTTCTTCTTGTTCGGGCGGCCCAGCACATTGTTGTAGTACCAGACGATCTTGACCTGCGTTTCGTTCGCATCCGAACCGGACATGCCGTAGTACACCTTCTTCATGCCGGCAGGCGCCCACTCGATGATGCGCGACGACAGCTCGATGATTGCATCCGAAGAATGGCCCACATAGGTGTGGTAGTACGCGAGCTGCTTCGCCTGCTCGTACATGGCGTCCGCAACTTCGGTGCGGCCGTAGCCGATGTTCACGCAGTAAAGACCCGCAAAGGCGTCGATATACTGCTTGCCCTGATGGTCCTCGATGCGGATGCCCTTGCCGCCGCGCACGATCTTGCCCGGCAGCGCGCCGCTCTCGTGATCGTAGGCGTGCGTGGACGGGTGCATGAAGTGCGCGCGGTCCTGCTCGAAGAGTGCGTCGATACGTTGAGTCATGTTGTCCTCCTGATTCCGGTTCAGGCCATGGCCGCGAGCGGCAGGCCGAGATTGCCAAGACAAAAATATTTGGTTTCCACGAAGGGCTCGAAGCCCTCCGCGCCACCTTCGCGGCCCAGGCCCGAGGCCTTCATGCCGCCGAATGGAATGGGTGCGCCCGTGAACTTCACGCCGTTCACCGAGACCATCGCGAAGTCGAGCCGCCGCACCAACTGGAAGATCGTGTCCATGCGCGTCGCGCACACGTAGGCCGCGAGGCCGTATTCCGTGTCGTTCGCCTTGGCGATCGCTTCGTCGAGCGTGTCGAACGCGCAGACTGCCGAAATGGGCGCGAAGTTTTCCTCGTCGTACACGCGCATGCCGGGCGCGGCATCGGCGATCACAGTGGGCTCGTAGTACCAGCCGCCCAGCGCATGCGGCTGGCCGCCCGCCACGATCCGCGCGCCCTTCTCGCGCGCATCGTCCACGCGCTGTGCGGTGCTGTCGAACGCGGCCTGGTGCATGAGCGGGCCCACATCCACGTCTTTCTCGAACGCCGGGCCGGTCTTGAGCTCGCGCACCGCTGCCGCATAGCGCTCGACGAACGCTTCGTAAAGCGGCCGTGCCACGAAAATACGGTTCGCCGCGCAGCAGTCCTGTCCCGAAGTCTGGAATTTCGCCCCCACGGCAATCCTTACGGACTGCTCGAGATCGGCGTCTTCCGTGACGATGAACGGTGCATTGCCGCCGAGTTCGAGCGCAACCTTCTTGATGCCCGCGCGCGCCGCCGTCTGCGTGACGAGCGAGCCCACGCGCGTCGATCCCGTGAAACTCACGGCACGTACGCGCGTGTCGCCCACCAGCGTTTCCATCGCCATTTGCGGCTCGCCGAGCACCACGTTGTAGACACCAGCCGGAAAGCCGGCCTCCTCCGCGAGTTGCGCCAAAGCGAGCGCCGAATACGGTGTTTCGTGCGCGGGCTTGACGACGACCGTGCAGCCGGCGGCGAGCGCGGCGGCGGCCTTGCGGGTGATCATCGCCACCGGAAAATTCCATGGCGTGATCAGCGCCGCGACGCCCACCGGTTCCATCACCGTGCCCAGATGCGCGCCGTCGATATGGGTGGGAATCGTACGGCCTGCCAGGCGTTTCGCCTCGTGCGCATACCACTCGACGAAGCTCGCCGCATAGCGGATTTCGCCGCGCGATTCGGCCAGCGGCTTGCCCTGCTCCAGCGAGAGCAGCGCCGCCAGATCCTCCTGGTGCCGCACGATCCGCTCGTGCCAGCGCAGGAGCGCCGCGCTGCGCTGCGTTTGCGAAACCCAGCGCCACGATTCGAAGGCGCGCTGAGCGGCGTCGACTGCACCGGTGATCTGCGCGCGCACGAGCATAGGCACGTGGCCGATCACCGACTGGTCCGCAGGGTTCTGCACGGCCACGGTGGCCGCGCTGTCGCTATGTACCCAGCGGCCGTCCACGTAGCACAGCGATTTGAACAGAATGGGGTGTCGTGGCAGCATCTCGTCTACTCCTTGTCAGGTCTGTCGACATGCAATCCATTCTGGGGCCTGCGGTGTCGCGATTTTTTTGGTTTTCGGCCCCGCACACTTGCGGTTTCTTTTGAACCACCCCGCGCGGGCGCGAAAAATTCATGCGCTTTCCAGGCCCCACGCTGGCGCGTGACTGGGTGCACACTTCACCACCTTTGTCACGATGTAGGTGAAGTAGCGCTCGATCCCGAGATCCTCCATCAGCAGCGCGTCGATAAAGCGCTGGTAATGGTCGATGTCGCGCGCCATCACGTGCAGCACGTAGTCCACGCCGCCGCCTGTGGCATAGCACTGCATGACTTCTTCGGCCGCGCTCACGCGCTCTTCGAAGCGTCGCATCTCGGGCGCGGTATGGCGCGATAGCGTCACTTCCACGACGATACGGCTGCCACGCATCGCGCCGACCCAGTCCACCTCGGCGTGGTAGCCGCGTATCACGCCGCTTTCCTCGAGCTTGCGCACGCGCTCCCAGGCCGGCGAAATGGAAAGGTTGACCTCTTCGGCGAGCTTCGATTTCGTGATGCGGCCATCGCGCTCGAGGATGCGCAGGATGGCCAGATCGTAACGGTCGAGCTTGATCACGGCGTGCTCATGCCGCGACGGGCAGGTTGCGTTCGACCACGTCGGCAACCACGGCCACGGTGTCGCCCGCCTGCACGAGGCCGGGGAAATGGCGCGCAGCTAACAGCCCCCCGCATTGCGCGCGATATTCCACGGCGCGCCCTCCGGTTCGGTCGATGTCGTGCACGCGCGCGAGCACGTCGCCCGCCTCGACGGTATCGCCGAGATCGCGGCACATCTCGAGCATGCCGCGATGCTCGCTCGTGGTGTAGCAGGTGCCGTCGGGCATGTCGAGCAAGGTGGTCGTGCGCGGACCCCCACTGCGCTCGCTGGCCTTGCGCTCGATGACGCCGGCGTGCGCAAGAAAGCCGCGCACGCCGCGATCCGCAATCGCCACGCTCTGCGCGGTGGACGTGCCGCCACCGCCCAGCTCGGTCGAAACGAACACCTTGCCCGCTTCCTCCACCGCGCTGTCGAACAGGCCCACGCTATCGAGTTCCAGCATGCGCATGGAGTACGGCGCGCCGAACGCACGCATCGCACGCTCGCAACGCGCCTGCTGATCACCATCGGGCAGCACATGAATCGCCGCGAACGGTACGAAGTCGAGCGTGCGCCCGCCCGCGTGAATATCGAGCACGTAATCGGCGCGCGCCAGCAACTCACGCTGGAAGTAGTCGGCGATCTTTTCGGTCACGCCGCCATCGGGGCGACCTGGAAAGCTGCGGTTCAGATTGCCCGCATCGATCGGCGAGGTGCGCGTGCCCGCACGAAACGCGGGATAGTTCATGTACGGCACGATGATCACGCGGCCATTCACGTCCGCGGCCTGCAACGAGCCCGCCAGCTTGGCGAGCGCGATCGGGCCTTCGTATTCGTCGCCGTGATTGCCGCCCGTGAGCAGCACCGTCGGCCCCTCGCCGTGCTTGACCACGGTAAGCGGAATCATGATCGCGCCCCACGCGGAATCGTCGCGCGAATAAGGCAGCCTCAAAAAGCCGTGTTGCACGCCATTGGCGTCGTAATCGACGGTCGGCGTAATCGGTGACGCACGCATCGGCCCTACTCCTTCACGAACAGTTTGCGCGGCGTGGTGCAGAACGTTTCGACGCCGATTTCAGTGATCAGAATGCTTTCGGTGATCTCGAGACCCCAATCGTCGAGCCACAGCCCCGGCATGAAGTGAAACGTCATACCGGGTTCGAGCACCGTGCGGTCGCCCGGACGCAGGCTCATGGTGCGCTCGCCCCAGTCGGGCGGAAAACTCGCGCCGATGGGGTAGCCGCAGCGGCTGTTCTTCTCGATGCCCGACTTGCGCAGCACCGCAAAGAACGCATTGGCGATGTCCTCGCACACGTTGCCGGGCTTCGCGGCGGCAAGGCCGGCCTCGATGCCTTCCACCACGGCTTTCTCCGCATCGAGAAAGTGCTTTGGCGGCTTGCCGAGATAGACCGTGCGCGACTGCGGGCAGTGATAGCGGTGGTAGCAGCCCGCGATCTCGAAGAACGTGCCCGCGTTCGCCGCGAATACCGAATCGTCCCACGTGAGGTGCGGGGCGGCGGCATCGGCGCCGGTGGGCAGGAGCGGCACGATGGCGGGATAGTCGCCGCCGTGGCCCTCCACGCCCGTAATGCCCGCCTCATAGATCTGCGCAACGAGGTCGCACTTCCTCATGCCCGGCTCGACCACATCGAGAATGCGCGCATGCATCTTCTCGACGATGCGCGCCGCGACGCGCATGTGCTCGATCTCGCGCGGCGACTTCACCGCGCGTTGCCAGTTCACGAGCGCGGTGGCGTCCACCCAGCGCGCCTTGGGCAAATGACGCTGGAGTGACGCGTAGGCTGCTGCACTGAAGTAATAGTTGTCCATCTCCACGCCAACGCTCAGCGAGTCCCAGCCGCGCGCGGCGATGACTTCCGTGCTCAGATAGTCCATGGGGTGACGCACAGGCGACTGAACATAATGATCAGGATAGCCAATGATATTGTCGTGCGACATGAACGCCGTGCGCTTCGCGCCGTTCGCGTCCTGGCCGCGACCGAACCAGACGGGTTCGCCGTCCATGGTCAGCAGCACACATTGATGGACATAGAACGACCAGCCGTCGTAGCCGGTCAGCCAGTTCATGTTGGTCGGGTCCGTGACGATCAGCAGATCGATGCCTTCGTCCTGCATCGCGCGGCGCGTCTTCGCAATGCGCGCGTCGTATTCGCTGCGTGCGAACACAAGGCGCGGCGCCACCTCACTCTTTTCAGTAGCTGCGGACATCTTTCCCTCTCAAGGCGTGACTGCGTTGTGAAACACCGCGCCCGCACCGGTCGCGCGGGCGCGCTGCAAGGCGAGAACGGCAATGGCGGAGTCCTGCGCCCCGGTGCCGGTGAGGTCGCAGATCGTGATGTCGTTGGCACTTACGCGGCCCTCGCGGCGGCCCGCGATCACTTCGCCCAGCTCCGCGAAGCCGCGATCGGGCGCGACCTTGTGCGCTTCGATCGCGTGCCTGAGTTCGCCGAGCACGCGCGTTTGCTGCAAGCGGTCGCAGACATAGCGCGCCGATTCGAATACCGAGGGCGCGAGTTCGTTCTTGTACTCGGCGTCGGAGCCCATGGCCGTGAGGTGCAAACCGGCGTGCAGGTCCGCCGCGTGAACGAGCGGTGTGCGGCTGGGGGTGGTCGTCACGGCCACGTCGGCTTGCGCGAGTGCGTCGTGCACCGAAGCGGCGACGCGAGCGCGCACGCCGTGGCGGCGTTCGGCGTCGGCGGCGAAGACCGAAGCGCGCGCCGCATCGCGGGCCCAAACGCTCACGCTGTCGATCTTGCGCACCAGCATGAGGGCATCGAGTTGCAGGCGCGCCTGCTCGCCCGCGCCGATGATCGCCGCATGGCGCGCATCGGGACGCGCAAGCCAGCGCGCGGCTACTGCGCCCGCCGCAGCGGTGCGCACGGCGGTCAGATAACCGTTGTCGAGCAGCACGGCCTCGGTAAGACCCGTGCGCGCAGAGAGCACGAGCATCAGCCCGTTCAGGCTCGGGAGGCCCAACGAGGGATTGTCGAAAAAGCCGGGGCTGATCTTGATGGCGAACTGTTCGAAGCGTGGCAGATACGCCGTTTTCACATCGACCTCGCCATGCCGCTCGGGCAGCGCGAGATTGAGAATGGGCGGCATGACAACGGCTTCGGTTGCGAGCGCAACGAATGCGGATTCGACCTGATCCACTGCCGCAAGATCGAGCGGGACGAGTTCGCGCAGTTGCTGTGCGCCCAGCAACGTAACCGGCGGCAACTCAGGTGACAACTCGGAATGCATTTCAAACCTCCGTCACGAGACGGCGGTGCACCGTCATGTCGATGTTCGCGCCGCTCACGACGACCACGAGCGGGCCTTTGCTGCGCTCGATGTGCCCGTCGAGCAGCGCCGCCATGCCCACCGCGCCCGCGCCTTCCACCACGAGGCGTTCTTCGCGGTACGCATGGGCCACGCCGTGCGCGATCGAAGGCTCGCCGAGCAGGATGACTTCGTCGGCCAGCGCGCGAGTCAGCGCGAAGGTGTGGCGATTGTCGAGACCAATGCCGCCGCCCAGCGAATCGGCCAATGTTTCGCTTTCCTCAACGTCGACGGGATGGCCCGCCGCGAGGCTCGCATGCATGGCCGCGCCGCGCGCCATCGAAACGCCGATGGCGCGCACGTCCGGCCGGATCTGCTTCGCCGCAAACGCTGCGCCGCTGAACAGTCCGCCGCCCGAAAGCGGCACCACGAGGGTCGCGGTGTCGGGCAGCGCTTCGAGAATTTCGAGGCCGATGGTGGCTTGCCCGGCGATCACGTGCAAGTCGTCGAACGGCGGCACGAACGCATAGCCTTCTTCGCGCATGAGGCGTTGCGCTTCGATCTGCGCTTCGTCCTGGCTCTTGCCCGCGATCACCACGCGCGCGCCCAGCGCAGCCACGGCTTCGACCTTGTTGGGCGGCACGAGCGACGACATGCAGACGGCCGACTCCATGCCGAGCGCGTGTGCCGCACACGCGAGTGCACGGCCATGATTGCCGGTGGACGCGGTGACGACGCGCTTCACTCCCGACTCGGCGAGATGCGCCACCGCGTTGGTCGCGCCGCGCAACTTGAAGCTGCCCGTGGGCTGCACGGTTTCGAGCTTGAAGTAGACCGGCACGCCCACGCGCGCCGACAAAGTGGGAGACGCCACGAGCGGGGTGTGCGCTACGCGGCCGGCGAGCCGCTGGCGCGCGCGGTAGACATCGGCAAGCGAGAGTGACGAAAACGAAAGCGACGACATGAAATGCACGTTCCTTCCTGTGAATCTGTGCAATCCAGTCTAATGAGCCAAAACGGGCTTTCTAATGTCCTGGTACAATCCGCGCGCCCGGATGGGCAGACGCAACGTCTAGTTGAAATCGTGCACGTGCGGATACTGCTCGAACACGCCCGCCATGGTCTGCAGCGCGTTGCGGCACGCGGTGTCCGACGCTTCCGCGCCAAGGCTGATGCGCACCGCATTGGGACGCGCTGTGCCGCCCACGAGAAATGGGTCCGGCGAAGTCACGGCAATCTGGCGATTGCGCAATTCGCGCACGAGGCGGTCCGCCTGCCAGTAGTCGGGCACGCGCAGCCAGGCGGACAGCGCGTTGGGATGCGCGCCGAGCACATAGTCGCCCAACGCCTCGCGCACCATCGCCTGGCGCGCGGCGAGCCGCTCGCGCTGCAGTTCCACGAGGCGCCGCGCGGTGCCGTCCATGATCCAGCGCGTGGCGATTTCCGCAATCGGCGAGGTCGCCATCCAGCTGCTCACGCGCAACACGCTTTCCACGCGCAGCGCAAGGCGGCGCGGCATGGCGAGATAGCCCGTGCGCAGACCGGTGAGCACCGACTTGGTCATGCTCGTGCAATAGAACGCCAGCTCGGGAATCAGGCTCGCGACAGGCGTGTTGGCTTTCGCGGGCAGCGCGCCATACACATCGTCCTCGATCACGTACACGCCATAGCGCTCCGCAATGCGCGCAATCGCGCGGCGGCGCGAATCGGGCAAGACGGCCATGGTGGGATTGTTGAAGGTCGGCGTGCACACGAGCGCGCTCACGCGCTCGCTGTCGCACATCTCCTCGAAATGCTCGGGACGGATGCCGTACTCGTCGATTTCGAGCCCCTTGAGCGTGAAGCCCAGCACGTTCGCCGAGCCGATTACGCCGTGGTCCGTGAGGCTTTCGCAGAGCACCGTGTCTCCGGGGCCCACCGTGGACGCGAGCGCGAGGAAAATGCCGTGCGCCGCGCCATTGGTGATGAGGAGCGATTCGGGTTTCACCGGCATGTTGAGCGAGGCGAGCCACGCCGCGCCTGCCTGGCGATGATGCTCGAAGCCCGCGATGGGGCGAAACGAGCGAATCCACGGTTGATCGTCCAGCGTGGCGAGCGTGGCGCACACATCGCGCCACGCGGCGTCGTGCTGCGGCGTGTGAACGATGCGCGCAATGGAAAAGTCGACGATCTCGCGCTCGGCCGTGTCGAGAATATAGTTCGACATCGACTCGGTCACGCGCGCGGCGACGAAGCTGCCGCGCCCCACCTCGCAGCGAATCAGGCCCTGTCTTTCGAGTTCCTTGTAGGCATTGGTGACCGTCTGCACGCTCACGCCCAGTTCCGAGGCCACCTCGCGCTGCGGTGCGAGGCGCACGCCGGAAACGAGCGCGCCGCGCTCGATGTCCTGTGCAATCGCCTTGACCAGCCGTTTGTATTTGGACTCTGCGCCGTGCGCGGCCCCGACCGCGTCACGCCACTCGCCCGAAATCGTCGCCCACGCCATCTCGATCCGCTCCTCGGTAAGCGTTCATGGTCGCTCAGAAACGGGGCGGAAAATTATTGTCTCAGGACAATTGCGTGTAAAAAAAGGACAATCAGCGCGCCGCGCTCGCGCTGCGCCAGCGAACCCACTTCGGAGGCGACGAGCTTGCGAGCCTGGTTGGCATCTGACGATAAGCTTTCACTTCACGCCGAGTTGTTTCCACATAGCGGCCGTAATCCGTTGGCGCGCCTTTTCGTAGCCGCTCCACGGATCGGCGCGCAGCGCTTCGAGCCGCCCGCGCACATTCGCGACATTCCACTGGTCGCCGCTTGTGAGCGTGTGCAGTTCGTCCCAATCGACCGGCACCGATACGCCAAGACCGGGCCGCGCCCGCGGCGCATAAGCCGCAGCTGTGCTCGCGCCGCGGTTGTTGCGCAAATAATCCACGAAAATCCGGCCCTTGCGGTTCTGCGCCCCCATCTTCGCGCTGAAGCGCTCGGGCAGCGTCGCCGCCATGTGGCTCGCCACCGCGCGCGCGAAGTCCTTCGCCTCGTCCCAGCCGGCAGGGCGCGTGAGCGGCACCACCAGGTGCAGGCCCCGTCCGCCGCTCGTCTTGCACCATGCCCGTAGGCCCAGCGCCTCGAGCAGCTCGCGCGTGAGCTGCGCGGCCTCGAGCATGCGCTCCCAACCGAGCGAGGGATCGGGGTCCAGGTCGAAGACGATGCGGTCGGGCTTTTCGATGCTTGCCGCGAGCGCATTCCAGGTGTGCAGTTCGATCGTATCCATCTGCGCGGCGCCGACCAGCGCTTCGGTGGAATCGAGCGTGAGCAGAGGTGCATGGCCTGGATCGAGACCGGCGTGCTGCGTGGCATGGGGAATCTGCAACGCTTTGGCGTGTTTCTGGAAAAACAGCTCGCCTCCCACGCCCTTGGGCGCACGAGCAAGCGCAACGGGGCGCCCTTGCACGTGCGGCAGCAGCCATGCGGAAATCGCTTTGAAGTACTCAACGAGATCGATCTTGCGCAGTCCGCTTTGCGCGTCGATCACCCGCTCGGGATGGGTGATTCGCACGCCGGCGACTTCGGCTTCGTCGTGCGCGGCCCGGCGCGTGCGGCTCACAGTCTTTGGTGCGTCCGTCGAGGCTTGCTTCGCGACCTTCTTTTCGCGTTGGTTCGCCACCGCCTGCACGGGCGTCGGCTGCCCTTCGCGCACGATGTCCTTTGCGGGCTTGTCCTCGCGCAGTCCGACGAACGACGCCTGGCGCACCACGCCCGCGCTCGTCCATGTCTTGAAGCGCACCTCCGCCACGAGTTCGGGCCGCACCCAGTGCACGCCCGCGCGACGCTCGGCCGCCGGCACCGCCGCGAACGGCGAGTTCTGGCGCTCGCGCGCACGCAGTTCGCCCGCCATCGCTTCGAGCCGCGCCGCGTCGAAACCCGTTCCCACTTTGCCGGCATATTGCAACGCGCCATCGTCGCCATACACGCCGAGCAGCAGTGCGCCGAACCCCTCGCGGCTGCCCTTCGGTTCCGTATAGCCGCCGATCACGAATTCCTGGCGCCGCGAGCAGCGCAGCTTGAGCCACGCTGCGCTGCGCGTGGACGTGTAGCGACTATCGCGCCGCTTGGCGACGAGTCCTTCGAGATTCGCCTCGCAGGCGGCTTCGAGCAGGGCCTGCGGTTCGCCCTCGAAGGCCGCCGAAAAACGCAGCGCATCGTCAGGCTTTTGTGAGAGCAGCGCCGAGAGCTTATTGCGGCGCGCCTCGAGCGCCACGCCGCGCAAGTCCGCGCCGTCTAGCCAAGGCAGATCGAAGAGCCAGAACGTGATGTCGCCCGCACGGCCCGCGTCGAACGCGTTCTGCAACGCCTGGAAGTTGGGCACGCCCGCCGCGTCGAGCACAACGGCCTCGCCGTCCAGCCACGCCGATTCGACCTTCAGCGCGCGCAGCGCTTGCACCTGACGCGGAAACTTCGCTGTCCAGTCGTTGCCGGTGCGGGTAAAGATACGCACATCGCCCTTGCCGCGCGCGTGGCGGTCGATGCGCGCCAGCACGCGGTAGCCGTCGAACTTCATTTCGTAGAGCCAGTTGTCGCCGTGCGGGGGAGCGTCGACCGGCGTAGCAAGTTCCGGGGCAAGTGTCTCTGGCATCGATGCGCGCACTGCGCCTTCCAGTGCCGTGGCTGCCTCCTGCTTCGCGGCCCGGTTGCCCGCGCGGGCGCCCTTTTTTGATGTTTTCGACGTATTCGACGTAGCAGGTTCGTCCTCGACTACATGGAATTTGTCTTCAGGCATGGCCTCGTCGTCGCGCTGCTTGATCAGCAACCAGCTCTCCTGTTTGCCGTCGTGCATGGGACTCCGCACGAGCGCCCAGCCGCCGTGCAGCCGCTCGCCCTCCAGCGTGAATTTGAGCTTGCCTTGCGCATACCCTTCGCGCGCGCCGCGCAAACCGCCCTCGGGGCGCCACACACCGTGGTCCCAGATCGCCACCGTGCCTGCGCCATAGCTGCCTTCCGGAATGCGCCCTTCGAACGAGCCATATTCGAGCGGATGATCCTCCACATGCACGGCGAGCCGTTTCACCGTCGGGTCTAGGCTCGGGCCCTTGGGAATAGCCCACGACTTGAGCGTGCCGTCCAGCTCGAGGCGAAAGTCGTAGTGCAGCCGCCGCGCATCGTGACGCTGTATCACGAACGATCCTTCACCCTCTCGCGGTTTCGCGCTGCGTCGCGCAGTGCGACCACGCGGCTCCGGAGTTTCATCGAAGCGGCGCTTCTGTTCGTAGACTTCGAGTTTGTGCTTCATCGTTCACCCTTGTTGCGCTCTCTGAGCCGCATTTGCGTTCATCATGCCGCGCGCCGTCCGCGCTTCGGCGCCGTTTTCCGCGGCGGCGCACTCGCGCCGCGCTCGCTGCGCTTGCCGAGACTGCGCTTGAGCAGCTCGGAAAGGTCGACGATATCCGCGCCGCGCCGCTCGGGCGCGGGTGCCGCAACGGGCGTGAGTTCGTGCGCCTTGCCTTCGCGCGCCTTGCGCCCGGCCAGTTCGAGAATCGCGTCGAGGTAGGTGTCGCGATACGTTTCGGGGTCCCAGTCCGTGCTCATGTCGTCGATGAGCTTGCGCGCCATTTGCAGTTCCTGTGTGCTCACGCCCGCGGCTTTTGCACTGCTGGGCAGCCGCTTCACCGCATCGAACTCGCGCACCTCGGTGGCCCACCGCAGCGTTTGCAGCGCAAGCGCGGGGCCCACCGCCACGAGCGCCGCGAGATGCTGCCGGCTGTGCAGCACGACGCTCGCAATGCCGAGCTTGCCGCTCGCCGCGAGCGCGTCGCGCAAGAGCGCGTAGGTCTTGCCCGCGCGCTTATCGGGGGCGAGCCAGTACGGCGTGTCGAGGTAGAGAAAGGAGACCTGCGACGCCTCGACGAACGCGAGCAGCTCGACCGTCTGCGTCGATTCGGGACTCGCGGCCTTGATCTCCTCGTCGGACATCACCACGTAGGCGCCTTTTTCATACTCGTAGCCGCGCACGATGTCGGCGTGCTGGACCGCCTTGCCCGTGCGCTTGTTGATCTGCTGATAGCCGACTGGGTCCAGCGTCCGCCGATCGAGCAGGTTGAAGCCGGTACGCTCGCTCTGCTTAGCCGGGAACACTTCGACCGGCACATACACGAGCCCGAAGGTGATGGCGCCTTTCCATATCGCGCGTGGCATGCTCGCATCCTCCTCGCCTTCCGTATCGTGCGGCCATCACGCAAATACAATGCCCGCCGCCCTTGCGGCCCGTTCAGAAGTGCGCTGTGTTCAAAGGGACGCAACAAAACGTGCTGGCATCTCCCGGTTTTTATCTACGGGAATACGCGATGCTTACCCGCAAACACAATGGGCTCCACCTGCGTTAGCAACTTTGCACCGAAGATGCGAACGCCGGGGCGGCGGACGACTAAAGCGGAGGCAGCATGCAAGACAACGGCGCACCTGCGCTCACGGTCGAGGAAACGCTGATCACCGAAGCCCTGGTGAACCGCCCGAACCGACTGCCCGACTACCAGGGCGAGAGCCGTGCGCTTGCTGCGCTCGCGCATGAAATGGCGAACAATCCCTCAGGTGTGCTGCCTATGCTCGCGCGGCTCGCCCTCACGCTTTGCCGCGCCGAGTCGGCCGGCGTGAGCGTGCCCGAGCGCGACGGCCCCACGGCCCGCTTCCGCTGGGGCGCGGTGGCCGGCGAACTGGCTGCCGACGTGGACCGCACGCTTCCCGGCGACGATTGTCCCTGCGGCGTGACCGAGGGGCGCAATACCATGCTTCTCTTCGACCGGCCGGCACGCAGCTTTGCTTCGTACCGCGCGATCGATCCACCCATCAGCGAGGCGTTGCACGTGCCATGGCGCGTCAACGGCACGGTGGTCGGCACGGTCTGGGCCGTGACGCACGGCGAAGAAAGACATTTCGACGCCGAGGACGCGCGCCAGCTACAAGGTCTCGCCTCCTGCGCGAGCGCCGCCCACCAGTTGACGAGCGCGCTGAGCGACGCCCAGGACGCGGGCCGCAATCTCGCGCAGCAGGTGGCCGAACGCACGCGCACGCTGCAGAACATCAATACGAAGCTCCACGACGAAGCCGAGCACCGCAAGCAGGTCGAAGAGGCGCTGCGCGAGAGCGAGGCGCGCCTGCAGGCCGCCATCTCCATCGAAACCGTGGGCGTGCTGTTCTTCGACCTCGACGGCACCATGGCCGACGCCAACGGCGCTTTCGAGCAGATGAGCGGCTATAGCCGCGAGGATTTGCGCGCCGCGGCGCACTGGGACCGGCTCGTGCCGCTCGAATTTCTCGGCGTCACGACGCGTGCGGTCACCGACCTCGCCACCACCGGACGCACACAGCCTTATGAACGGCAGTTGATCCGCAAGGACGGCACGCGCTGGTGGGGCCTTTTCGCGCCCACGCGGATCTCGGGCACGGGCATGGCTTCCAGGTGCGCCGAATTCGCACTGGACATTACGGAACGCAAGCGCGTGGAAACTGAATGCGCTGACAGCGAGGAGCGCTTTCGCGCGTTGGTGGAAGGATTTGCGCAGGCCGTATGGGAAGCCGATGCCCAAGGTCAGGCCGAGTCGGTCTCGCCGGGCTGGTCGGAATATACCGGGCAGCCCGGCGAAGAATGGCTCGGCGAAGGCTGGGCGAACGCCGTCCATCCCGATGACCGCGCCTACGCGCTGCGCCAATGGAAAGACGCGATTGCGGCACAACGCGTGGTGAACGCGGAATATCGCCTGCGCGTCGCCGCGGGTGGCTGGCGCTGGACCAACGTGCGCGCCGCGCCGATCTGGAATCCGGACGGCACGGTGCGCAAGTGGGTGGGCATGAATATCGACGTGGACGACCGCCGCAGCGCACAGGAAGCGCTGCGCGAGAGCGAGGCGCGCTTTCGCGCGCTAGCCGAAGCGTCGCCCGCACTGATCTGGCAAATCGACACGCAAGGCAATACGGTCTATCTGAACCAGCGCTATCTCACGGCGATCGGCCTCACGCCCGGACAGCTGCTCGAAACCGGCTGGCAAACCATCGTGCATCCGCGCGACCTGCCCGGCTTTCTGTCGCGCCTACAGGCTGCGCAACTCGACCATTGCGCGTTCCAGAGCCGGCTGCGCGTGAAAATCAAGGATGCAGGCTGGCACTGGTTCGAAACCTGTTGTGCGCCGTGGTTTTCCGCGAACGGCGAGTTTCGCGGCCACGTATGTGTATCGATCGACGTGACCGAAGCCGTGAACGCCGAAGACGCGCTCAAGGAAGCGGACCGGCGCAAGGACGAATTCCTCGCCACGCTCGCGCACGAACTGCGCAATCCGCTCGCGCCGATCGCCAATGCGCTGCACCTCATCCGGCACAGCGAGTTTCCACCGGACTCCGCGCCGATCCTCGACATGCTCGATCGTCAGGTGCATCACATGGTGCGGCTGATCGACGACCTGATGGAAGTGTCGCGCATCACGCGCGGCAAGATCGGCCTCGTGAAGGCGCCCGTGGCGCTCGCGGAAATCATCGAGAATGCCGTCGAGACGAGCCGCCCCGCCATCGATCAGGCCCATCATGAACTGAGCATCACGCTTCCCGACACGCCGCTCGTTCTCGATGCCGATCGCGTGCGGCTCACGCAGGTCTTCGCGAACATGCTCAACAACGCGGCGCGCTACACCGACACGGGCGGCCAGATCCGGCTCGACGCCACGCGCGAAGGCGAGTGGGTCGTCGTCGCACTGAGCGATACCGGAATCGGCATGTCGGCGGGGCAGATCGATCAGGTGTTCGAACTGTTCACTCAGGTCAGCCGCCCAGCCGACCGCAACCAGGGGGGCCTCGGCATTGGCCTCACCATGGTGCGACATCTCGTGCGCATGCACGGCGGCACCGTCGAGGCGGCAAGCGCCGGCCCCGGCAAAGGCAGCACCTTCACGGTGCGCCTGCCGCTCTCGCAGCAGACACCCACGGAAGCGCGCGAGACCCCGGCGAGCGTGGCGCGCGCTGCGAAGCCGCTCGCGGGCAAGCGCATTCTCGTGGTCGACGACAACCGCGACGCCGCCGATTCGCTCGCCATGGTGCTCTCGGGCGAAGGCGCGCAGGTGCGCGTGGTCTACGACGGCGCCGCCGCGCTCGGTGCGCTGGCGCAGTCGGTGCCACATGCGGTCGTGCTCGACATCGGTATGCCCGGCATGGACGGCTATGAAATCGCGCGACAGATTCGTCAAAGCCCGCGGTACGCCGGCCTGCAGATCATCGCGCTAACGGGTTGGGGCCAGCACGCCGACCGGCTGCGCTCGCGCATGAGCGGAATCGATTCGCATCTCACGAAGCCGGTCGATTTCCACACGCTATTCGAGCTGCTGGTCGCGCGCTGAAAGGCCCCTCACGCGCTTTACACGCCATTGCCCCCGAGCGTCTTGAGGCTCTTCCACTGGCCCTGCTGCACCTCGAAGAGCGTATAAGGCGGCTTGATGAGGTCGCCGTGCGGATCGAACGCGATATTGCCCGTCACGCCCACCACCGTCACCTTCGGGAAACTCGCGACGATCTTTGCGCGGTCGAGCGAATCGGCGTCGCGAATCGCCTTGATCATCGCGAGCGCGGCATCATAGGCGAACGGCGCATACAGTTCGACATCCTGATTGAAGCGCGCCTTGTAGCGCTTCGCGAATGCTTGCGCGGAAGGCAGCTTGTCGAGCGCCGGTCCCGGTTCGAGGTCCTGCGTGCCTTCGCCCGCCGGGCCCGCGATCTGCAGGAAGGCATTGCTCTTCAATGCGCCCGCGCCGAACAGGCGCGCCGGCATGCCGAGCGTGCGCATCTGCTTGGCGAGCATCGCGCCCTGTTCGTCGAGGCCGCCAAAGAAAATCACGTCGACGTTCTTCTGCTTGAGCGAGGTAAGAATGGCGCGAAAATCGACGGCTTTGTCATTGGTGAACTCGCGGTCGACGATATTGCCGTTGGCCTCCTTCGCGCCTTTCTCGAACGCGTCGGCGAGCCCCTGGCCAAAGGCCGTGCGGTCGTCGATGATGCCGATGCGCTTCGCCTTCAACTGCTCCACCGCGAACTTGCCGGCGATCACGCCGCCGATGCCGTCGTTGCCCATGGTGCGAAACACGTTCGCGTAGCCCTGCTGGGTCAGCGCCGGATTCGTCGAGCCCGGCGTGATCATCGCGACATTCGCATTGTGATACACCGTCGAAGCGGGAATGCTGCAGCCCGAGTTGTAGTGGCCGATCACGCCGACCACGCCGTCGTCCACGAGCTTTTGCGCCACCTGCACGGCCACGTGCGGATCGGCCTGGTCGTCCTGCACGTCGAGCACGTACTTCACCGGCTTGCCCGCAATTATGGGGTGTTTGGCGTTCTCCTCGTCGATCGCGAGCTGCGCGCCGTACTGCAAGTCCTTGCCGACGCGCGCCACCGGGCCGGTGAGCGGACCCGCGAAGCCGATCTTCACAACCTCGGGGTCGGCCGCCTGCGCGGGGCCGTGCAAGCCCATCAGCCCGAGGGCCATCGTTAGTACGAGAGTGCGGCGGTTCATGATGCTCATCCTCGCTGGGAGACTGTTGCGGTGGGTGGTTACGTGGCGGTTGGCTGGAAAGTGGCTTGAATCACGGGTTAAAAGCGTCGCGGACTATAAGGCGCAAGATCGAAAGGAGGCGCACGCCTTGCAACGAGATCGGCGACCACGCTGCCCGTCACGCCGCCGAGCGTCACGCCCAGATGCTGGTGCCCGAACGCGTAGATCACGCGCGGCGAGCGGCTCGACGCGCCCATTACGGGCAACGCGTCGGGCAGGCTCGGCCTGAAGCCAAGCCAGTCGCTGTCCGGCTCGGGCAGTCCAGGCAGTGCCTCCTGCGCGGAGCGCGTCAAGAGGCGCAGCAGGTCCGCATTCTTGCCCGCTCCGCTGGCCGCCAGCTCGACGGTGCCCGCCGCGCGGATGCCGCCGTCCATCGGCGTCATGTAGAAGCCGCGTTCGGCCCAGCCGCACGGACGCGAAATTCGATTAGCGGTGCCAGGAAAGCGCACGTGATAGCCACGTTCCACACCTAGCGGCACTGCGTCGCCGCATTGGCGCGCGAGGCGCCCCGAAAACGCACCCGCGCAGACAATGGCCTGTTCCGCGTCATGCGCCTCGCCCGCCGTATCGATCAGCTTCACCGCACCAGACGTTGGCTTCAGCGTATCGACCGCCACGCGCCGGTGCACCAGGCCGCGCTGCGTCAACATCGCGTGCAAGGCCTGCAGAAAGCCGCGCGGATCGCTCAGAAACCAGCTGCCCTTGAAGAGCGTGCCTTGAGAAAAGAGCGGCGCGAGGCCGGGCTCCAGTTGCGCTATCTCATCGCGCGCGAGCGTTTCGAACGCCACGCCGAGCGAGCGCCGTAGCTCGAGCGCCGGCTGCGCGGCCTTGAACGACGCTGCGCTCGAATACAGGTAAAGGCATTCGCGTTCACGCACGAAGGCCGCGAGCGTGTCGACGGCCAGCATTTCGCGGTAGCCTTCAAAGGCGCGCGAAAGCAATTGCGCGAGCGCATTCACGCTGCCCTCATAGCGGCGGGGCGTCGCGCTCAGCAGGAAACGCGTGAGCCAGGGCGCGAGCGCCGGCACGTCGCCCCAGCGGATGCGCAGCGGGCTCGTCGACGAGAATAGAAAGCGCGGGATGTTGCGGAACACGTCCGGGTTGTTCACGGGAATGCACGCATAGTTCGCGAATGTGCCCGCGTTGCCGTATGAGGCGCCCTCGCCCGGCCCCTGCGCGTCGTACAGCGTCACGCTGTGCCCGTCGCGCATGAGCCAGTACGCGCACGACAACCCCACGAAGCCCGCGCCGATGACAGCCACTTGCGCCATTACTTCTTCCAGTTGGTTGCAGGCTCACGGAATTCCTGCACGTGAGTCCTCTTGCGTGTGAGCAGGTAAGCCGCCGACACCACCGCCAGGCTCGCCAGGCTCGCCATGAGCTGGCCCGCGAGCGCATGGTCGAAGCCCATCGCGCAGAGCACGCCGGCAATCGCGGCCACCACGGCCCACGACAGCCAGGGAAAGAGCCACATTTTGAATGTGAGCCGTTCGGGCGCCGTCGCCTCGAGGCGCCGGCGAATCACGATCTGCGAAACGGCGATGGAGAGATACACGAACAGCATGATCGCGCCCGATGCACTGACGAGATAGAGGAACACGCCCTGGGGCGAAACGATGGCCGCGACAATGGCCACGTAGCCGACGATGCTGCTCGCGAGCACAGCGAGGCGCGGCACGCGGCTCTTCGAGAGCGTGAGCAGCGCGCGCGGGGCGTCGCGGCGCTCGGCGAGCCGGAACACGATGCGCGAGGACACGTAGAGCCCGGAGTTCAGCGCCGAGAGCACGGCCACCAGAACGATTGCATTCATGATGTCCGCGGCGCCCGGAATATGCATGGTTTCGAGCGCGGCCACGAACGGCGAGTAGCCCACCTTGATGCTCGCCCACGGCACGATGCAGGCGATCACGAAGAGCGAGCCGACATAGAACGTGATGACGCGCAGGATGACCGAGCGCGTCATCGACGCCACGTTGCGGCCCGGATCGTCGGATTCGGCCGCGGCAATGGTCGCGATCTCCGCACCGCCCACCGCGAAAATCACCGTGGGCACGCCCGCGAAGATCGACATCGCGCCGAACGGCATGAACCCGTGGTCGCCGCTCAGGTTGTTCACGGTCTGGTGCCACGAGCTGAACCCGAACAGATAGCTCGCGCCCACCACGATGAACACGATGATCGCCGCCACCTTGATCGACGCGAACCAGTACTCGAATTCTCCATACGATTTCACCGAGAGCAGGTTCACGGCCGTCATGAGCGACAGGAGCACGAGCCCGATTACCCAGACCGGTGCGGGAATCCAGCGCTGCAGGATGCCCGCGCCCGCCACCGCCTCCACGGCGACCACGATGACCCAGAAGTACCAGTAGAGCCAGCCGTTCGTGAAACCGGCCCAGTCGCCGAGACCGATGCGCGTGAACTCCGTGAACGAGCCGACACCCGGATGCGCGAGCGCCATCTCGCCGAGCATACGCATGACGAACAGCACGACGATGCCGGCCAGCAGATAGCTCAGGCAGGCAGCCGGCCCCATCGCGCTGATGGTCGCGCTGCTCCCGACGAAGAGCCCCGCGCCGATGATTCCGCCGAGCGAAATCATCGTGACGTGCCGCTTGCGCAGCGAGTGGCCAAGGGGTGTGGATGTTGCGTCTGAAGCGGGTGTGGGTTGCCGGGTTGCCACGAGCCTGTCCTCCTGTAATACAGTGCGTGTTGCGCCGAACTGCCGACCGAACAAAACCTTGAATTCATACTCACACAATAATTTTTTGTGTGCAATTAAAAATGCTTTGTGTGGAGACCAGGAAATTCCCTGGTGGGTGACCTTTCGGCCCGGGACAAAGGCAGCCAAACTCCGGCCAGATATCGTACTATTGACGTAACGATGCGGTGGCGGCGCTGGCAGCCCATCTCACAGCAGCAAGGTAACGTGGCAAACGATCGAATTTTGTATGGAGTTACTACTTGCATGAAAGCCGACGATTACCAGACAAAATCGGATGACGATCTCCAGACAAAAGGTCGTCAAGCCACGTATCTGGAGGTCTCCCGCAATCTCGAGGAGCAGGTGCGCAGCGGTCAGTACCCACCCGGCAGCCGCCTGCCGCCGCAGCGCGATCTGGCCGTGGAACTGGGCATCAACGTCTCCACGGTCTCGCGCGCGTATAAGGAATTGCAGGCGCGTGGGCTGATCGTGGCGAGCAAGCGGCGCGGCTCGATCGTCACCGGCGGCGCCATGCCTGCCGTCGGCGCGGCGGCGCAGCGCGGCAGCCAGGCGAGCGGCGCTGAAGCGGGTGGCGTGGTGGACCTCACCGTCAACCGGCCGGCGACCGGCGAATTTCTCGCGCAGCTCGCCCGCACGATGGCGTCGATCTCGCGCGACCCGCGCTTTGCGGAAACCCAGGAATACCAGCCGCCCCAGGGCGCCGAATGGGCGCGCGCCGCGGGCGCGCAGTGGATCGCCGCTCCGGGCTTCACGCCCTCGCCCGAGAATCTCGTCGTGACGAGCGGCGCGCAGCACGGCCTCTATGCGGTCCTGAGCAGCCTGATGGGACACGAAGGCGTGATCCTTTCCGACAAGCTGACGTACTACGGCCTCAAGGCGCTCGCGCCCGTATTCCAGTTCGAGCTGGTCGGTATCCCGAGCGACGCCGAAGGCCTCCTGCCCGACCAGCTCGAAGATGCCTGCCGCCGCATGCCGGTGAAGGCCATCTTCACCGTGCCGAACCTGCAGAACCCCAGCGTGGTCACGATGAGCCTCGAGCGGCGCCTCGCGCTCGTGGAGATCGCCCGGCGACATCACGTCGCCATCATCGAGGACGACGTGTACGGGCCGTTGCTGCGCAAGCGCCTGCCGACCATCGCGAGCCTGTGTCCCGAGCTGACCTTCCACGTGGCCTCCACCTCGAAGGTGCTCGCGCCCGGGCTGCGCATCGGCTATCTGCTCACGCCGCCGCACGGTGCACCGCTCGCAGCCGAAGCGGTGCGTACGACGGCCTGGATGCCTGCGCCGCTCACCACGCTCATCACCACGCGCTGGATCGAGGACGGCACCGCGCACCTCATCCTCGAAGCGCAGCGTGCGGAGCTGCAGGCGCGCCAGGAACTCGCTCTCCAGATCCTGCCGCGCGAGTTGCTCAACAGCGACCCGGCGTGCATGTTCGTCTGGCTGCGCGTACCGGCGCCGTGGCGTTCCGACGACTTCGCCGCGAACGCGCTCGCGCGCGGCGTGAATACCATGCCCGCTTCGGCCTTCGCGGTGGACCGCTCGACGCTCGAGCACGGCGTGCGTATCAACCTCGCGTGTGCAACCTCGCGGGAGCAACTCGCGCGCGCACTGAAGGTTCTCGCTCGCACACTGCAGGACCGGCCGCGCGCGCTCTTCGGCACGATCTAGGCCGCACCCGGATTTTCCCCAATGGGTTGGCGTCGATGTGGCGTCGATGGGCTCGCCTGCTGCGTGAGCCCATCGAGCATGCGCACGTCCATGCGCAATTTCTTCCGCTGCGAGTGCGCCTCGCGCAGCTCGAATCGGTCATAACGTCCGCGATGTTAGGCAACGACGGTGCACGTCAACCGCGCTCTGGTGGACTTCGCATCCATCTGCATCGCGTACGCACACATTCGGCTGGCAGGAAGCAAATCAGGTACTAGAATGCATTGGTGCAAGTGATGCAAAGGCAGTCAGTTCGGCAGGAACGTTCGACAGTTTGATGTTTCGAGTTCGTCATTGGAGGCATGCTCATGACGTGCCTGAACGAAAAGATTGTCGGTGCAGCCTTTTTTATGCTGAGCGGTTACGCATTCGCTCAGAGCACCGGTTTGAACATTCCCGAAACCATGACGGTCGCCAATATCCCGTCAATGCCGATGGAAGTGGTTCCAGCGCTGCCACCGGAACCCCAGGCGTACCTCCACCGGTACGAAATGGAATATCAGGCGAATCAGTCAAAGCCGTTTTACGCGGAAGTCGAAAGCTTTTATAGCGCGCCGGTGGCACAGGACAAATACCATTACGACTTCGTGAAATCCGCGCCCGGAAGCCGTTACGGTGAGCAGCAGGCTGCACGGTCGAGTGCCGATTATCTGCAGATGGGCCCTTCCACAGCGCCGCAAATCTCGATTCTTCAGGTGCCGGACAGCACGCTGAACATCGGCGCGCAGCCTCAGCGCAGGCTCTCGCTGACCGTCGACGAGTGGGTGTTTTCCGCCACCGCACGCGTCGCCATTCTTCATTCGCATAGCACAGGCGCAACGGTTACCGTTCGGCGCGGCTTCTAGATCCGCGTATCTGATTTAACTGTCGAATCGAGAAAGACAATAATCGAAACAGGAAATGGCGCAACCGGAAGCAAGTGCGCTTTTGCAGACAACCTTCGGTAAGGATTGCAGACTTCGCAACTTCGGCTTACGGAATTCGTTATTCAAGACCGTTCATACGTATTCGCGCTAGCGCACCGGCGACGACACCGCATAACGCACGAGCCTCGCGTCGCGCTGCATTTCGGCAATACTCGCAGCGGAGCCCGGCCGCCGGTAGAAATACCCCTGCCCATAGCGAATGCCCAGACGTTGCAACATCTCGTGTTGCGCCTCGGTCTCGACACCCTCTGCAATGATTTCCATTTCGAAGTGACTGGCCAGCGCCACGATCCCCTTGACAAGCTGATCGCCGCGCCGCTCGAGTTGTCGTACGAACTGCCCGTCGATCTTCACGTAGTCGAACGGAAAGCGCCCGAGCGTGTCGAGGTTGCTGTGATGCGTGCCGAAGTCGTCGATAGCGAATTTCACGCCGCGCGCCTTCAGCGTCTCGAACACCGCCTCGGTGCGAGCGCGCTGTTCGAGCAGGAAACGCTCGGTCACTTCGAGAATCAGGATGATGTCCGGCGGCAGGTGCTCGACCGCGCCGAGCACGTCCGCCACGAAATCCTTGCGTTCGAAGTCCAGCGGCGCAACGTTGACGGCGAGGTGAAACGGACGCTCGCTCGTCGCGCGCACCATCTCTGTGGTTGCGCGTTCGAGCACGAAGCGCGTGACCGGTCCGAGCAGGTGGCTACCCTCTACGTCGGTCATGAACACGGCGGGACTCACTGCGCCGAATTTCGGATGGGTCCAGCGAATGAGCGCCTCTGCGCCGCTCACGCGGCCGGTCGCCAGTTCGACCACGGGCTGGTAGACCACATGAAACTGGCCGTGCCGCAGGCCGCGGCGCACCGCCGAGAGCAGCAGCCGGCGCGGCGCGAATGCGATGAGCCAGGCCGCGCCGATCAGCAGATCGACGAGCAGCGCCGCCGCGCCAAAGCGCAGACCGTATTTCCAGCGTGCGTCGCGATGCGCGCTTGCCGCGAACGCCACGTCGACGGCGAAGCCCCAGCGCGAAGATGTGGCACGCGCACCCGCGTGGCGCGCCGCGTCGCCGGCGGCGAGCAGCGCACCACGGTCGTCTATCGCCGCAGCGCCCGGCACGGAAAGCGTGACGCGGCCCGCGCCGTAGCGCACGCCGTGCGCGAGCGCATCGGTCAGATACGCCGACTCGATCACGTAAAGCAGGCCAACGTTCTCGCCGGTGGGTACATAGAGCGGCATGACCGGCACGTGGGCCTGCCAGGGCGAGCCGCCGATCAGCGTGACCGCAGTGCTCGCAGGTACATGCGCGAAGAACGGAGCGAGCGGCAGGTCGTAGGGGCCGAGCGCAGACGAACAGTAGAGCCGCCCGTTCGCCACGAGATTGATGCCGCGCACGTAGTTGACGTGCGTTCTCAGCTCGGCGAACTGCCGCGCCACACGCTCGCAAGGCTGCCCCGGAAGTGCGGCCAACGCGGCACTTTGTGCGGTGAGCACGCTATCGAGAATGTGCTCGATCGCGGACACCATATCCTGCGCGATCAGACCTTCATGCTTGCGGATCGACTTGTCGCCTTCCCTCACGCCGGCGGCCGCCGCGAGCAACAGCAGACTTGCGGCGCACACGAACGTGACGATGGCGGCGAGCGTGGGCGTGAGGCCCGACCAAAGGGACTTGCGAATCGAAGACCACGTAGCTGGTTTTGTCATGGGCACACCTGTGCATGGATGGCGTGCCCCGTTCCGGACATGATCCGGGCATAGGCTCCCTGCACGTCACCCGCCTTTTGTATGAACAGACGATACGTTACGTCAACCGCTTCCTCACATGTTGATTTTTCTGTTTTCACGCGCGCCCCGCCTTCCGGGAACGGCGCATGCTACTACGCATCCCGTGCTGAACCCGGCCTTGCCCGATGAATCCTCCCAATACGACCGAGACGACTGATAAGCCCGCCATCATCGCAACCACGCTGCCCGCGCGCCTCGATCGCTTGCCGTGGGGCCGCTTTCACGTGCTCATCGTCGTGGCGCTGGGCGTCACCTGGCTGCTCGACGGTCTCGAAGTCACGCTGGCCGGTGCGGTAGCGAGTGCGCTGAAAACAAGCCCGGTGCTGCATCTCGACAATGCGCAGGTGGGCCTGGCCGGCAGCGCGTATATTGCCGGCGCGGTGTGCGGTGCGCTCGGCTTCGGCTGGCTCACGGACCGGTTGGGCCGCCGCAAGCTCTTTTTCATCACGCTCGCCGTGTATCTGCTGGCCACCGCCGCGACAGCGTTTTCATGGAGCTTCGCGAGTTTCGTCGCGTTTCGCGCGATCACGGGCGCGGGCATCGGCGGCGAGTACGCCGCCATCAATTCGACGATCCAGGAGTTCACGCCCGCGCGCGTGCGCGGCTGGACCGACCTCAGCATCAACGGCACGTTCTGGGTGGGCGCGGCCATCGGCGCGGCGGGCTCGCTCGTGCTGCTCGACCCGCACCTGCTGCCCGCGGACTGGGGCTGGCGCGTGTGCTTCTTCATCGGCGCGGTACTCGCGCTCATCATCTTGCCCATGCGCCGCTGGATTCCCGAAAGCCCGCGGTGGCTGCTCACGCACGGCGAGCACGACGAGGCGAAGCACATCGTGGAAGGCATCGAGACGCGTTTTCGTGATGCGGGCCATACGCTGGAAGACCCGCCTGACGACCCGCTGCGTCTGCATGCGCGCGGCCATACCCCGCTGGGCGCGGTGTTTCATGCCATATTCGTGCGGCACCGCCGTCGCGCGCTGGTGGGTCTATCGCTCATGACCGCGCAGGCCTTCTTCTACAACGCGATTTTCTTCACCTACGCGCTCGTGCTCACTGAGTTCTATCACGTGCCGGGAGGCGACGTGGGCCTCTATCTGCTGCCGTTCGCACTCGGCAACTTCCTCGGTCCGATCGTGCTGGGGCGGCTCTTCGACGTGATCGGCCGGCGCACGATGATCGCCGCGACCTACGCGCTCTCGGGCGTGCTGCTCACGGCGAGCGGCTGGTTGTTCGAGCAAGGCATGCTCACCGCGACGATGCAAACCGCCGCGTGGATGGTGATTTTCTTTTTCGCCTCGGCCGCCGCGAGTTCCGCCTATTTGACCGTGAGCGAATCGTTTCCGCTGGAGATCCGGGCGCTTGCCATCGCCGTGTTCTATGCGTTCGGCACGGCGCTGGGCGGCATCATCGGCCCGGCGTTCTTCGGACGACTGATCGATACACACCAGCGCAGCGAAGTGTTCACGGGCTATGCGGTGGGATCGGCGCTCATGATCGCGGCTGCACTCGTGGCCGCGATCTGGGGCGTGGACGCAGAGCGCAAGTCGCTCGAACATGTGGCCGCGCCGCTTTCGTCTGTCGGCGAGGAGTAGGTTCGCGGCGTTACTGCGTTGCCTTTTGTGGAGGTGCGTCGCGGTCCAGCGCGTCGAGTTCGACGAACAGCTCGGGCAATGATTTCTTCATCTCAGGAATATTGAACGACACCCGGCTATCGCTGATCTCACTGTGAGGCTTTCCGGGACGAGTCGTCTGCGGCGAGCAGAAGCTGGTCGACGAGTTGGAGGTTCAGCGGCTTATCGGCGTCGAGCTTCGTTTTCTCGATCACGTATTTCCAGCCGTTGCCGTTACCCGGGTTTCGGTAGAACGCGACGATGGCCACGTACTTCGTGTCGGCTTTCATCGGCTGCGAGAGACTCGCGGACGCCCCCGGGTTCAACGCAGCGGCCATGCCGTCCTGCAGGTCCTGCGCGAGTACCGTGCGGTCGTTTTTCAGGAGATCGTCATAGGATGCGCCATCGAACAGCTTGCGGTCCCTGAGCTGGTAGATGCGTACCGCGACCGATGTCGGCCGGCCGGCATCGTCCGGATTCAGGGCCTCGCGCGCGGACAGATCGACGTTGAGTACCTTGACCTGTTTGTAGAACACGGCGTGCCAGGCACTCGACGACGTGTCTGACACGGCCTGCCAGGCCCCGCAGGCCGACAGCAGAAAGGCAGATGCAACAGTGGCAATGGCCAGGCGGATAGACATCATGGTTTCCCCGGTTATGTGCGTTTCGGACTCAGGTAAGGATTGGGCGCCGGTGCGGGGAACGCCTCGGTCACACCTAGCGGAATGGTAATCGTGCGCTCTTCCCCGGCAGGCAGCACCGTGGTCCAGCCAAGACGCGGCGCTGGCGTGGCCGATGCCGTGCTGATAGTGCCAATCGTGCCGATGGCCGGCAAAGGCGCGATCCGCGACGACACCTGCATGCGCAGATGAACGTCGGCCTTCACACCCACGTAAAGGCGCACGAATGCGAGCAGTTCACGGTTCATCCACGCCCCCGGCAGGAGATCGTGTGCCTGTTGTGCGTTGGCGGGACGCAGCGTCACCCGAACCGCACGACCACGCCAGGCCAGCCGCCTGCCCAGCACGTAGCCCCCACCCAGTCCCTGCTGGGCGCCGCTCCCCGATTCCTGCGCCGGAGGACGTGAGCCCAGCGGCCTCGGTTGGCCGGGACGGGCGTACACCGGGAAAAACTCGTCGGCGCGCACATCCACGCCCGGAACGGCCAGCGCAATCACTCCCGCAAGGCCCTCTGGCGTGCGGGTCTTCAGGCATAGCAGGCCCAGCAGCGCCAGCATGCGGCAATCAGGCAAGCCCGCGCGCCCGGGCTTGCCGCCCCAGCCAAATCCGACCAGGCTCAGCAGGTTGCGTGAATGAGCGTCGGTCCCGCCCGGCCGGAAACTCTCCGGATAGCGGTACTTCTTCCATGCGCGGTACAGCATCGTGACGAAGCGGTGATCGAACCGGTCGAGAAACGACTCGACCGCCTCATGCCCCTCCTCGCGCAGGACGATGTCGTCGATCATGTGCGGCGGCACCGCCGAGTCGACGCCGTACAGACCCATGAAGGTCGTGCGCACGGTGGGCCGCACCGACCGCGCGGTTTCATCTGCCGCGTCGCCGAAGTCGACCGCGGCGACTTCGCCCGCAGGAAATCCGACGCGCGGCCACGACCCGAACCGCACGGGTTCGTGCTCGGGCGTGTCGCGCGTGCCCAAGCCCGCTCGATCCGGCACGCTCACCTCGAGCAGGCGGCACAACTGCATGAAGTTCATCCGGGGCGCGCGGGCCAGCAGCGACGCAACCAGGGGCTCGAGATTGGGAAACTCCTCTGGCTTCATAGCGGGGAGCGCTCTGCCTTGCTGCGCGGCCATACTGTGCGGGTCTGCGATGGCAGGCTTACGATCGAAAGTTTCGTGAACAGGTTGATTTCCGCGTACAGCGCGAAGAACCGGTGCAGCAGTTCGCCGAACAGCATCACGTCGCCCTCACCCGCGAACGCATGGGAATCGAGCGTAACCTCGATCAGCACGCCACGCTCGACCGAGCCGCCCGAAACCTCCTCGAGTAGTTCCTCCGAAACCCAGAGGATGCCGTCCAGGCGCCGCCGGTTCAGTTCGTCGTCGGTCCAGTCGTAGAGGCCGAGCGCGCCGCGCAGCACCTCCGCATCCATCAGCGACAGGAAGTTGGGCGCCAGATGAGATAAAACCCGCCACTGAAACCGGTCATCCGTCGGGGGATAGAGCGGCAGCGTCGGCGCGACGAGGTTGCGCACGCCGGCGACGTTCGGCGTGCTCGTGGCGAGTTCACTGAGACTCGCCTCGCGCAGCCCCTTGCGCGGCAGCATCCCGTTGGTGCCGGTCACGCGCAGCGAGAGGCTTTCTTCCGGCAACGTCTCCATCGTCTCCCAGGCGTGTCCACCCAGGACGACCCACGTATCATGTAGTCCCGACATGCCGGGGCGCACCCGCGCGTGGAAATACCGCTCCGGCGCCTCGTGACGCAGCATGCCCCCGCGATGCCGGAACGTGGCAAACGGGACGTATTCGTAGCGCTCTGCCGTCACATGGTCGAAGGCCTCGATCGCATCGACTGCATACGTTTCGACGTGTTCACCCTGATGGCCCCCCGGCACGACACGGTATTCCGTCTCGTGGTGGTTGATCTCGATGGGCTCGGCGTCGAGTTCGAAGAGATTGATGACCGGCGAGCAGAACAGTCGCACGTTGTCACGGCTGAAACGCTGGTCAGACGGGTAGGCCTCCCTCAGGACGAATTCCAGCTCGAAGCGTGTCGTTCCCGCGGGCAACCTGGCCACGTCGAGTCCACACAGATCGACGAAAAGGAACTTTTCCCTGAAAGAAAAATATTCGAGCAGGAGCTGGTATCCCGAGAACGCCGCGTCGGCCTTGGGCCACAGCCGCTCTTCGGGTGAAAAACCCGCGGGCTCCAGCGTGACGCCAGACAGCGGCAGCGCTTCGCCGTCGCGCAGTTCCGGGATACGCCAAAGGATCGAGTCGACCTGGCGTGTAAGCGCGAGGTGCATGGAAAACGCCACTGGCAGATCGGCGTTCAGGTGCAGGCGCACGCGCGACAGGTCGGTTTCTTCGCGCCGCGCTGAATGATGGAGCTCGAACCCCAGCCGGATGACCGAGCGGCCGTCGTGCCGCACCGACGGTCCGGCATGCGTGATAGTGAGCGGCTGCAGCGTCACTGACTGGGTGGTCCGGTAAAGGCATTGCACGGTGCGGGCCGTCGTACCCTCGGCGCCCGCGGCGAACGGCATACTGATGGGCGCGGAACGCACCGGCACACCCACCGGCACCATTTCAGTCCTCTGGAGTTTCTCCCGCAGCGGAATCAGCTCGACGACCGACAGCGACGGCATCATCCGCAGATAATGTGGCCATAGCAGGCTCACGAGCCCTTCTGTCAGTTCCGGCAATTCGTCGTCGAGCTTCTGCTGCAGGCGGCCGGTCAGAAAAGCAAAGCCCTCGTGCAGACGCTCGACGTACGGATCGCGATCGCCCACGCGATCCAGATTGAGCAGGCGCGCCCGGTCGGGATGCGCCTTCGCGAACTCCTTGCCGGATTCGTGCAGATAGCGCATCTGGGCTTCGTAGTAGCGCAGAATCGGATTGTCCATCGCAATACTTCCTGTTTTTAATTCGCAGTACAAATCAGACCGAAATCCATGCTCTTCCCTCATCTACAGGTTTCAGGTGCCGGTCAGTGTCGGGCTCGCATGCACCAGGCCACGCTTTCCGATGGCCGCCGCACGGATCCCGCGCGCCTTATTGGGCCAGCGCCAGTGCGCGTGCCGGGTCGAGTACCGTCATCTCGCCCTGCAGTTCGCCAATGCGACGCGCGAGCGCTGGCTTGTCGGCATCCTTGCGGTTGCTCGCCGCCTTCAGCGCCCGCAGCAGTTGATGCTTCACCTCGAAGACGAGCGCAGGATCGCTGCCGCTGAGCCGCAGGATCGGACCGAATGCATTCGCGAGGGGGGCGAGCTGGGGCTGTGCCCGCTTCGACGGATCTTTCTCGTCGGCGCCGACCAGGTGCTGCGCCTTGCTGACCAGCGTATCCGAAAGCGATTGCGCCGTGACGCCCGCGCCGGCCTGATACACGATGGCATTCATGAGCGTAACCAGCGGCGAGCGTTGCGGGTCGCCCAGCAGCGAGAGCTGGTCGGCGGTGGCAGACAGTGTCGAGGCGCTCTGCCAGCGCAGGCTGTTGAGGAACTGCGCCCATGCGCGCGCATAGTCGTCGAAGTAGCGTTGACGCAGTTCCGCTTCCCGACAGTTTCGCGAGCGTGTCCTGCGCTGCACCGATCGTTGCGCGGTTTGTGAAACCCGATGCCATCGTGCCGACGATCCAGAGGCCAATCGCAGCCGTTGTGATCCAGGCGGCGATCGTGGAAAACGAAAGGCCGACACGGCGGCCGTGAATCTTGCGGCTGTGGTCGGCAACGGTCTGCCAGATCGTGCGCGGTTGCAGCGTAACGGCATCGCCTTCTCCTGCGTCCGCCGGATCTTCCGTGGCTGCGGGTCGCGCCAGTTCCTGCGCCTTGAAAAGTGGTGCAAACAGCAGCCCGTGCACGGCATGGCGCCAGTAGCGCGAGCGGGACGTCTGCAACACGAGTCCCGACAGCGCGCTACCCTTGGGGGTGGACGTCAGCCCAAACAAGCCCTCCGAGACAATGATCTCGAAGGTAAGGCTGGCACAGAAGTCCGGTGAATGGCAGCCCACACGGTTTCGCAGCTCAAGGGCTCGCCTCCGGGCTATGTCGGTTTTGGCCGCGGCGGCGTGCTCACGGAGACGGTGCGACAGCGCTCAGCCGGTCGCAATCACGACTGAAACAACATCCGGCTAATGGAGCCCTCGCCATGCCGACAGGCCCGTCCCTCTATGACATGCTGCTTGGCCACATCAATGGCGAGGCACTCGAAAACCACGATGACAATACGCTCGAAATCCTGAGCGTCCAGGCAAACATTGGGCGAATCCTGAACACGCGTGCGGGTGCGCTCAAGCATGTGCCCGACTTCGGATTGCCGGACCTGACCGACGTCTACAAGAACCTGCCAGCGTCAGTCCACGATTTGCGCAACCAGATGGAGAAGACGCTGCTCAAGTTCGAGCCACGTCTGCGTTCGATTGACATCGAGATCAGCGACAAGCCCGATCCAGGGCTTCTGGTGAGCTTTACGATGGTCTGCCATCTCCGGAAGGCCGGGCTGGTTCGGTTCGGAACTTACTTCGAGCCACCCGGGCGCATGCGTATCGAGCGGCTCGTCATTCGTGAGCCTAAGCGCTAGCGCGTTTTCGATCAACTTGCGCGACGGGGCCTCGAGTCCGAAATGTGGCAACGGGAGATTTACAGTAGCCTTTCACAGGAAATCGCCACATCGAGCCCGATGCCCGACGGCGCCCGCGCCGATCAGCTAAGATACGGCTCCACAAAAGCCATTTTTCGAACCAACGGAGTGTTTTCAGTGATTCAGGCAATTCAACCGGGCGCCGCCTTCAAGGACAATCTCGCACTGCTGCCGGGCATCGACGGCATCGAGCGCATCGATCTCGTGGACGCTCAGGGCAACATCGCCGCGAGCATCGAAAACAAGCCCGGCAAGCAGGGCTCGCTCGCGGTCTACCACTATCTGCGCGAAGCTTTCGGCACGCTCGACTCCAACGCCGCCGAGCATGGCCTCGCCGTATTCGCCGAGCACACCGCCGACGCGAGCAACCGTCCGGGCGCACACCCGAACGTCGATCGTCTGCTCGAAATCGCAGCAGGCGGCCCGACGCTGCGCATCGACGTGATCGCCGCAGCCTGAGCGTTGCCTTCGCAGGCGTGCCAGCCGGCGCGCCTCCTTGCCTGGCAACTCAAGCCGAAAGTTCTTCCAGCCGAACGCCATTCGTGCGCGGCCCGAATCCGCCGATCGAAATCATCACCGCGAGCATGCACACGGTGATGCCGGCGAACACACCGCTCACGCCAAAATCGCGCAGCAACGCGGCGATGATGAAACCCGACATCATCGCGCCCACGCGGCTCGCGGAATAAACGATGCCGTTAGCGCTGCACCGCACCGCAGTGGGGAAAAGCTCGGCCTGATAAGCGTGATAGCACACAGATATGGTCTGCCCCGCCAGACTGATCAGGACACCGAGCGAAATCAGCGCGAGCGGCCCGCGCGCCTGCGAGAACAGCAAGCCGAACACGAACACCGCAAAGGCCGAACCGACGATGAGCCACTTGCGCTCGATGCGATCGGCCACAAGCATCGCGAGCAGCGGCCCGCACGGCAGCGCAATGGCGATCACGACCGCATAGAGCAGGCTCTTGGTGACGGTCACGCCCTGCCCGATCAGGAGCGTGGGCACCCAGTTCGCGAAGCCGTAATAGCCCACGGCCTGGCACAGGTTGAACGCGATCAGCATGATGAGGCGCGCCCGATACGGCGGCTTCCAGAGTTCCGCGAGCGAAGCGCGCCGGTGCGCGGGCAGCACGAGCGTCGGCGAAGGCTCGGGCAAGGGCTTGCCGCTTTCGCGCAAGGCGCGTTGCTCCATATGCGCGATCACCCGTTCGGCCGCTTCGGTTTGACCGTGCGTGACGAGCCAGCGCGGGCTTTCCGGCACGGCGCGGCGCACGAACCACACGATCGCCGCACCGAGCGATCCGGCGAGCACGACCCAGCGCCAGCCGTCGAGACCGAGCGGCGCCTGCGGCACGAGCCACCACGACAGCAGCGCCGAAATGGGCGCCGCAGCAAACATGATCGCCTGATTCAGCGCCATGGCGCGGCCGCGCATCTGCTGCGGGACCAGCTCCGTGACATAGCTGTCGATGGTGACGATCTCGATGCCCACGCCGATGCCGGTGATGAAGCGCCACAGGATCAGCCCCTGCGAGGTATGCTGAAACGCCATCGCCACCGAGCCCACCGAATACCAGAGCAGCGAGAAAGTAAAGACGCTTCGTCGTCCGAATCGGTCGGGCAACCAGCCGAAGCAGAAGGTGCCGACGAAAAGCCCCGCGAAGGTCGCGGCGACGAAGGCCCCGATGCCGTCGAAGCCGAAGAATGCATGCGTGGTGGTTTGCAGCATGCCGCTTTTTGCCATGCCTGGGGCGATATAGCCCGTGAAGATGAGATCGTAGACCTCGAAGAAGCCGCCCAGCGAGATCAGCATGACCAGCATCCAGAGCTGGCGCGTGGCGGGCAGGCGGTCGAGCCGCGCGGAAAGCGCTGCCGCTGCGCGATTGCCTGTGGGTGGGGCCGTGACGGCATCGAGCGGGGCGTCCGCGCCGAGGGTTCGTTGCATGCTTGTCTCCGTGACGACGCCTCGTCGGGCGTCATTCTTGTGAACGCCGGGGCCGCGAGCGTGCGGCGCGTGCGAGCTTCTGCCGGCTCGTGGCACGCGCAACCATATGGCAGACCGGCGGGGGAACTGCGAACCTACTACTTCTACTTCGTCTGCCGCTCGCTCAGGGCGCTGCGTGTGACTTCAGGCCCGCCAGCACCTCTTCGGTATGCTCGCCCACCTTTGCGAGCGGCTGACGCACGCCGGGACGGCGACCGCCCATCATGAGCGGCAGCAGTACGACTTCGGTCATGCCGCCGTCGTCGGTCTGCATCGGCACGAGTCCGCCGCTCGCCTTGAGGTGCGGGTCGTCGAGCAACTGGTCGGGGCGCACGATCGGCGCGTACGGAATGCCGGCCGCTTCGAGACGCGGCATGAGTTCGGCCACCTGCTGCGTGGCGAGCACGGCGCCGAGACGCTCGAGCAGTTCGGGCCGCACCGCCACGCGCAGCGCGTTGTTCGCGAAGTGCGGCTCGTCGGCGAGCTGCGGGCAGCCGATCACGTCGCACAGCGTCACGAACTGCTTGTCGCTCACCGCGCCGATGAAGAGCTGTTCGCCTTCGGCAAGCGTGAACACGTCGTACACGCTCCACGCCGACACGCGCGAAGGCATGGGCGGCGGCGCTTCGTGCGTCATGGCGTACTGCTGCATGTGCTGCGCGCTCAGGAACACGCAGTTCTCGAACAACGCGCTCTGCACCTCCTGGCCGCGCCCGGTCGCGTCGCGCTCGCGCAGCGCGGCCAGCACGCCGATCGCACCGAACATGCCACCCATGATGTCGTTCACCGATGTCCCCGCGCGCAGCGGCCGCCCCGCAGGCCCGGTCATATACGAGAGGCCGCCCATCATCTGCACGACTTCGTCGAGCGCGAGACGCTTTTCATAAGGGCCGGGCAAAAAGCCCTTGTGCGAGACGTAAATGAGGCGCGGGTACCGCTGCGAGAGCGTGACGTAATCGAGGCCGAACTTTTCCATCAGGCCGGGACGGAAGTTTTCGAGCATCACGTCGCACTCGCCGATCAGCTCGACGGCTGCCGCACGGCCCGACTCGGTGTTGATGTCGAGCATCACGCTCTTCTTGTTGCGGTTGAACGAGCGGAAAAAGCCGATGCCGAGACCCGGCAAGTTGCGCGTCTTGTCGCCGCCGGGCGGTTCGATCTTGATGACTTCGGCGCCCAGGTCCGCGAGGATCATCCCGCAGGTTGGGCCCATGACCATGTGCGTGAATTCGACGACGCGCACGCCTTCGAGCGGCAAACGGTTTTGCGTATTCATAAGGATCTCAAACTAGTCAGACGTGCTGTGCAATTGCGCCAAAGGTCTTCGGCAGGCCGGCGCGCCAGAGCGTGCCGTGCAGCGTTTCGCCCGCCAGCCACTGGGCCACGCGCGTGCGCAGCGCCAGCAGCCGTTCGATGTCGATGCCGGTATCGATGCCCATGTCGGCGAGCATGAACGCGAGGTCTTCGCTCGATGCATTGCCGCTCGCGCCCGGCGCATGCGGACAGCCGCCGATGCCGCCGAGCGTGGCGTCGAAGCGCGTGACGCCCGCCTCCAGCGCCGCATAGACGTTGGCGAGCGCGAGGCCGCGCGTGTCGTGAAAATGCGCGCAGCACAGCCGCTCACCCGCGATCTCGCGCGCGGCCTCGAAGAGTTCGCGCACGGCGGCGGGATTGGCGTAGCCCACGGTGTCGGCGAGGCTCACGCGGTCCGCGCCCGCGTCGAGCAGCGCCTGCATGCAGCGCAGCACCTCGGCGGGTTCGACGCGCCCTTGCAGCGTGCAGCCGAACGCCGTGCCGATGCCGCCTTCGATCAGCGTCTTCGCGCCGCTCGCGTCACGCGCGGCGCGGATGCGCGCCACTTCGGCCACGACTTCATCGGGCGTCTTGCGCAGGTTCGCGAGGCTATGCGCCTCACTAGCGGAAAGGGGCACGAGCAGCAGGTCCGCTTGCGCGTCCAGCGCTCGCTCGGCGCCCTTCAGGTTCGGCACTAGCACCGAGACGAAGAGGTCCGGCAGCGTCTTTGCGTAAGCGACGAGTTCCGCCGTATCCGCGAGTTGCGGCAGGAGGCGCGCGGGCACGAACGAACCCACCTCCATCTCGCGCTGTCCGGCTTCGTGCGCCGCGCGGATCCATTCGATCTTGTGCTCGGTCGGCAGCACCGTCTGGATGCTCTGCAGGCCGTCGCGCAGGCCGACCTCGCGTATCACGGCACGCGTCCGGGCCCATTGAGGTAATGGGGGCATGAGGGTGTCTCCGTTTTTGTCTCCAGCGATGTGCTAACTTTAGGCATTCCGCAAAATACATAAAGCGGTATTTTGGAAGTCTCAAGATTCCAATTCGGAAACACAGAAAACGCGGCAAGGAGACACCGTGCACGACATCGACCTCAAGACCCTTCGCCTTCTCGTGAGCGTGTGCGAGTACGGCAACATGGGGCGCGCGGCGCGCGAGGAACACATCGAGCCCTCGGCCATCAGCAAGCGCATCGCCCAGCTCGAAACTGAATTCGGCGTGCCACTGCTCACGCGCTCGCGCCGCGGCGTGCAACCCACAGCGGCAGGCGTCGCTCTGCTCGAACACGCGCGCAGCGTGATCTTCACGCTCGAGCGCGCGGCCAGCGACGTCGCCGCGCTCGGCAGCGGCCTCTCGGGCAGCGTGAGCGTGTGCGCCTCGGCCTCCGCGATCGCCGAGGCCCTGCTCGACGATCTCGCGTCGTTCATGCGCTTGCCTGCCTACAAGAACATTCGCGTGAACGTGGAAGAGCGTACCTCGCACGAACTCGTGGAACGTGTGCGCGACGGCGCGGCCTCGCTAGGCGTGTGCTGGGACAACGTTGATCTCGGGGGGCTGCAATCGCGCCCCTGGCGCGAAGACCGGCTGGTGCTCGCCGTGCATCCCGAGCACCCGCTCGCGAAACGCCGTACGATTGCCTTCGAGGAAACGCTCGATTACGAGCACGTGGGCCTGCCGACCTCCACGGCCGTGCATACGATGCTGCGGCAGTCGGCGGCGCGCGGCGGGCGCACGGTCGCCTATCGCGCGGTGGTCTCGACGCTCGACGCTGCGTTTCGCGTGGTGGCCGCCAATCTCGGCATCAGCGTCGTGCCCCAGGAGGTGAGCAACACCTACCGGCGCATCATGGACGTGCACACCATTCCCCTCACCGACGCCTGGGCGCGGCGGCGTTTCATCGTCTGCTTTCGTGCGTTCGACACGCTTCAGCCCGCGGCGCAGCGCATGGTCGAACATCTCGTGGAGCGCGCGGCGCCGAAGAAGCGCGGCGCGAAGAGCAACGCCTGAGCGCGCGCCTCAAGCCACCGTCAAGCCGCCGCTTTCTTCGCGCGTTTGCGCGCGGGCTCGCGATCGGCGGTTTTCATCTGCGCAATCAAACCGTCGTGGTGCTCGCGAAGCACCTCGACGAATTCGGCCACGAGACGCTCGCGCGGCCGATTCGGCGGAAACAGCAGGTATGTGGGGAACAGCACCGCCGGCGAGAACGGCCGGATCGCGATGTCCGGCCCCGCGAAATCGCGCGCGACGATGGGATGCGCGAGCGTCACGCCCATGCCGCAGCGGACCATCTCGCAACAGATCGCCGTGTACTGGGCCTCGATGGCGAGCACGCGCTCTACACCCGCACGCTGGAACACTTCGTCCATTTGCGTACGCGTGCCGTCGCCGTGGCACAGCGAGATGAACGATTCACCTTCCAGGTCGGCAGGCCGGATCGTGGCCTTTTTCGCGAGCGCATGCGTGGCAGGCATCACGCAGACGGCCGCAACCTTCGAAAGCAGTTCGACCTCGCAGTTCGACGCTTCGCTGATGTACACCGCCACACCCAGATCGCAGAACTGCGAACCGGTCCAGTGGTTCACCGTGCCCGACGTATTCACGTGCAGCGAGACCGTCACGCCCGGAAAGAGGCGGCGAAACTTGTCGATGGCGTGTGGCACGAGCGTGAGCCCCGCGGATGGCATGGCGGCAATGCGCAAACGCCCGCTGCCGAGATTGCGGATTTGCGCGGCGGCGTTACTGAGTCCCTGCAGGCCCACGTACGCGCGCTCGACTTCGCGAAAAAACGCATTGCCCTCGCTCGTGGGAATCAGGCGGATGCCCACGCGCTGAAACAGCGTAAGCCCGGTCTCGCGCTCCAGTTGCCCGATCAGGCGGCTCACGTTGGGCTGGGAGGTGTAGAGCGCCTTCGCGGCGGCCGTCATCGAGCCTGACACCATCACTGCGCGAAACGCCTCGACGTGCTTCAGATTCAAGGTGATCTCCCCTGGGCTTAACCCTGATTCGTGCGCCAGGGCGTAACCCTGGTCCATATCATTCCCGTATAGGTTGGCATTTTATTCGTATTGGACGATATGGCCAGCCCGGCACAGACTGCGATGCATCGGCGCACTGTCCGGTTCGCCGCTCCCCACATTCGAATGGAGATCGTCGTCATGAGAGCCGCGATGCGCCGTCGTTCAACCTTCCCTCCCAAAGCCGCATTCGTCGCACTTGCCGTCGCCGGCACGCTCGCCGCGGCCTCGCTCGCCCAGGCCGAAACCACGCTGTATGTCGCCAACGTCGGCGGCTCCAACGAGCAGCTCTATCGTCAGAAGATCATCCCGGCGTTCGAAAAGGCGCATGACGTCAAGATCGTGTACGTAGCGGGCAATTCGAGCGACACGCTCGCCAAGCTCCAGGCCCAAAAGGGCCACGAGCAGATCAACGTCGCCGTGATGGACGACGGCCCGATGTATCAGGCGATGCAACTCGGCCTGTGCGGCAAGCTCGACGACGCCCCGGTCATGAAGGACCTCTATCCGCTCGCGCACATCGGCCCGACCGCCGTGGGCGTGGGCATGGTGGCGACCGGCATCGGCTATAACGAACGGGCGTTCAAAAAGCTCGGCCTGCCCGCGCCCGATTCGTGGAAGTCGCTCGAAGACGCGCGCGTGAAGGGCAAGCTCGGCGTGCCGCCCATCACCAACACTTACGGCCTGCATACGCTCGTGATGCTCGCGCGCCTGAACGGCGGCGGCGAGAAGGACATCGACCCCGGCTTCAAGGCCATGACGAAGCAGGTCGCGCCCAACGTGCTTTCGTGGGCACCCACGCCCGGCGAAATGGACGGCCTCATGCAGTCCGGCGACGTGATCATCGCGCCTTACGGCAGCGGCCGCGCGGTGGCGCTGCAAAACACCGGCTTCCCGCTCAAGTTCATCTACCCGAAGGAAGGCGGCGTGGCGCTGCAGGTGGCCGCGTGCTCCATTGCGCAGAACGCCCAGCCGCAGCTCTCGCAGCAGTTCATCCAGTTCCTGTTGAGCCCCGAGGTGCAGGCGCAGCAGGCGGCGGACATCGGCCTCGGCCCCGTCAACAAGAACGTCAAGCTCACGCCTGAAGTGGCCGCGCGCGTGCCTTACGGTCCTGACCAGATCGCGAAGCTCACGGCGATGGACTGGACCACCATCAACGAGCATCGCACCGAGTGGACCGAGCGCTGGAACCGTTCGGTCGAGCGCTGATGCGCGCGCTCTCCGCCCCGCACCCAACGCACAGCGAGGACCGACGCTCATGAGCTTCCTCACCCTGCAAGGCATCTCGAAGCGCTACGGCGACTTCACGGCGATCGAGCAGCTCGACCTCTCGGTCGAGCGCGGCGAGTTTCTCTCGCTGCTCGGTCCCTCGGGTTGCGGCAAGACGACCACGCTGCAGATGATCGCGGGCTTCGTCACGCCGAGCACGGGCCGCATCATGCTGGACGGCCGCGACATCACAAACGAACGGCCGGAGAAGCGCGGCATCGGCGTGGTGTTCCAAAGCTATGCGCTCTTTCCGCACATGACCGTGGCCGGCAACGTGGGCTTCGGTCTCGAGATGCAGAAAATGAAGCGTGCGCAACGCGCGGAGCGCATTGCCGAGGCGCTCGAACTCGTGCGTCTGCGCGGACTCGACGCGCGCTACCCGAAGGAGCTGTCGGGCGGCCAGCGCCAGCGCGTGGCGATCGCCCGCGCCCTTGCGATGCAGCCCGAACTCTTGCTGCTCGACGAGCCGATGTCGAACCTCGACGCCAAGCTGCGCGAAGAGATGCATATCGAACTGCGCGCGATCCAGAAACGCCTTGGCATCACGACCCTGCTCGTCACGCACGACCAGGTGGAAGCGATGACGATGAGCGACCGCATCGCCGTCATGCACCGCGGCACCATCGCGCAGCTGAGCACGCCGTTCGACGCTTACGAGCGCCCGGCCACACCCTTCGCTTCCACCTTCCTTGGCCGCACTAATACGCTCGCTGGCGAAGTGCTGCGCCGCAATCCGCGCTGCGCCGAGGTCGAGGTCGGCGGAACGATGCTGCACGTGCCCCATGAAGGCCGCGAGGTGGCGGGCGCCGTGAACGTGTACATCCGCCCCGAAAAAGTGCATCTGGCCAACGGCGACGCGCGCCTCAGAGGGCGTGTGACGACGCGCGTGTTCGTCGGCAATCAATGGCTGCTCGCGGTGGAAACCTCACTCGGCAAGCTCCACGTCGCACAGCCCAACCACGGCGCACCGCCGCCGGAGGAAGGCCACGAAGTGGGACTCGCCTGGACCGACGACGATCTGCGCGTGCTCACGCGGGAGGGCACCCATGGCAACGCTTGACGACTCGCGCGCGGGCGCCGCGCCGTGGCTGCTCTCCGCCCCTGCGCTGCTGCTTTTTCTCGCGCTGCTGCTGGTGCCGCTCCTGCTCACCTTCGTGCTCTCGTTTCATGTTTTCAGCGACATCGCGGGTGTGCAACGCGGCTGGACCGTCACCAATTACCTGGAGATCCTGAGCGATCCCTACTACGGCGAAATCTTCCTGCGCACTGCCGGACTCGCATTCGCCGTCACGCTGCTTTCCGTCGTGCTGGGCGTGCCCGAAACGCTGGTGCTCGCGCGCATGCGCAGACCCTGGCAGTCGGTTTGCCTGCTGATCGTGCTCGGGCCGCTGCTGATCTCGGTGGTGGTGCGAACGCTCGGCTGGCAAATCCTGCTGGGCAATAACGGCGTGCTCAACAACGCGCTGCAGGCACTCCACATCACTGACGAGCCCATTCGCCTCGTCTTTACCATGACGGGCACCATCATCGCGCTCACACACGTGCTCGTGCCGTTCATGGTGATGTCGGTCTGGGCGACGCTGCAAAAGCTCGATCCGCAGGTGGAATGGGCCGGGCGCTCGCTCGGCGCCTCGCCACTGCGCGTGTTCCGCCGCGTGATCCTGCCGCAGATCATGCCGGGCGTGCTCTCGGGTTCGATCATCGTGTTCGCGCTTTCGGCCTCCGCATTCGCCACGCCCGCGCTGATCGGCGGACGACGTCTGAAGGTCGTCGCCACGGCCGCCTACGACGAGTTCCTCGGCACCCTGAACTGGCCGTTGGGCGCGAGCATTGCCGTGCTGCTGCTGATCGCCAACGTGGCGATCGTGATGGGCTGCAGCCGTCTCGCCGAACGCCGTTTCAAGCACATCTTCGACTGAAGGGGCTCCGCAATGAAACGCAACGGATTCCTTGGGCTCGCATTCAACGCGCTCTTTCTCGCCTTCATGCTCGCGCCGATCGTCGTGGTGCTGCTCGTGGCCTTCACGGACAAGGGCTATATCTCCATGCCGTTCGACGGCGCCTCGCTGCGCTGGTTTCGCGCGATCTGGCTGAACGGCGACATCGTCTCCGCGTTCTGGCTCTCCGTGCGCCTCGCGTTCGCGGCGGCCACCATCGGCGTGGCGCTCGCGGTGCCTGCCGCACTCGCCATCGCGCGCTACCGTTTTCCGGGCCGCGGCGCGCTGGTGAGTTTTTTCCTCTCGCCGATGATGATTCCTGCCGTGGTGCTCGGCATCGCGTTTCTGCGCTTTCTCTCGCTGCTGAACCTGAACGGCTCGTTCTGGGCGCTCGTCGCCGCCCACGTGGTGATCGTGCTGCCGTATGCGCTGCGTCTCGCGCTTTCTTCGGCGGTCGGCCTCGATCGCGACGCCGAGCGCGCGGCGCTTTCCTGCGGTGCGAGCCGCTTCACGGCATTCCGCCGCGTAGTACTGCCGATGATCCGCACGGGCGTGGCGGGCGGCTGGGTGCTGTCGTTCATCCAGAGCTTCGACGAGCTCACCATGACCATTTTCGTCGCGACGCCAGGCACCACCACGCTGCCCGTCGCCATGTACAACCAGATCGCGCAGACGATCGATCCGCTCGTCACCTCGGTGTCGGCGGTGCTGATCGTCGGCACGATCCTGCTGATGCTGCTGCTCGATCGCATGGTCGGGCTGGACCGCATCCTGATCGGAGAAGCCCGATGACACAAAACTCCACCGCGAGCCCCGACGTGCTCGTGATCGGCGGCGGCCTCGTCGGCTCCGCCGTGGCCTACGGGCTCGCCCGCGAAGGCGCACGCGTGACCGTGCTCGACGAGGACGACGGCGGCTTTCGCGCCTCGCGCGGCAACTTCGGCCTCGTCTGGATTCAGGGCAAGGGTTACGGCCTTTCGCCCTACGCGCGCTGGTCGCGCAGCTCGGCGCAGCGCTGGCCGCTGCTCGCGCAAAGCCTCGCCGACGAGGCGCGCGTGGACGTCGCGCTACGCCAGCCTGGCGGCTTTCACATCTGCTTCTCGGACGAAGAACTCGCCGAGCGCCACAAACGGCTGTCCACCCTGCAGGCCGAGATCGGCGATTATCCGTTCGAACTGCTAAATCATTCCGAACTGCGCGAGCGGCTGCCTGGCATCGGGCCCGCGGTCGTTGGCGCGAGCTATACGCCGATGGACGGCCACGTCAACCCGCTCAAGCTGCTGCGCGCGCTGCACGTCGCCATGCAGCGGCGCGGCGTACGGCTAGTCTCGGGCGAGCGCGCCGAGCGTATTGCCACCGGGCCGGGCGGGTTCAGCGTGCAAGGGCGGCGCGGCGTGTATCACGCTGCACGCGTCGTGCTCGCGGCCGGCCTCGGCAACCGTGCGCTCGCGCCGCACGTGGGCCTCAATGCCCCCGTTGCGCCCAATCGCGGCCAGGTACTCGTGAGCGAGCGCGTCGAGCCGTTTCTGCGCTTTCCGACCATCAATGTGCGGCAGACCGACGAAGGCACGGTGCAGTTCGGCGATTCGATGGAAGAAGCCGGCTTCAACGACTTCACCACCACGCCGATCCTGCGCCAGATCGCGGCGCGCGGCGTGCGCGCGTTTCCCATGCTCGCCCATGTGCGGCTCGTACGCATGTGGGCCGCGCTGCGCGTGTACAGCCCCGATGGCTTTCCGATCTACGACCAGTCCGAGGCGCATCCGGGTGCCTTCGTCGTCACCTGCCATAGCGGCGTGACGCTCGCCGCGGCCCACGCGCTGCGCATCGCGCCGTGGATCACGGGCGGCCCGATGCCCGCCGAACTGCCCGCTTTCTCCGCGCGCCGCTTCGCGACCGACGCGGCTGCCGAACCGATCCTCGCTCACTGATCCCGCCATGACAGCCCAATCTCCCCAGGCGCTCGCGCCGCTGTTCAAGACACTCTCCGACGCCGAAACGCGCGTCGATATCTGGTTCAACGGCCAGCCGCTGTCCGTGCCCGCCGACCGCTCCGTCGCCGCCGCGCTGCTTGCCGCGGGCGTATCGCGCTTTCGCGCGACGCCCGTTTCGGGTGCGCCGCGCGCGCCGTTCTGCATGATGGGCGCGTGTTTCGAATGCCTCGTGGAGATCGACGGCGTGCCGAGCCGCCAGAGCTGCATGGTGCCCGTGCGCGCGGGCATGCAGATCCGCTCGCAGGAAGGCGCGCGGGACTTGCCGCCCGAACCCGGCGCAAATGCCGACACGCTCGAGGAGAACGCTCATGCCCGGTGATTATCAAGGCGATGCCAGAGCCGATTTCAATGCGCAAGCCGTCGATGTCGTCGTGATCGGCGCCGGTCCCGCCGGGATGAGCGCGGCCACCCGTTCGGCGCACGCCGGACTCTCAGTGGTCCTGATCGATGAGCAGGACGCCGTGGGCGGCCAGATCTATCGCGCGATAGGCCGCGCCGACGCGCGCCGCAAGGAGATACTGGGCCCCGACTACGCGGCGGGCGACGCCATCGTCCAGGCGTTCGCGCGCTCCGGCGCGCAGCATGTCGCCCATGCCTCCGTCTGGCAGGTCACGCGCGAACATGCCGTTCACTACCTCAAGGACGGCAAAGTAGGCAGTTTCCAGGCCAAGCGCGTGATTCTCGCGAGCGGCGCGCTGGAGCGGCCGTTTCCCATTCCGGGCTGGACCCTGCCCGGCGTGCTCACGGCGGGCGCCGCGCAGATCCTGCTCAAGAGCGCGGGCGAAGTGCCCGCCTCGCCGCCCGTGCTCGCGGGCTGCGGGCCGCTGCTCTACCTGCTCGGCTGGCAATACGTCCGGGCAGGCGTGCCGATTCGCGCGCTCGTCGACACCACGCGCCACGAAGACCGCTGGCGCGCGAAACGCCACCTGCTTGCCGCGCTGCGCTCTTGGCCGTTCCTGAGCAAAGGCCTGCATCTGATCCGCACGCTGCGCGAGGCCAAGGTTCCCATTTTCGAAGCCGCCGACGACCTCGCCGTGGAAGGCCACCAGGGCAGCGACGGCGTGCAGCGCGCCGCTGCACTCACGTTCACGTCGCAAGGCCGCGCGCACCGCGTCGAGGCCGATGTGATCCTGCTGCATCAGGGCGTGGTACCCAACACGCAGTTCACGCAGGCGCTGCGCGCTACGCATCGCTGGGACAACGGGCAGCTTTGCTTCACACCGCAAACGGATGCATGGGGCGAACTCGACGTGCCCGGCATCTTCGTGGCCGGTGACGGCGCGGGCATCGGCGGGGCCCAGGCCGCGGCGCAGCAGGGCGTGCTCGCGGCGCTCGCCGCCGCCGCACAGCTAGGCTCGATCGATTCAGCCACGCGCGATCGCGAGGCGGCCTCCCATCGCGCGGAACTCGAACGCGTGATGCGCATCCGCCCGTTCCTCGACAGCCTCTACCGCCCGCGTGACGCAAACCGCATCCCCGCCGACAGCACCATCGTCTGCCGCTGCGAAGAAGTGACGGCGGGCGAGTTGCGCGGCTTCGTCGGCCTCGGCTGCCTCGGCCCGAACCAGGCGAAGTCGTTCGGCCGCTGCGGCATGGGCCCCTGCCAGGGCCGCATGTGCGGCCTTACCGTGACCGAAGTGATCGCCGAGGCGCGCAAGGTGCCGCCAGCCGAGGTGGGCTACTACCGCATCCGCCCGCCGATCAAGCCGCTCACGCTCGGAGAACTCGCCGGTGAATGACGCCCGTATTCCCCCTGCGAGCGCCGTGCAGGAAGCGGATGTGCTCGTGATCGGCGGCGGCCTGCACGGTTCGAGCAGCGCCTTTCACATGGCGCGGCGCGGCGCGAGCGTGATCGTTCTCGAAGCCGACTACGTGGGCCGACATTCGTCGGGCGTGAACGCGGGCGGCGTGCGCACGCTCGGCCGCCCGCTCGCCGAGATTCCGCTTGCGCTCATGTCGCGCGAAATCTGGCACGCGCTGCCCGACAGCGTCGGCGACGACGGCGGCTTCGTTCCTTCCGGACAACTGAAGATTGCCGAGACCGAGGCCGAACTGGAAGAGTGCCGCGAGCGCGTCGCGCTGCTCGAATCGCACGGCTTCACGCACGAAAAGCTGATCGACCGCGAAACGGTGCTCGAACTCGAACCGGCACTGGCGAAGCACGTGACGGGCGGCATCTGGGTCGAACGCGACGGCTATGCGCTGCCCTTTCGCACCACCACGGCGTTTCGCCTCGCCGCGCAAAAGCACGGCGCGCGCTTCTACGAAGGCACGGCGGTCACGCACATCGAGCCGCGCGGCGAGCGCTGGATCGCACGAACCTCGCGCGGCGCCTTTGCCGCGCGCAAGCTGCTCGTCACGGCGGGCGCGTGGTCGGGCGAACTGGCGCGCCAGGCCGGCGAGCCTGTGCCCGTTTATCCCGAGGGTCTGATGCTGATGGTTACGCACCGCGTGGCGCCCTTCTGCCGCGCGACGCTCGGCGCAACCGGACGGCCGCTTTCGTTCAAGCAGTTCGACAACGGCACCGTGGTGATCGGCGGCAAGCTGATCGGCATCGCAGATCTGCCGGGGCGGCACGGCGAAGTCGATTTCATGCGGCTCGTGAAAAGCGCACAGACCGTCGTCGATCTGTTTCCGCATCTGCGCCATCTGGGCGTGAACCGGGCATGGGCCGGTGTGGAAGCGTTCACGGCCGACTCGCTGCCGATCATTTCGGCGAGCCTGCGTGCCGCGAATCTGTACTACTCGTTCGGCTATTGCGGCAGCGGCTTTCAACTCGGGCCCGCGTGCGGGAAGCTCGTTTCCGAACTCGTGCTCGACGGCGCGCCTTCGCTCTCGCTCGATGCGTTCGCGATCGACCGCTTCGAGCGCCGCGCGGTGCAGGCGCCGCTAGCCGGCGTTGCCGCGCACTGACGCCTTCGATTCCCTCACCCTGTCTCGCCATTACGGCGAAGGAGCTTGCAGACACATGAACGATATTGTTCGTATCGAAACCAATCAGCGCATGAGCCGAGTCGTGAAAGCCGCCGGGCTCGTGTTCGTGGGCGGCCAGACGTCGGCCGATCCGTCGCCCGACGTGAAGGTCCAGACCGCCGCCGTGCTCGCGAAAGTCGATGGCTTTCTCGCCAAGGCGGGCATCGACAAGACGCGGCTCGTCTCGGCGCAGGTCTGGCTTGCGGATATCGCGCGCGACTTCGCCGGCATGAACGAAGTGTGGGACGCGTGGGTGCCCGAAGGTTGCGCGCCCACACGCGCGACAGTGCAGGCGCAGCTGGCGTCGCCGCAACTGCTCGTGGAAATCGCGGTCGTGGCGCTGGCCTAAGCGCCGTGTGAAGCTGCCGGCGCCGCCGTGAAAGCGCGTCGACAGCCGCAGTCGAGCAACCGTAAAGCGACGGGGGCACGGCATCGCGCGCACGCTGTAAGCGCAAGTTCACGTTCGCGCGGCACAATGGCGAACCCACCCGAACTTAGAGGAGCGCACGATGGCCCTTCCTTACGGCTACGTCAAGGCGAAAATTGTTTCCGCGCCGCAGTTGAAGGCCACGCGGCGGCCACACGAAGTCCAGTATCACCTGCACTTCGGTGTGACGGTCAACGGCGCGCGCTGGGACATCGCTGTGAACGTCGGCACCACGGACGCGGATGACCTGCTCAAGTACAAGCTCGTGTTCGACTTCAACCACAACGTGCTGACCACGCTCGAGGGCGCGGCCGAAGGCTCGACCGATCTCACGGGCACCGAAGCGCTGCCGGCCATCGACTTCGAGCGCAGCGACTTTCTCGCCAATACGGGCGCATGGCGCAACAGCGATGTCATGGACGGCTCCGACCAGGTGGAGCCCGTCGCCTCGCTGCAGCGCCTGCTGTTGCGCGCGCAACAATCGTCGCTCGACATCTACGTGTTTGGCCGCTTCTACAGCGAAGGCGACGGCATCCACGACGTCCACATGAACCAAGGCTCGAAGGGCGAGTTCATCCACAAGGCCGGCAACGACGCGAACGACCACAACGACATCTGGCAGGACGGCGCGCTGCTCGTGGACCTGGGCGACCCCGAATGGGCGTTGTATGTGGCGGCGTTCGATCAGCAATACGTGCCCACCGACAATCTCGGCAACCCCACGCCAGATTCGCAGCCGATTTCGTAAAACGGCAAGCGGGCGCATGCCGGAATCCCGCCATGCGCCCGCTCGTTGAAGCGAATCGACCGTTTAGAAGTCGATCTTCGCATTGAGGCTGACCGTGCGCGGATCGCCCGGCGCGATGTAATCGGAATACTGGAACATCCAGTAACGGCGATTCGTGATGTTGTCGATGGCCGCGCGCAGCGTCACGTCGTGGCCGCCAATGCGGGTGAAATAGTTCGCGCCCACGTTCACGAGCATGTAGCCGCCCGTTTCGAGATTGTTGGCTGGGCGCACCTGCGTGCTGCCCGTGAACTTCGCATCCGCGCCAAGCTGCAGGCCTTGCACGTAAGGCACGTCGTAAGTCACGCGGCCCGCGGCGACGAAGGTCGGCGCGCCAGCCACACGATTGCCGTTGTACGACTGTCCCTTCGCGTACCACGTGTCGAGCAGCGTGACGCTGCCTGCGACCTGCCAGCTTCGGCCGAGCCGCACGCTCCCGGCCGCCTCGACACCTTCGTAAATCGAATTGCCGTCCTGCACGTAGACGTTGTCGGCGTTCGCGTAGGCCGCGCCGCGCTCGATGCGGAACAGGGCCGCCGTTGCGCTCCAGCGCTCGTGTTCGCTCTTGATGCCAATTTCATACTGACGCGAGCGCAGCGGACGCAGCATCGCGCCGCCGTTCGCGTAGATGCTGTCCACGATCGCGCCCTGCTCCAGCGCCTCGACGTAGCTCGCGTACAGCGTCGTGTTCGGCTCGAGCTTGTACATGAGCGCGAAGGTCGGCGTGAGCACGCCGTTCTGGCTGTACTGGGACGTCTTTTCGCCCGTGGTTGCGTAGTTGTTCTGACTATAGTTCGTGTAACGCAGGCCAGCGAGCACCGACCAGCGGCTCGTGATCTGCATCGTGTCGCTCACGAACGCCGAAGCCTGCGTGATGTCGCTCGTACGGTAGGTTTCGAGCCCGCCGCCCGAATAGAAGCGCCACGGGTTGGGCTGATACAGATTGCCGTTACCGAGCACCGTATAGATCGAGTTCAACGCGTAGTTGTTGGTCTGGTGCTGGTATGCGCCGCCAATCACGAGTTGATGCGTGAACGGCCCGGTCTTCACCTTGCCTTCGAACATGCCCTGCCAGTAAACGTCCTGATGGGCTTCGTCGCCGTTCCAGCGCGCGTCGGTGTAGTCGCCTGCCTGGTTGAGCAGCGTGAGCGTACTCTCGTTGCGGTCGCGCGCCGACTTGCTGTAGCTGCCCGAGGTGGTGAACGACCAGTCGGGCGTGATCTGGTAGCGCACGCCCGCCGTGTAGAGCTGCAGGTTGGTGTTGATGTGCTGGTCGGTGCCGCCGAGCAGGTTGCTGCCGCCGCTGATCACCGCGGGCAGGCTCGACGCCGTGTAGCTGCCCGTGTAGATCGCGGGCGTCTGGCCGCTGGAACGGATCGTCTGGTAGAGCGCGTTGAACCATACCTGCAGGTCGCGCGTGAGCTGGCCGTCGAGTGCGAGCGAAACCGAGTTGCGGTTGATATCGCCGGCGTTATAGGTCTTGCCCGCTTCCTTCGTGTAATTCAGGCGCGCGCCGAACATGTCGTCCGGGCCGAATCGGCGGCTCAGGTCGACGTGCGTGCTCAGCACGCCGTCCATGCGATAGCCCACGTCGAGGCTCGTGACCGGGTCCTTTTCCGGCCGCTTCGTCACGTAGTTGACGAGGCCGCCCGGCTGCGCGAACCCGTACATGAAGCCGCCCAGGCCCTTGAGCAGTTCCACGCGCTCCAGTTGCTCGTAGGGCATGGTGATGCCGTACGAGATGAACGGATTGCCGTCGATGCGAAAGCCGTTTTGCCAGTCCACCGGCAAACCGCGAATGGTGATGTAGGTGGCCCACGCGTTATAGGCGTTGCTGTTGTTGGTGACCGAGGCGTCGCCGGCAAACACATCGCCGAGCTTGTAGACCTGGCGCTCGGCCAGATTCTCGCCCGTCACGACCGTGGTCGAGAACGGCGTGTCGAGCTGCGAGCGCGTGCCGAGCGCGCCGCTGTTCACCGGCGTGTTCAGGTTCAGCGGCGAATCGGCGACCTGGCTTGCGCTCACCTTCACGGCGGGCAGCGCCTGCTCCGTGCCGGCCGTACCGGTTATGGCGGCTCGAGGCGGTACCTTCTGGGTTGTGCTTGCCGCGGCGCTGTCCTGCGTCGATGTTTGGGCGACAGCGGCCTGAGCCGTCGCGAAAGTAAGCCAGGCTGCAATATGCAACGGTCGCGGCAGCGTGCGTCGCGCTTGCCGCGCGTGTTCTCGGTTGTTCATGTCGTTTTGGAAGGGTCGTCTCGCCAGTGCTGGCCGGATACTTCAATGAGAAGCATTCTCATTTTCACTGGCGGGCGATATTAACAAACCCTTACGACTTTTCCTAGAACCCGCGACTCATTCGTCGGATTTGAGGGATTCCCTCGAAATAGTGCTCAAAACGGACGCCAGGCGGCCCGACCATGTCCATTTCGCGCAAGAATCACCGAAAATCGTCTGGATTGGACCGAAGTACGAAGGTAGCGCGCTCGCGCCCAGCTTGCTGCTGTGCGTAATGCCCGCGCCTGGAAATACGCTAAGTCGCGTCATAAAATACAGACCCAGTCAGTGCATTCACGTGGTGACCGCGTATGAGACACGCTACGTTCCCCGTGCTGATCGTTCTGGCTTCGGTCCCGGCCGCATGGGCCATGGGCTTCGCCGCAGCGAACGAAAACACGGATCTGCCCTCTCCCCAGAGCGTGGCGCCTGCCACGCTACATTGGCCTCCCGCCTCGCCCTCGTCCATCCCGCCGGGCATTTCGCGCGCCGCGTTGCATACGGGGCCCCAGAAAGACGACAAGTCGTATTTCGAAGCGCTCCCGGGCGGCGATAAAAAGCTCGACGATAACGGCGACGGCGCCCGCTTGCGCGGCGATCGTTTCCACTGGCAGCAGCCCTAGCGCCTGTTCACGCGATGTATGCTTGCGCCTGTTCAGCCCAGCACGCTTGCACTCTTACGATATTCAGCTTTCCTGATTATATTTGCCGGCCGCCAGAATGAACTGGCGGCTCTCTGCTGATGCGCGTGCTTACGCTTTCACAGCCGGCGCGTGCGGCGGTGCGACCGCTGGCGGTTGTCCCGATGCAGGCGCTGGCGCATGCCCCGGATAGACGACGATCACAGGCCCCGGCATTGCCCATGCGGGCACCGCGAACAGCACAGGCATCGGTGTGGGCATCGCGAATTCACCGCTGAATGCCGCCTGCTGGAGCTGCTGCATCTGAGCCTGCATGGCCCACATCCGCGTGGTCATCGCGCGCATCTGCTGCAGCGCCCACGCGGGCGGCGGTCCGCCGCTGCTCCTCTGAACCTGAATGCTACTGGCGCCGTTCGGGCTATGCCAGCTCCACGTGCTGATCTTGACCGGGCCAGCAGAAGTCTGGACCACATGGGTCTCGCCTTGAGCCGGAACGAGGTGGCCGTCGACGTTGACGAAAAGCGGCTGGGCCGTCAATGCGAGGGCCGGTGCGCACACCAGTGCGACCGCCGCCATAGCAGTGCGAAAACGCATCTCATCCTCCATTGTTCGAGCCTCCACGCGCGGTGTGCGCCGGGAGGCGTCTTTTACTATGTCGAGCGAGAATTAAAATTCGCTTAAAACGCGCCGGTGCCTTTGCATTGATCCACGATTAAGAATCCGTGCGCCAGATCGTCGACGAAAGATTCGGCATGTTGGGCGTGGTGATGCCGAGCGGCACGCTCACCGAGCGCATGAGGCTCATGACGCTCGCCACGCTGAGCAAGCTCGATCTCAAACCCGGCGCGCCCGTGATGAAGCTCACGATCGATTCGGGCCAGGTGTATTCAGGCGAGGTGGCGGGCAATGTCGTGGCGACACCGTCGTTCAAGTTCATGCCAGCGCCGGCGCCTTGATCGCCTCGCGACCCTTCACGCTTATTTGGCGAACAGCTGGCCGATGTCCTTGAAAGCCTTGAATTCGAGCGCGTTGCCGCATGGGTCGAGGAAGAACATCGTGGCTTGCTCGCCCACCTGCCCCTTGAAGCGCACGTAAGGTTCGATCACGAACTTCACGCCGAAGGTCTTGAGGCGCTCGGCCAGCGCCTCCCAGTCGCTCCAGCTCAGCACGACGCCGAAATGCGGCACCGGTACGTCGTGGCCGTCCACGGGGTTCGTGTGCGCATGGTCCTGCGAAGGCGTTTTCGGGTGCTCGTGAATCACGAGCTGGTGGCCGAAGAAGTCGAAGTCGACCCACTGCGCGCTGGAGCGCCCCTCTGCCAGCCCGAATACGCGGCCGTAGAAGTCGCGCGCGGCGGCGAGGTCATAAACGGGAATGGCGAGGTGAAAGGAGGAAAGCGACATGCGTGTCTCCACTGTCGTCGAAAGCGATCCCGCCATGGTAGACAGGCCAAATCAAAAACAAAATCAATATATAATTTTCCAATACACAAATATTATTGATGAATGATACGCGAACTCAGAACCCTCGTTGCGGTGGCGAGAGAAGGTACGTTCGCTGCGGCCGGACAGAAGATCGGCCTGACCCAGGCCGCCGTGAGCGCACAAATGCAGCGCCTCGAGGCGGAGCTGGGCTTCGCGCTGTTCGACCGAGAGGGGCGCAACGCGCGCCTGAACGCGATGGGCCAGCAGATCCTCGCCCAGGCGCAGGAAGTCATCCGCCTCTATGAAAACCTGAGTTCGAGCGCGGCGGGTCCCGCGGCGACAGAGCGCGTCACGCTCGGCGCAATCGCTTCCGTGCAGCGCGCGCTGGTGCCGGAGGCGCTTGGCGAATTCCACCGCCGCTGTGCCGGCTGCCGCACGCGTGTGATCCCCGGCGTTTCGATGGAGCTTCACAATCTCGTGGATGCGGGCGAAATCGACATGGCGGCCATCATCCGGCCACCCTTCGCACTGCAAAGCGATTTGCGGTGGACCACGCTCGCGCGCGAGCCGTTCCGGCTCATCGTGCCGCGCCATGTGAAAGGCCACGACTGGGCCGAACTGCTGGCGACGCAACCCTTCATCCGCTACGATCGGGCATCGTTTGGCGGACGCCAGGTAGACCGCTTCCTGCGCCGCATGCACTACACCGTGCAGGACCTGAGCGAACTCGACGAACTGGAAGCCATCGTCGGCCTCGTTGCGAACGGCGTGGGCGTCGCGCTGGTGCCGCAAACGTCGGCGTGGCGGCGCTGGCCTGCCAAAGTGCGCGCAATCGATCTCGGGCAGCACACGTTCCACCGCGACGTCGGCCTCGTGCATCGCGCGCCGGGCACGCTGAGCGACCCAGCGCGCCTGCTGATCCAGCTACTCGAATCGCGCGCCCGCGAGCAACAGCCAGCGGACGAGCCGCAATGAACCCATCATGCCTTGCAGGCCCACCGGAGAAACACACGTGAGCGCCCCCGAGATGCGTGACGAATTGCGGCTTCTCGAGCGCCGCGCGTACGGCGATGACGTCGGTCACGTCCGGCGGCATCGACTCCGCGGCGCTCGGCGCGCAAAACTGGCGCGCGGGCGACACGAGCGCCTTCCCGGAGTGGTTCGTCTCTTCCATACGGACCTTTCGAACCAGATCGCCAGCATCACCCAGCCGGCCCTGCTGCTTTGGGGCGACAACGATCCCTTGAGTCCCGTCGCCGTGGGCGAGCGGCTCAACGCCCTGCTCGCCAATTCCGCGCTGCACGTGGTGCGCGGCGGCGAGCACGATCTCGCGAGCGTCCACGCACAAGCGTTGGCGCCGCTCGTGGATACCCATTTGATGGCGGACTGACCGGATGCATGGCGGGGACGAGCGACAGTCGTTTCAACCAAATTCGTCGAAAAATACATTAAATATAACTGGACGAAAATCAATACGATTGCACAAACCACTAGACCGTCGCCGTCCAACCCACAGGAACGCCTATGCCGCGCCCCATCGTCGCCCGCATTCAACCCGACGCCATCCGTCACAACCTGCAGCTGGCGAAACAAAGTGCCGCCGGCTCGCGCGCCTTCGCCGTGATCAAGGCCAATGCGTACGGACACGGCATCGAGCGCATCTATCCGGCGCTCGCGGGCGCCGACGGCATCGCCCTGCTCGACCTCGATGAAGCCGTGCGCGTGCGCGAACTGGGCTGGACCAAACCCCTGCTGCTGCTCGAAGGCGTGTTCGAACCCGCCGACATCGAGCTGGCCGCAACGTACCGGCTCACTGTGGCCGTGCATTGCGACGAGCAACTCGATCTGCTCGCGGCAGCGAAGCCGCAGCATCCCATCGAAATCCAGCTGAAGATGAACTCGGGGATGAACCGCCTGGGTTTCCGTCCCCATGCGTATCGCGCCGCGTGGGAGCGCGCACGCGCGATTCCGTCGATCGGCGCGATCGGCCTCATGACGCACTTCGCGAACGCCGACGACGGCCACATCGACTGGCAGCTCGACACCTTCGACGCGGTGGTGCAAGACCTTCCCGGCGAGCAGTCGGTGTCGAATTCGGCAGGCGTGCTCTGGCACCCGCGCGCGCATCGCGACTGGGTGCGCCCCGGCACGATCCTTTATGGCGCGTCGCCCACGGGCGTGGCGCGGCACGTGGAAGGCTTCGGCCTGCGCGCGGCCATGACGCTCACGAGCCGCATCATCGGCGTGCAAACGCTCGCGCCGCAGGAAACCATCGGCTATGGCCGCACCTTCGAGGTCGACCGGCCCATGCGCGTCGGCGTGGTGGCGTGCGGCTATGCGGACGGGTATCCGCGCCACGCGCCCACCGGCACGCCGATTGCCGTGGATGGCGTACGCACGCGCGTGGTCGGGCGCGTCTCGATGGACATGCTGACGGTCGATCTCACGCCGTGCCCGCAAGCGGGAATCGGTTCGAGCGTCGAACTGTGGGGCGACCACGTGCGCGTCGACGAGGTGGCCGAAGCGTCGGGCACCATCGGCTATGAGTTGATGTGCGCCCTCGCGCTGCGCGTGCCGGTGGTCGTGGCCGACGGCGCGGATACGTCCCGCGCAGCGCGAACGAGCGGCGAGCGCGCAGCAGCCTGACGCCGCCGAAAAAGCTCGCTGACGAAATTTCGTCAACTTCCGGTTGAGCCCCGGCCTTGCGTCACCTATTTTTGTGTTGACACGCGCAGCGCACCGCACGCCGCACGCCGCGCGCTGCCAACACTTCAAGGAGACACTCGTGGCCGACCAGGAGACTCACGCCTACGCGCCGCATCATGCGGACTACCGGCTCATCGGCGGTGCAGGCGAACGCGCGCGCGCAGCGGGCCTCGTCAACGCGGACTGGTACCGGTGCGCCGTGCCGCGCCCCGTGATGAAGCAGTTGATGCAGCGCAGCGACGCGCGCGCCATACGCGACACCGTGATCTGGTATGCGGCCATCGTCGCGAGCGGCGCGCTCGCCGGGTTCCTCTGGCACGCGCATTCGTGGTGGGCCGTACCCGCGTTTCTCCTCTACGGCACGCTCTATTGCAGTCCCGCCGATTCGCGCTGGCACGAAGCGGGTCACGGCACCGCATTCAAAACGCGCTGGATGAACGACGCGCTCTATCAGATCGCTTCGTTCCAGGTATTCCGCTGCGCGACGATCTGGCGTTGGAGCCACGCGCGCCATCACACCGACACGCTGGTGGTGGGCCGCGATCCCGAGATCGCCGCGCCGCGCCCCACCGACTGGCTCTCGCTCGCCCTCAACATCTTCGCGCTCAAGCACGCCTCGCGCGAGTTGCCGCGCATGATCTCCGCTGCGTGCGGACGCCTCGGCGAGGAAGAACAAAGCTTCGTGCCCGCCTCTGAATGGCCCAAGGCCATTCGCGAAGCGCGCCTGAGCCTGCTCGTGTACGCAATCGCGATTGGCGCCTGCATCGGCTTTCGCACCATCCTGCCGCTGCTTTATATCGGCCTGCCGAGCCTCTACGGCGCGTGGCTTTATCTCTACTTCGGCCTCACGCAGCACGCCGGCATGCCCGAGAACGTGCTCGACCACCGGCGCAACTGCCGCACGGTGATGATGAATCCCGTATTCCGCTTTCTCTACTGGAACATGAATTATCACGTCGAGCATCACATGTTTCCGATGGTTCCTTTTCACGCGCTGCCGCGCCTGCACGAAGTCGTGAAAACGGACATGCCGCCGCCTTATCGCAGCAGCCTTGCCGCCTACGCGGAAATCATTCCCGCGCTCGTGCGGCAAACACGCGACCCCTACTATCACGTGGCGCGCCCGCTACCGGGCCACGCCGAAGCCTGAGCCGTTGCGCACACAACGTTCAATATCAATCTGGAGACACTTCATGGCCCAATGGATCGACGCAGCCGCACTGGACGATATCGAAGACGAAGACGTCATGCGCTTCGACCACGGCGGACGCACCTTTGCGATCTACCGCGTGGAAGATCAGGTCTACGCGAGCGACGGGCTCTGCACACATGAACATGTGCACCTGAGCGACGGGCTCGTCATGGGCCATGTGATCGAATGTCCGAAGCACAATGGCCGTTTCGACGTGCGCGACGGCAAGCCGCTTTGTGCACCGGTATGTGAGAAGCTCGCCACGTACCCGGCCAGGGTCGAAGACGGACGAATTTATATTGAAGTGTGATGCACCGAAACCTTGCAAAAGGAAGCGAAAAAAACGCGCAAACGTTAGCGTGGCACTCACCGATCATTATGGTGTATTAAACAAGCCAACTTAGGCGCTTACTCTCGTCCATGTAACGAGAATGTCATAAATAGCCATTAGCGTGCTGATTCTCCATATTAATCGGAACGGATAGTCATGCACCCCGCGCTCGCGCAGTTTCGTCGTCCGGGTCTTCCCGTAGGCCCGCGCAGCGCCGGAGAACTGGCTCTGGAAGTGCCCGCCATCGACGCTTCGGATTCGAATTCTCTCGTCATGGAGATTTTCTATTCGAGGCGCGACATGGCCAGTCTCGCGGTGATCGAAAACGATCGCCCCATCGGGCTCATCAACCGCGATATTTTCATGTCGCAAATGAGCAAGCCGTTTCATCGCGAGCTATACGACAAGAAGAGCTGCATCGCGTTCATGGACAAGGAACCATTGATCGTCGACGCGGCCATGAGCATCGAGGCCCTCACGTTCAAAACCGTTGAAGTCGGCGAAAAGGCGCTGGTCGACGGTTTCATCGTGACGCGCGAAGGCCGCTTCGCTGGCGTGGGCAACGGCTTGCGCCTGCTGTCCATCGTCGCGGAGATGCAGGCGGAAAAGAATCGGCAGATCATGCAGAGCATTGAGTATGCGAGCGTGATCCAGCAAGCCATGCTGCGCGCCTCGCGCGAGACGCTTGCGACCATGTTGCCCGATGCCGCGCTCGTCTGGGAACCGCGCGACGTGGTGGGCGGCGACTTCTACCATTTCGCTGCGTTCGCCGACGGCTGGTTCGGCGCGGTGGCCGATTGCACGGGACACGGCGTGCCCGGTGCGTTCATGACCTTGCTCGCCTCGGCGTCGCTCTCGCAGGCCCTCGAGCAGATCGGCCCGCGCAACCCCTCCGCGCTGCTGGCAGCCGTCAATCGCAATGTGAAGGGCCTGCTCGGTCAAATCAACGGCACGGGCGACGCCCCGCAGTCCAACGACGGCCTGGACGCCGCGTTCTTCTGGTTCGACGCCGCCAGCCAGGTGCTCCACTTTGCAGGTGCGCGCGTCGCGCTGCATGTCTTGCGTGCGGACGCTCAACAGTTCGAAAGCATAGCCGGCGACCGCATGGGCGTGGGCTATGTCGACAGCCTCGCCGATTACACGTGGACCCAGCACGCCATAGCTTTGCCGCACGGCAGCCTGCTGTTCGTTTCCACCGATGGCCTGACCGATCAGATTGGCGGTCCGCGAAAAATCGCCTTCGGCAAACGCCGAACGCTCGACCGGATTCTCGCCGAGCGCGAGCACGCTTCTTCTTTCATCTGCGCGCGCTTGCTCGAAACCTTTGCCGAATGGCAAGGCTCGCAAGCGCGCCGTGACGATGTCACGCTTTTCTTCGCACGAGTTTGAGGTAGTTCACCAATATGTCTGGAATTCTGGATCAAAACTGCTGCTTCTTCGAAATCGCACAGAAGCGCAGTTTGCTCTTCTATCACAAAGGCTATTTCTCGCACAGCATCGTCGCGGCGATGAGCGAGGTCGTCAAGCTGCAACTGGAAGTGGCGGGACTGAGCTCGTCCACGCGCAGAAAGATCTTCTCCTCGTTCATCGAGCTTTCGCACAATATCGTGCACTACTCGTGCGAGGCGCTATCGGAAGACCAAGGCCAGGGCGGCGCAATACGCGAAGGCGCGATGTGCATTTCCGCCGAAGGCGAGCGCCACCTCATGGTATGCGTGAATCCCATCGCCACGGCGGCCGTGGACGACTTGCGCAAGAAGCTGGAGCCGCTGCGCAACATGTCGATCGAAGAAATCAAGCAGGCCTACAAGATGTCGCTGCGCGCCGACACGCCTGCCGATAGCAAAGGCGCGGGACTGGGTTTTCTGACGATGGCGCGCGACGCCAGTGCGCCGCTCGAATTCGCGTTTCATCCACGCGAAGACGATACGGGCACCACACTGTTTTGCCTCAAGACCATCATCTGACCAGGGCACGCGTACATAATGGAAAACCTTTTTATCGCCGCCGCGGCAACGTCGCCGGAAATCGACTTCCGCTTCGACGAAAACGTGCTGTCACTGCGAGGCGAATCGTATCCCGAGAATGCCGCCGCGTTTTATGCGCCGATCATCGAGCGGCTCAATCTCTGGCTCAAGGATTGCAAAAACGCCGCGATCACGGTCGAGGTCACGCTCACCTACTTCAACAGCTCGAGCACGAAAATGCTGTTCAGCGTGTTCGACGCCCTGGATCACGCCGCGGCGGCGGGCAACCAGGTGCAGGTGAACTGGTACCGCGACGAAGAAGACGAAACGATCCTCGAATTCGGCGAGGAACTGCAAACCGACTTCACCGCAATCAAGTTCAATGATTGCCCGGTTGCAACGTGAGGATGCTTTGAGGACGACGCGCGTGGAAACGACTGGCTTGCGGGACGCAATGAAGGATCACTACCTCGACCTGTTCCGCAGCGAAAGCGAGGCGCTGGAGCGGGCCCGGATGATTGCCGAGGCTCCGGAGGCGTACGCGCACAGTCATCGCGAGGCGCTCATCGAGCTGATCCATCACTACGAGCGCCTGATGCGCGAAACGCGCCGCCTGATCGGGCGCAGCGATCGCGCCGAGCGCGAAATGCAGGCGCTCACGCAGCAACTGCAATATCGCGCGACGCACGACGCGCTGACCGGCGTGCTCAATCGCAGCGCCGTGATCGAACGCACGGTGAAGGCGCTGCGCGCGAATCGGGCGGTGATGATCCTGCTCGACATCGACGACTTCAAGAAGGTCAACGACGACTTCGGGCACCCGGCCGGCGACAGCGTGATCTCGGGCATCGTGAACTGCCTGCGCCGCATTCTCGGCGAGACCGGCATCATCGGACGCGTGGGCGGCGAAGAGTTCACGGTCGTCTTGCCGGGCTTCGACATCGCCGATGCCTTGCAACTCGCCGAGCGTATGCGCGAAGCGATTGCGAATCACGCGTTCCCGGCGCCGGTGTGTCGCGCCATTACCGCCAGTTTCGGTGTCAGCGACAATCCGGCCGGCACCGATTTCGACACGGCATACGGACTCGCCGATTCCGCGTTGTACACCGCCAAGCGCGGCGGCCGCAACTGCGTGACGTTCGAAGGGCAAATCGCCTCGGCAGGTTGAGGGACGGCGGCCGGTTGGGCCGTTGCCACGCAACGCTCGTCTTTTCCGAACGCCACTACAATGGTGCGGAGAAAACGGCGACGCGTATGAAGAATGCAGGTCACGAAAACGCGCGTCGGTCGAGCAAAACAGCGAGGCGATCGATGACAGCGAAGCAGCCGGCAAGCCTGGCATTGCCAGGGCAAGTCGTACTCGTATTGCAGGGTGGCGGTGCATTGGGCGCCTATCAACTCGGCGTGTATGAGGCGATGCACGAAGCCGGCATCCATGTCGACTGGGTGATCGGCACTTCCATTGGCGCCATCAACGCTGCATTGATCGTCGGAAACGCTCCCGAGCACCGCTTCGAGCGTCTGGACGAATTCTGGCATCGCGTCACGGACCGCACCCGCCTCGACGTGGCAGCAACGTGGCCTGGCTTCGCGCCCGGCTGGGACAAGACGTTTGCAAAGCTGATGATCATCGGCGGCGGCATTGCCGGGTTCTTTCAGCCCAACCCGGTATCGTGGTTCGGTCCGCTCGCACATCTCGGCGTCGATCGCGCGTCTTACTACAGGATCGCCCCGCTGCGCGACACGCTCGTTTCCCTGGTCGACTTCGAATTGCTGAACGCCGGGCACCCGCGCCTTACCGTGGGCGCGGTAAACGCCCGCACGGGCGCGATGCGCTATTTCGATTCGCGCGACCAGCGCCTGAATGTCGAACACGTCATGAGCTCGGGCGCACTGCCGCCCGCGTTCCCGGCGGTGCGCATCGACGGCGAGCCGTACTGGGACGGCGGCATCTACTCCAACACGCCGGTCGAGGTCGTGCTGGACGACAAGCCGCGCCACAGCTCGGTGATCTTCTCGGTGCAGGTGTGGAATCCAGCGGGCCCCGAACCGCAAAGCATCTGGCAGATCGCAGAACGGCAAAAGGACATTCAATACGCGAGCCGCACCGAAAGCCATATCGCGCGCCAGCAGCAGATCCACCGCTTGCGCCACGTGATCCGCGAACTGGCGAAGCGCGTGCCCGCTGACGAGCGCGACGCACTCGATGTGAAGGAGCTGGCGGCATGGGGCTGCGAGACCACCATGCGGCTCATCAAGCTCGCGGCGCCACGACTCGACGGCGACGACCAGTTGAAGGATATCGACTTCACGCCGTCCGGCATTGCCGCGCGCCGGCGCGCGGGCTACGAAGCCGCCATGCGCGCGATCGACGCAAGACCCTGGGATGCCCCGATGGACCCGATAGAAGGCCTCAGCGTCTACAGCGCGGATGAAGAATAAAAGAAAGCGATAGAGCACGAAGCCATAGCGCCCCACTCTGGCGTGGTTTTCCGCGTTGCGCCGAGCCCGAGATATATATCCTGCCGACCACCCCCTTGATCGGGTGCGTGAAGCGATGCGCGCCGCACACTCCGCTGTCGGTTGCATCCATTTCCCGTTTACGATACTTTATGCTCGTTTTTGCTCGATTTGACGAGCAAGCCAACGAGCAAGCGGGAACCGAAACCCATGCAACGAACACGGCTGGAGGCCAGTGAAGGCCTGCTCCCCGACGAGCGCGAGCGCCTGATCCTCGAAACACTGCGCGCCGAGGGCCGCGTGCTGGCCACCGAACTCGCCGCGCAGTTCGACACCTCGGAGCACACGATCCGGCGCCATTTGCGCGACCTCGCCGAAGCGGGGCATTGCAAGCGCGTGTATGGCGGAGCGCTGCTCATCTCGCCCGCCAACAAACCCGCCTCCGTGCGCATGCGCGAGCAACTGCCCGCCAAGGCGCGCCTTGCGCGCGCCGCCGCCGCACTCGTCAAGCCGAACCAGGTGATCCTGCTCGACGCGGGCTCCACGAACGTCGAGATCGCTGCGGCCCTGCCCGAGAACGCCGGCCTCACGGTCGTCACCACTTCGCCCCAGGCTTGCGTGCGCCTGCTCGAGCGCCCGGGCATCGAAGTCATTCTGATCGGCGGGCGTGTGAGCGCACAGGCCGCGGGCGCGCTGGGCGCGACGGCGCTCGTGCAGATTCAGCAGATCAAGGCCGATCTCTGCTTTCTCGGCGCGTGCGCGCTCGATCCGTCCGAAGGCATCGCGGCCTTCGATGCAGAGGATGCCGAAATGAAGCGCGCGATGGTCGCGGCAAGCGGCCAGATCGCGGCAGCAGTCACCACGGAAAAGCTCATGACATCCGCGCCCTTCGTCATCGCGCCGTGCGCCTCGCTCGACTATCTGGTCGTCGATGCTGATGTGCCGAAGCTCCATCTGAAACAGCTGAAAGCCGCATGCGGCGACGTGACGGTAGCGCGATGAGGCCCCTGCGCGAACGCTACGCCACCACGGCGGTCTTTCTGGCGAACGGCTTCGGCATTGGCGCGTGGGCCGTCGAGGTGCCGCGTGTGAAGGACAAGCTGCTCCTTGGCGACTCCCTGCTTGGCGTCGCTCTGTTTGCCTTCGCGCTCGGCGCCATCGTCGCCATGCCGCTTGCGGGGCGTCTCGCGCCGAAGTTCGGCAGTGGCCGCGCGACCGCCCTGCTCGGCGTGCTGTTCGTCGCCGCGTTTCCCTTGCCTGCGCTCGCGCCCAACGCGGCGCTGCTGTGCGCCGCGTTGCTGCTGCTCGGCGCGCTCAATGGCGCGCTCGACGTTTCCATGAACGGCCATGCCAGCGCAATCGAAAAAATCTGGCATGCGCCCATCATGTCGTCGTTTCACGCGGCCTGGAGCGCGGGCGGTCTGGCGGGCGCGGCCGTTGGCACGGTGCTGCAGAAAGCAGGATTCGGTGTGCTGAGCGGGCTTGCGCTGCCCGCCATTCCCATCGCCGTGCTGATCGTCGGCGCGGCGCTGTTCTCGCTGCGCGACGTAGGCACGCGCCCGCAGGCTGCGTCGAGCGGCGGTTTCGCGTTGCCGCAGGCGGGCGTCGTCAAGCTCGCCGCGCTCGCGTTCCTGTGCATGATGACCGAGGGCGCCATTGCCGACTGGAGCGCCGTGTACCTGCGCACCGCCTTGCCCGCTCATGCGGATAGCGCGGGCATCGGCTATACGTCGTTCGCGTTCGCGATGGCGGCCTGCCGCGTGGGGGGCGACGCGTTCGTACGGCGGCTGGGCGCGGTGCGCGTGGTCGCGCTGGGCGGCCTGCTTTCGGCTGCTGGCCTTGCCGCCGTGCTCGCTGCGCCGGCGCTCGCCACAGCAGTGGCAGGGTTCATCTGCGTCGGCATTGGGCTCGCCAACGTGGTGCCGGTGATCTTCAGCGCGGCCGGGCGTACGACCGATCCGCCCGTGACCGGCGTGTCGATGGCGGCGACTGCGGGTTATGCGGGCTTTCTCGTGGGACCGCCGATCATCGGCTTCGGTGCGGGGCTGGTGGGGCTGCAGCTCGCGCTCGGGGTGCTGGTGCTCGCGACGCTCGCGGTGTGCTTTGCGGGTAGTCGTGCGGTTCGCGATGTCGATGCGTCGCGCGGCGAATCGGCAACGCATGCGCCGGTGCGCAAAGATTCGCGCGACGCCGATCGTATCGAGGCGGACTGAGCTGCCTTCGCCCGGCGCATCGAATATCACTGACAAGATGCGGATATCTCCACGCAATCGCCCTGCGTAGCGCATCTCCCCAATGGATTTCGTCAGGAAAGGATTCGGCCGGTCGGCCTGGTACTGCTTCCACGGTTCGGTCATGGCTGCAACCCCGGGGGCAACGGTGGCAGGGACGGTAGTCCGGAGATCTGCCCGGCCCGACCCGTTATGAAAATGCGCTCGGGCATCTGGAAGCCGCGCAGCTTCAGCAAGTCGAGCGGTCCGGCTCCCGCCTGCGTGCGCAGCACGTAGCGCAGCGGTGCCGTCTTGCCCTCAGCACTATCGCTGGCAGTGCTGGCCGCTGCAGATGCCGCGGAAACGGCCTTCGCCGCGTCGCCACCTGCCCCGCCGTTCCAGACCAGCTCGAAGCGCGTATCGTCGAGCGGCTTCACGCGGGCCTTTTCAAGCATGCGCAGGAATGCCCAGTCACCTGTCGCGTCGAATGCGATGCGCGTGCCCGCATCCAGCGACTGCCAGTTCAACGACGCATGGCCGTTCAGGCCATTGCCAGGCCATGCCAGCGGCGACCACGCTTCGTGCTGATTGAAGTAGACGACCTGATGACTGTCGACCGTCAGTTCCGTGCGCGTCACGGTGGGCGTCGGCTGCGGCATCAGCTCGAAATGGTAACCGGCCTCGCCCTGCGCGTAGAGACGGGCGCCGAGCGGACCGATCAGCCGCAGCATCGCGAGGAACTTCGGATCGAACTGCAACGACTGCGGCGTGAGTTCGTTCGGCACCCACTGGTCGCCCTGACGCTTGAGTACGCCGGCCAGTTCGATGTCGATGAAGCGGTTGATGAGTCCCGTGTCGGGGCGCACGTAGCGACCGAATTCGGCAAAGGACGCATCGGCACTTGTCGACGCGAATGGGTAGCGTGAGGCAAACGACGACTGGAACGGGGCTGCCACGGCAGCGCGCCATGCGTCGTTCAGGCTCGCAGCGGCGGGCTGCAGGACCGCCTGCCAGGCCGCATCGAGTGGCTGGACGAAGAGTGTCTGCCCGAAGCCTGCCCACTGTGCGCCCAGGCTCGCGGCGGTCAGCGCCGCATCGTCGCGCGCCTGCGACAGATCGGAGAGCTTGCCCTGGAAGATCGCCTGTGCGATCGAGCGCGCCATCGCCTGCGCGTCCGGGCTCGCCTGGATCTGCTGCAGTTTCAGGCGCACGGTCGTATCGGCAGTCAGTACGCGCGACAGGCTCACGCCGCTGAACGCCGCCGCATTTGCTGATCTGGCCGCGCTGCCTTGCCCGGCGGCGGCACTTCCATTGGCGTCACCCATCAGCGCCAGCAGCGGGCCAAACGTGCGGTCCAGCGGATTGACCACGGGAGCCTGCACCGGGTCGCTGTCGCTCCCGCCCAGCAGCCCCTGCGCCTTGCGCACCAGAGTGTCGGTCAGCGCCCGCGAGGGACGGCCTGCCTCGCCCTGGTACTGCACCGACTTCATGACCGCCAACAGCGGCGAAGTCTGCACATCGGTCAGGCGCGTGAGCTGGTCGATCACGCCCGAGAAGCTGGTCGCAGGAATCCACTGGAAGCTGTTGAGCATGGCCGCCCAAGCTGCCGTGTAGTCCGTGAAATACCGGTCGCGCAGGCGCTTTCTCAGCTCGCCGGCATTCTTCCTTGCGTCTAGTGCAGCCTGCGCCGCGTCGACCGCGCCTTCCACGGCGGTGGCACTGATTCGGGCGGTCGGCTGGTCGCCGGCGAGCACCCAGTCGCCCTCGACATGCTGTCCTTTCACGGCGTCGTCGATGGCCTTTTCGATCACGCCCTCCCACGCTGCACGCGTGAAGATGCCCGGCACCGTCTGCGCGGTCGTCAACAGACCGTGCGCGTCCGCGCCAGCGAGCAGCGTCGCGAGGGAGACATCGGCGTACTTGCCGCGCGCCTCATCAAGCACACGCTGGTAGAGCACATCATCGCTCGCGGCAAGGCCGATCTGGTTCACGAGGGTCGAGCGCATCTGCGTGACGAGCTGCATCGATGCGTTGATGCGCCACTCCGGATGCGCCTTCAGGTGATCCGACCAGAACCCGGCGAGCTGCTGCGAAGTGTCAAGCCATTCACCCACGCGCATGCCAGCCACGGCGGGCCAGACCGCCAGCATCTGCGCCTTCAGGAGAGGCGCGTAGGTGCGCGCCGGGGTGGCGAGCATCAGGTACGCCTTGAGACGGTCGTACGCGAGCTGCTGTGCGTCGTGACTCTGCTGTTCGTCGGCGCGAACCTGCGAAAGCTGCGCGAGTTGTCCTTCCAGCGCCTGCACGACCGGCTGGCGCAGGTTGCGGGCGGCCACGGTCTGGTAGGGCCGCCACAACGCAGCGAGCACGTCGTCGTTGCGCGACAGGCCCGCGCGCAGGTACCACGGCGCCCCATGCTGCTGGCGATATTCGAGCATCGCGATTTCATTCTGCAGCGCGAGCTGCGCGCGCAACGCGCGCGGCGTACCGGGCGTATCCGCGAGCGCCTGGGCTGCGGTCGTTTCTGCATCCTTGACGAGTGCCCGGTTGCCCAGCCCCGAGATCACCATCAGCATGATCCACACGATGGCCCCGATCACGACGCACCACGCAAGCGCATCGGGCCAGTACAACCCCGTGCGGCGACCTCGATAGTTCGGCATGGAGACCGCAATCTGGCGCCACACCGGCAGCAGGGCACGCGGCTGCTCGCGTGTCACTTCGGCCGCCGGCACCGCCGTCGCGGCCCCGGCGGGTGCGTCGTCACCATCATTAGCCACCGGCACCGGCACGACGGTCGTCCCCGGAAAGACCGGTGCGAACAGGACACCCGCCAACGGCGCGCGCAGCCAGTTCGAGGTGGCGAGTGCGCGCAGGTTTTCACCAATCCGTTCAGCGTGGTCGCTGATGTACTTCGAAACTTCCATCAGCCAGGTTGCCTTCTCCCGCGTATGAAGGCGCACGCCAGCGTCCGCCGACCATTGCTCGACTGTGTTCAGCAACTCTGGCGCTCTGGTGGCCGCCTCCTGCGCCTGCCTGCGCGACTCGCTCCGCAAGAAGGCGCCGACCGCGTCGAAGAGTTCAGAAAGGCTACCCTTCACCTCGACCGGATGCAGGAACGTGACGGGCGCAGCCCAACCAAGTGAGGTGGCGATCATTGAGAGTTCGCGGGGCAGGCCCGCACTGGCTTCTTCAGCGCGAGCCACATGCACGAGGCCATCCACCGGGCGACGGCGGCACAACCGGCGGATCTGGCCGAGCCACACTTCTTTCTCGATACCGTCCGGCGCGGCGTGAACAAGGACGATTTCGCCAACGTGCATGACGCCCGCCTGTTTGAGGCCGGGGGCCACCTGATCGACGTGCTCATCGGTGCCGTCTACCATCAGCCAGCGCAGACGGCTGCGCCAGAACCAGCCATGCGAGACACGCAGTTCCTCGTACATGTGTTGCAACCGCGCATCGCGCTTGAGCGGCTTCGCCGCCTTCGTGCGGTCTCCGGTCTCACTGCGAAAGAGTCGCGCCGCGAAGCCGTAAGCGCTAGTCGCGAACAGAACGAGGTGAACGACGACAACGACTGCGAAGGTTGACAGGATGACGATGATCGCTCTCAGCCGCGGCTCTCCTGCGCTGACGCCGACCAAGTCGCCGCGCAGCGATACAATGCCGATTGCGAGCAGCGCGACGATCAGCGCCGCGACGGGGATTCCCCAGATCGCCAGACGGCGCGACGGCGCGGATTCCTCCTTCGTAGTGGTGGGCTCAAGCGAGCGCAGAATAAGCTTGGGGTCGTTCATCGGTATTCCGGTTGTTATCGATTGTTGCGGGCGTTACGCGCAGGACTGCGGACTGTAAGCCGTCAATGATGAGTTGCGGGCCGTCTGCCGCGCCTGATTCGATCGCCGCTATGATGGACAGCCAGCCGTTAGCATCACCGAGATCACCGGCAATGCGGTCCGGGCGCCGCTGTGAGTCGTCTTTCAGGATGGCGTCCATATGGGCCGCACGCAACGCCTTGTCGCAGCCATCCACCGGGCGGGTTATCCACGCGCGTACAATCGAAGCGAAGTCAGCCTTGCCCCATACGGCAGCATTGGCGAAGCCGTATTCGACCTCGCCAGCGAGCCCGGTGACGGGCCGGTGCAGTAGTGCGGCGACCTTGACTGTTTCCGGCAGCCGGAAGTATCCCGCCGTCATGAGTACGGCGACACACCCCTCAGTGCTGCCTTCGGGCGGACCAGCTTCATGCCATGCAGTCGCCACGATGAGCAGCGGTCGCACTTCCTTCGCATCGAGCCACGCATCCGCGACCATCAGGCCGTCCGCTGCGGCTACTGCCTGAACCGCAAGCGGCGGCAGGCCCGCGATGCGCAGGGCGTCGGTGACCATTGCCACGTCCCCCTGCTCCCGGCCCGAGGCGCTTAGTACGCGCACTTGCGGCCACCATTGCCGCTCGTAGCACGTGAGTGCGTACAGGCTTGCCCCCAGTGGCTCCAGCGCTTGGGCAATCTTGAGCGTCAGCAGTGAAACCTGCTTCGTCTCCAGTTCCACCTCGATGCTTTTTTTGCCAACCTCGGGACCGACCGTTGCTGGCTCGCTAACCATCCAGTCCGATTCCTTGAAGCGGCAGTGCAATACGAGCTTGGCTCCGGTGCGCGGTATCTGCGCACCGGCCATGCGTTTGCCGGCGGCGATCGCACCGGCAAGGGAATGTTCGCTTTGTTCACCAACCGGCAAGCGGTAGCCGACACCGAGCACCTGGAGAGGCTTCTGCGCCTTTCGCAGCCGCGTTGTCAGCCAGCGGCTACGGTGATGGTTGCGCCAGTGCGCCCGATACCAGAGACCCTCGTAACCCGCCCGCTCGATACCAAGCAGGATCAGGAACGCACCGTTAGGAGCGCAAACAAAGCAGAACCAGAACCATCCTCCGCTCGCGGGTTGCCCCTTTGGCCACAGCAGCATGGCAACGGCGACACCAAAGACGTTGAAGGCAAGCCAGATGCAGAACCACCACGGCCAGAACCGGGGACGGCACGGATAGGCGCTCGGCCGTCCGGCGGGAGAAAGATCGATCGGCATTACTCGATATTGAAGTTCATCAGCGACGAGAGAAGACGGCATCCGCACGCGCAGCGGTAGTGATGGAAGGCAACCCACTTGCCGTCGCGATCTGAGAACTCCTCGTAGCCTTCGTCGATGACGGTCGGCCCGTGCTCGTTACAAATTACCTCATCGCCCTTGCGGGCGAGCGGGCGCCCCATGACTACGAACCATTCAGAGCCGCCAGTCACTTCGCCGCCGTTTTCCAGTTTGTCGCCTTTGCGGACGGGAGATTTCATCATTGCACTTGTACTGCGGTTTTGAAGCGTGACCAGAAGAAAGATGTTTTTTGCGTGGGAGACGATTGGTTGATTTAAAATATCAATCAAAGACCGCAAAACCAGACTCATCCCCGCATCTTTCACTTCAACTTAGGGGCTACAGGATATCTTTTCGCGAGTGCCTTTCGAATTGACTCAGCGTCCTTATATTGTGCATGTGTAGAGTGACCATCGCGAAAACCACATTCACATTGATCCACAAAGGGTGCGCTAGCATCGCTCTGCAATCCCACGAAAACAGCACCCTTCTGAGCGCTTCCAGTTAACTTGTAAATGTAACCATCGAAATATTCACCGCCGTAATCGTAGTGATTGAGCGGCGTTCGCACGAGAATGACCACCTCCTTATCTTTTGGATCACGATCGGCGTTCGCAAAAAAGACATTAGCAATTTCTGGAATACCATCATCTTTCAAGTAGCGATCAAATAGTTCATCGTGCCAAATATGGTTTCCGTCTGAAAAGAGTAGATGCGCATCCAATATGTAAGGTCTGTTATCTTTTGTATAACCCGGCACATCGGACGTGTTCGTCAAAAAGTAAATGTACGCTCCTTGCATCGCAGGTCCGGCATCAATGATCGGTGGCTGCAATTTTTGACCTTCACCGGTACGAGCACTTACCGCCGCCTGAACCGCAGCAGGAATGTCTCCTGCATAGGTCTGCCGGTAAATCAATAGAAAAAACGACGCCAACAATAGAAGAAATGTAGAAGTCCACCGAATATTCATAACAACCGAGCCTCTGATAAATTCAACCGAGATATTTCTCAACCGAGAAAAACCGAGGATGCCATCTGAACACGTCGTATTTTTTCGACGGGGAAAGCAGATCACGCGCCTTCCTCCGTCTGACGTTCCAATGTGCTATCCGCCGGCATTCTTAGCGTATCGCCAAGTATGAAATAGGTGTAACGAAAGAACTGCTGCCGCGCAGCCAAACCGCCTGCACCGCCAACCAAACCAAAACAATTCCTGACATCGGTATCGGATGCGCCGCCGTCAGCTTTTGCATCGATCTGAGTCTTGGCCCAGAAGTAGCCAGCGGAATCGGCAGCCGTCTCTGCGTCGGATTGCAGCAGCGTGGGGTTAGGGTCTGTCGTATAGTCCTTGGCGCGGTACTTGCCATATTCGCTATACCCGATTCGCCATGTGAGGTGAATCAAACCGCGACCGCAGAAGCGAGGACCGTCACCCGATTGCACATTCCCACCAGCCACGGCTTTCGCGTGAACCTCACCAGGACGCTGAGCTATGTATGTAGCGCGATCACGGTTCTTCAGAAAGCCAAGATTCTTAAGCCAATTGTATTTGTTGTCGAAATCATAGGCCGCATCACTCGCGGTATAGCTCTCGTACATTTTCCGGAAGTAATCTGCGTTTCCATTTTCTCTTGTCGAGCATAAAGCTCCGGTCTCCTTGAAAACCTGCCCCAAAAAATGGGCTTTCCGAAGGTCATTCTTAAATCCGTACTTTAGAAACATCTGATTCAGCGCTAGCCACAAGCGCTTCGGCGATTGCCCCCTCGAATCGTCGTTGCCATCAACAAATCGCTTCTTGCTTTCGACCCACGATATGTGACCGCCAGCATCAGATATCGATTTACGAGGTAGCAGTTGAATCTGCTCCTGAAGGCTTAACCAGACACACTTCCTGAAATGACGGATAAAAGCGAGAGGATGGAAGAACCAGAGCTTCTGTCCGGCAGGCAACCCTGTCGTGTCCCAGAACTGGATCTCCTTGAGGTACTTGAGGAACTTGTTGTATCCATCGTCGTCGCCGTGATAGAAGCCCCCCTCATCAAGTAGCTTCGCATAGCGTGTCTCGTTGTTCGCGCTATCCCATTCGCTGGGCGCGTTGCAGACAAACCCGCGCAACGCCTGGCGTACGGCGTCATGACCTTTGACATAGCTCGAAAGCACGTCCGCCTTCTGAATGTTTGTCGTTTTGACTACTGCCGTGGGCTGCTCACTGTCTGCAGCGTCCTTTACGATTCTCTTAAGCGCGTCAACATCGCACAATCCGTCGCTGTCGAAAGGAGTATTGCCATCGCTGATCTTCTGCCAGCCCATGAACGATGGGAAATCCGCGTCGGACAGCTTCTTAATCTCTGCCTTGTTGATATCGATATAACCCTGTGCCCCTTGGGCGAAGGTCACTTGCGCCCACGTCGCACGTTGGTTGGGTATCGCGACCGGATGCGGATTGCCTGGCAACGCTCCACTGACCGGGGGCGGCGAGCTGGCAGTCTGATCCGTCAATGTGGCCGGCGTCGAAAGAATCCGTCCAAAGCGCAGCAATTCGTACCCGTCGCTCGGGCACGTGGCATAAAGCGCGTCCGCGCGATGATAGAGGTCGTATTCGTAGTTCTTTTCCTCGACAGGATCGGGGGTCAGCAGCGTGCGCGAACCGTCCGCGGCGACACTCCATACGTTCGTGTACTTCGCTCCCTTGGTGAAGTAGGTTTCGACGATGAGCGGGAATGCGTTCGTATCTGTCCGCCGTGGCTGGAATGCAATGCCGTGCAGCTTGTTGTGTTCGTCAGTCCCCAGCGGCAACGCAAGGAACTGCTGCCCGGCAGGAATCATATAGTAGGTATGACCCCAACAGTCCGAAGTCGTTGGCGTGCTCGGCGCACCATTGCCGAGTTGCGTATGGTCGAAATACGCGTTGAAATCGACCGGCAGCATAAAGACTTCGAAATGCAGGTACGTGACGCCCTGGTAGCGCCCGACATAGCCCAGGGTGTCCTTGCGGCGAACCTTCTGGCCATTCCCCTTTGCCGCAGGCGTTACCTGTCCCTTGGTATCCGCTCCAGATGGCTTCTGCAGGAAGTCGGCCAAGCCCGTGTCGTCGAATCCAAAGCTGTGGTATTCGGCGAGCGGCAACAGGTGCATGTAGAGCGAATAGAAGGTCAGTGCGCGATCGCCGCCCGTTTCGGTCGTGTGCTTAAGCAGAACGAAACCCGCGTTGCCATTGCCGGAATCAATGGCGTGCTGGCAGACCCGGTAGGCAACGACCTCGCCGTCGGCAATTGCATGCACCGCACCGTGCATGTCGGGCGCCAGATGGACGCCGCAATGCCAACTCCGGTCGGCCGCAATCGGATAGATGCCGTGCGCAAGTTCGAACTTGTCGACGGCGTCCATCATCGGGTCAGGCTTCGATTTGTCGTCAGACGTGAGGGCCGATTCGGGCAGAAAGGGAGGGCTGATGATCATGGCGTTTCAGTTCGTATGGGGGGGACGATCGTTGAGCTTCAGTTCGCTCTTCAGCAGGATGGGCAACTGCGCCGGCACGTTATCGGGGCCAACGAACGTGAACGAGCCTGCCTTGATGGTGAACGCCCCGGGACAATGGAACGTCATGTTGCCGTTCTCGATCACGAGCGAGCCCCCGCCGCTGTTGAGCGCGATCTTCGTTTTCGCGGCCAGCTGAATGTCTGCGCTTTCGCTGGCCATGCGTACCTGCTGCTTCGCGAACAGGTCCATCCCGTCCGTCAGCGCCGAGGCCGTGAACTTCCCCTTCGCGGCGGTGAGATTGATACCGAGCCTGTGCGCGCACAGCGAGATCATGTCACCCACCGCCATACGCAGGCGCTTCGCAATACTCACGTCGAGGTCCTTGCCCGCGGTCACAATCACGCTTTCGCCGGCCGAGTGCTGGAGCGATTTCGCCGTCACGAACGCCATGCCGCCGGGCGCGCTCGCGAGCAACCCCGCGTCGCGCAGCTGGTTCAGGCCGTCGAGCAGCGCCGACTGCGTGGCACGATCGGCCGGATCGCCCCCGGCCTGCGTCGTTGCCGCAGCGAGGTCCGTCACACGCTGCAGCGCGGCCTTGAGCTGGGCGACGGCGGCAGGCATCTCAAGGTGCGGCGTATCCGTTCCGGCTGCAGCGTCCGCCGTGAAGAACAGACCCTTCGCCGCCCGCACCGCTCCCCACCCCTGGGTCGTCGCCTCAAACCCGTTTCCGCGAGGAAGCTTTCTGCTGTTAAGCAGATATCCCTGGTTGAAGGCCGACTGGCTGTACACAGTCGCAATGCGTGCGCTCTCCTTGCCCTGCAGATCGTTAAAAACGACCTCGGCACCGAGCAATGGAGAGCGCCAGATGGCATAGCTATACAATGCGTCCGTGCCCCGAACAGGATCGCGATGCGCATAGTCATGCAAGGCTCCGGTGATATGCATGCGGTCCACGTCCGCATGCGCGGCGTCCAGCAGCACCTCGGTCCCCGGCAGCAGCGGCGCGTGCAAACCGCCCTGATCCGATGAGGACACACGCACCAGGCGCAGTTTCAGCAGTTGCCGGTCGGTGTTGCCCGCGCCCTGCAGGAACTTCGGCAGGACGGGATAACGACCGTGCTCGTCCATACAGCCGTACGGCGTCGAATCAAAAGTTGTCACAACGCCTACGACGGGACCTTTCAGAAAACGCCAGTCCCGCTCGAAGTCGAAACGAGGCCGGTACGTCAGATGCGCGGGCATCGCCTTGAAGCGGGCGTGTGCCGGTGTCGTGCGACTGCCTTTCATGACCATCGACGTGATCACAAACCCGTATTGGGCACACGCCACCTTCACATTGGTCGTCTTGACCACGACGCCCGGCGCAACGCCCAAGGCGTTCGTCGTACCGGAAAGCGTCACCTGCCGCGCGATCTGTTCGTCGCGCCGCATCTGCGTGAGCGCCTCTCCTTGCCGCTGTGTCAGGTGGAACTCCGCGCTGCGGCTGACCTGTCCGAACACCGAGCGGTCGCCTGCTTCACTGGAGACGTTCGCCGTCGCCCGTAGCGGATCGTCCGGCGTGCGGTAGTTGCGCTCATACAGCTCAATCGTGGCGGGCACGAGGGTACGCGCGTCATTGAGCGACAGCACCGCTTCGTGGCACCCGGCCGAGAGGCCCGAATCCGCGATGAGCGGAACCTCGACCGAACGAATATAGGCACGCGGATTATTGGCAAAGACAATCGTATCGAGCTGGCCACTCTTGCCGCGCCCCTGCTTGTAGAACCAGAAAACGCCCTTGCGGCGGCAGTGTCGGGTGATGAAGCTCCATAGGGACTCCTCATACATCACCACCTGTTCCATCTTCTCCAGCAGCCCTTCGATCTGGAATTCCACGTCGAAGGCGTCGAAGTTTTTGCGGTCGACCAGTGCCTGCCGGATCATCTCCTGCAGCGTCACGTCCTTGAAGGTATCGGACTTGATGATCCGCTTGCAGAGAGCGGCAAAGCGCGGCTCGATGCGCAGCCGGTAGGTGGCTTCGTCGCGACTTACGCCGATACGCTCGATGCGCGTGATCACGCCGTTGAAGATAGCTGCTTCATGATCGACGGGTTCGACATAGCTGACCGAGGGCACCGCCACGCGTTCGTCGATCTGCAACCCCGCGCGCCGTCCGACGTACTCTTTGCCGTCGAGATCGAGCTGCGACGAGGTCACCGTCACATCTGCCGTATAGTCCTTGCAGAATCCCCCGCGCACCCGGAACTTCACCACATCGAGGTCGTGTTCGAGAATCCCGACCCAGACCCGCAGACGCTGGCTCAGACGCGCGCTCGGGTGGCGCAGAGCATCGGTGAAGCTTTTCGTCACAGCATTCATTCACACATCCCATTCCGGGTGAAAGGCACGAGGTGAGATCGTTGCTTTCGCAGCTATCGGCACCGAAATCTAGGGGTGGGAACGGAAACGCGTCAATCATATTGAACGGAGACGTCGGAATTAATCAACGGTTATGTCAAACAATGACAAATTTGACTCATCTCATTTTTCGAGATGCGATTGAGCGGTAATGGCTGCGCAATCGAGTGAAAGGGGGAGCCTTTCACAAGTTCCCCGGGTAGAACAGCGATTCGGCGAGAGCGCGCCGCCAGTTCGCCCCTTCAGGACAAGAGTCCGCGCGTCGCCTTGTGCTCCGGCACGGTCAACACGTGCAGTAATCGCTATCCGCGATGTCGTAGGCGTGGCCTCAAACGCAGACGAACGCGCGAGGCCTGCGCAGTTCAGGTACGCCAGTGCTGACTCGTTAGCACCGTGATTACGCGTGCGATATACGACGCGCCAGGTATATAGGACTTCGAATTAACGATTCGGCGTCCCTTGGCCGCATCGGATGGTGTCCAGGCAAGTACGGCGACGTCGGTGGCCGGCGCTTCAATGTTGCGCACGCCGCTCTAACGACGGCAATGCCTGCCTCCGCTGAACACGGTCAGGAAACGGGTGTGTACGCCGACGCCGGCTATCAGGGTATCGAAACGCGATGCCAGACGAACCCGGTTCGCTGGCATGTCGCGATGCGGACACGCCAGCGTCGACAACTGGCCCTGAACGATCGTCTGGACGCGATATCCGACTAGATTGAACGCTTGAAAGCGGGCATCAGCGCCAAGGTTGAACATCCGCTCCGCGTGCTCAAGCAGCAATCTGGCTATACGAAGACCCGGTACCGAGGGTTATTGAAGAACACCGCGCAGATCACGAAACTGTTCGCCCTGGGCAACCTCTGGATGGCACGCAAGGCTTTACGCAATGCCTGAAACTGAGGTTCAGGCCGCGAGTCGCGGCACACGGATGTCGTCACGCCTCAAGAGCGGACGACCAGTCTGCCAGCAGGCTCTTACGGCTAATACGACTCACTAGTAAAAAATCAGTGCTCCAAAAAGGAGTGGTGCAGACCCTCCCTAGTCGTTCGAACCGTCGAAATCCACCACTTCGACCCAGTTCGCACCCTTGCCCACCGGGTACTTGCCAAGCTCATGCAGCGCACCGCTCTTCACATCGATGCGGTACGCGCTCAGCGTGGGCGAGAGTTGGCCCACGGCAAGCAGATACTGGCCCGACGGATCGATATTGAAGCCGCGCGGCTGCTTCTCGGTGGCGTACGTGCCGATGCGCGTGAGCCTGCCCGTTTGCTGGTTCACGCGGTACGCACCCAGCGTGCTCGACGTGCGCTCCGAGATATACAGGTGGCGGCCATCGGGCGTGAGGTGCACGTCGGCGCCCCACGGCTTGTCGCCGGAGAAACCGGCGGGCAGGATCGAGATCGTCTGGATCGGCTTGACTGTATTGTTCGCCGCGTTGAAGGCGAGCACGTGCAGCTTGCCGTCGAGTTCGTCGATCAGATAGACGAAGCGCTGGTCCGGCGAAAACTGGAAGTGACGGGGACCGGAATCCTTCGGCAGCGAGTAAGCGGGCTTCGCGTCTTCGGTGAGCGCGCCCGTCGAGGCGTCGAACTTCAGGCGCAGCCAGGCGTCGGCGCCGAGCACCGACGCGAACGCATAGCGGTTGTCCGGCGAGGTGCGAATGATGTGCGCCATCGGGCCTGTCTTCACGGTTTGCTGCACGTCGCCCGCCACGCCGTTTTCGCCGATGGGGTTGACCGCCAGCAAATTGCCGCCGTACGAAGCGGAAAGCAGATAGCGCCCCGTGCCATCAGTGGAGACATAGGCCATGCTCTCGGCGAGCGGCGCACGGCCGAGTTCGACGAGACGGCCGTCGAGCGGATTCACGGCGAAGCTCACCACGCGATACGGCTTCGAGCGCAGCGCCGCGTACAAATGGTGATGATCGGGCGAGAACGCCATCGGCATCACCGTGCCGCCCACAGGCACGGTCTCGACCGCGGCCAGCGCGCCGTTTTGCGCATCGAGGCGAAACACCGAAATGTCCTGGCTGTCGGCGTTCGACACGTACACGTAGCTAGCCGCATGCACGGCCGCCGATGCCGCGAGGCCCAAAGCGGCACCCACCACGCTGCGCAAGATTGCCTTCTTCTTCATGTCGTCCTTTCTGGTTTGTTAGTTCTATTGATTGGTCTTGCGCATATCCATCTTCACGCAAGCGCGCCGACGCGGAACACCGAAACTGCTTCCTTCATCGATTGCGCCTGATGCTCGAGCGCGCTTGCGGCGGCAGCGGCCTGCTCGACGAGCGCGGCGTTCTGCTGCGTGACCTGATCCATCTGGCTCACGGCCATGCCCACCTGCTGAATGCCCGTGCTCTGCTCGGCGGTGGCCGTCGTGATCTCGGCCATGATGGTGGCGACGTTGCGTACCGAGTTGACGATCTCGCTCATCGCCTCGCCTGCCTGCGCGACGAGCGCGTTGCCGTTGCGCACGTCTTCCATCGAAGCGCCGATCAGCTCCTTGATCTCGCGCGCGGCGCCTGCACTGCGCTGCGCGAGCGTGCGCACTTCGCCCGCGACCACGGCGAAGCCGCGTCCCTGCTCGCCCGCGCGCGCCGATTCCACGGCGGCGTTGAGCGCAAGAATATTGGTCTGGAACGCGATGCTGTCGATCATGCTCGTGATCTCGGCAATCTTCTGCGAGCTGGCGCTGATGTCCTGCATGGTCTGCACGGCGCGTCCCACCACGTCGCCGCCGCGCTGCGCGAGTTCGGCCGCGCCCGTGGCGAGCGTGCTGGCCTCGGATGCGTTCACGGAGTTCTGCTTCACCGTGGAGGTGAGTTCTTCCATACTCGCGGCCGTTTCTTCGAGCGAGGCGGACTGTTCTTCCGTGCGGCTCGACAGATCGAGATTGCCCGCCGCAATCTCGCGCGCGGCCGTGTGAATTGCGTCACAACTGTCGCGCACTCCGGCCACGGTGTGCGAGAGCCCCGCCTGCATCCGTCGCATGGCCGCGAACAGCACGCCGATTTCGTTGCGGCCTGCTTCGGGCACGCGCACGGTGAGATCATTCGAGGCAATGCGATCGAGCACGGCCGCGGCGTCGGCCAGCGGGCGCGACACGATGCGCTGCAAGGCGAAATACGTGACGACGACGAGCGCCAGCGCGATGGCCACGCCCACGCCCACGAGCGTGACGATCCATCCATAGCGCGCGTTGCCGTCGTCGAGCGTCGCCTCGGCGAGCGCGTTGGCGAGCTTCTGGAACTTCTCCACGTTCACCGAATAGGCTGCGCCCGCGGCGGTGATGTCGGTGTCGTTCACTGCCACGTACGCGGCCGTGTCGCCGTTGCGCAGTGCGTCGGTGGCGCGCGTGAGCGTGTTCGAGAGTTGCGCCGCCGACTCGAGCAACTGCCGCTTGAGGTCCGCGTCCATGCCGTCGAAAGCCGGCGCATTGGCGAAGGCCTGCGTCTCGCTCGTCGAAAGCTCGAAGCTGTGGGCCGCGCTCTTCAGCGCGGAGTCGCGCGTCGCCGTGTCGTTGCGTTCCTTGAGCGCGCTGTAGCCGCGCACGAGCGCCGAACGCGTGCGTGTGGTGTCCTTGTAGGCGTCGTTGACCAGAATGGTCTGACGCGCGATTTCATGCAGGCGTTGGGCGCTGGCGTTCGACTCCCTGAGCGAGAACACGCCCGCGAAGCCGCCAATCAGGATCATCACGCCAAAGATCACCAGCACTGCAAGGAGGCTGGCTCGTACCGTCGTGTTGCGCATGTTGCTTCAATCCCCGGTTTCCATGGTGTTCTTCTTTACGGCTCAAATGCCGGAGTCTTGAGGGGCCAATCGCCATGTTGTCCAACAACTTGGCCGCATCATCCATAATCGCGCGACTATCCTGAAATTCGAGTTTACCCTGAGGCCCACTCAAGAGGCATACGGTCCGGTTGCATCGGCTTCCCGGGCGTTGTACGATTAGCTCAGACAACTAGTCACGATGTCAAACAACTTTCTGACAACTGACTGAACAAGCAGCGAATCAGGTCCGCAAACAGAACGCGCTTGACGCGAGTCAGGCGCGTTCTTGCGTAAGTAGATGCGGCGTGCACGAGGCGCGCCGTCCGGAGACAGCAGAGGCAGGCCGCGGCGTGAGCGCAGCGGCCTGCGTCTCGCGCACGAGAGAGGTCGATCCACATGTCGTTGAGCCGCACCGCCACGCAGTCCGATGTCGCCAGGCGCACCAAGGTGCGCTACCTGATTCTCTCGCTGATCTTCATCATCACCACGCTCAACTACGCGGACCGCGCCACGCTCTCGGTCACGGGCTCGGCCATGCGCACCGAGTTCGGTCTCGACGCCATCCACATGGGCTACATCTTCTCGGCGTTCAGCTGGGCCTATGTGCTCGCGCAGATTCCCGCGGGCTGGGTGCTCGACCGCTTCGGCGCGCGCAGAGTGTACGCGGGCAGCATCTTCCTGTGGTCGCTCTTCACGCTGCTGCAAAGCTCGATTGGCCTGCTCGGCAGCGCGGGCGCCGCGATTGCGGGCCTTTTCGCGCTGCGCTTCGCGATGGGCGCGGCCGAAGCGCCCGCCTTCCCCGCCAACGCGAAAGTCGTGGCGAGCTGGTTCCCGGCGAAAGAGCGCGGCACGGCGTCGGCGATTTTCAATTCGGCGCAGTATTTCGCAGCCGTCGTGTTCACGCCGCTCATGGCGTGGCTCACGCATGCGTATGGCTGGCATCACGTTTATATCGTGATGGGCGTGGGCGGCCTCGTGCTCGCCTTCGCGTGGATCCGCTTCATGAAGAATCCGGCCGATCATCCGGGCGTGAACCAGCAGGAACTCGAATACATCGAGGCGGGCGGCGGCATAGTGAACGGGCATCAACACGCAGCGCGCGGCGAGCGCAGGGAACGTAAGGGCGCGAACTGGGCGGTCATCCGCCAGCTGCTCGGCAACCGCATGCTGCTGGGCGTCTATCTCGCGCAGTACTGCATCAACGTGCTCACGTACTTCTTCCTCACGTGGTTCCCGATCTACCTCGTGCAGGCGCGCCACATGACCATCCTGAAGGCTGGGCTCATTGCTTCGCTGCCGGCGATCTGCGGCTTCCTGGGCGGGGTGCTGGGCGGCGTGGCTTCGGACGCCCTGATCCGCTCGGGCCGCTCGCTCACCATGGCGCGCAAGGTACCGATCGTCGGCGGCATGGTGCTCTCGTCGTGCATCGTCGGCTGCAACTATGTGAACAGCGACTGGATCGTGGTCGCGCTCATGTCGCTCGCGTTCTTCGGCAAGGGTCTGGGCGCGCTCGGCTGGGCCGTGATCGCCGATACCGCGCCGCGCGAAGCCATCGGCCTCTCGGGCTCGATCTTCAACATGTTCGGCAATGTGGCCGGCATCGTCACGCCGATCGTGATCGGCTATCTCGTGGCGGAAACCGGCTCGTTCAACGGCGCGCTCGCCTTTGTCGGCATCAACGCGATCGTTACGGTGATCAGCTATCTCGTGATCGTGAAGGACATCAAGCGCGTGGAGTTGAAGCCCGCCTGATAGTGCGTGATTGCGCGTGCTTGTGGGTAACCGTGCGGCGCGCTATGGCTTCTCGTGGGCCCGCCGCGCGAGCGTGCGGGCCGCGACGATCGCCGCCGCGAAGCCTGAAGCCGCGCCGACCAGCAAGGCCCAGCGCGGCCCCCAGTGGTCGGCGACCCACCCCACGATCGGCGCACCGATGGGCGTGCCGCCCAGCGCCACGGCCAGCCGAATCGCCAGCACGCGGCCCCGCATGCCGGGCTCGGTGGAAAGCTGCATGAGGCTGTTGGTTTCGGTGGTGAACGTGAGCGCCGCGATGCCGATCATCACGAGCGCGCCGCCGAACCACCAGTAGCCCGGCGCAACAGAAGCCAGCACGCAACCCACTCCGAACGCCGCCGCTGCGAACAGCAGCGAGATGAAACGCGGATGGCTGCGCCCCGCTCCGAAGAAGGCGCCGCTCATGGTGCCCACCGCCATCATCGAAGACAGGAGTCCATAGCGTCCCGCGTCGGCGTGAAAGACGTTCACGGCCATCGTCGAGATGAAGATCGGAAAATTCAGCCCGAAGGTGCCGATCAAAAACAGCATGACGAGAATGGCCCGCAGGTCCGGACGCGCCCACACGTAGTGGAACCCCGCGGCAATCCCGCCCTTCGCGGGTTGCGTACGTCTTGCCGAACGCAGTTCGTCCACGCGCAAACGCGTAAGCGAAACCAGCACGGCGACGAACGACAGGCCGTTGAGCAGGAAGGCCCAGCCCACGCCCACCGACGCAATGACGAGTCCCGCCACGGCCGGGCCGATCATGCGCGCGGCGTTGAAAGAGGTGGAATTGAGCGCGACGGCGTTGGAGAGATCGGCGTCGCCCACCAGCTCCGAAACGAAGGTTTGCCGCACCGGGGCATCGAATGCCGTCGTGCAGCCGAACAGGAACGCGAACACGTACACGTGCCAAAGCTGCACGAGCCCCGTTGCCGTGAGCACGCCCAGTGCAATGGCCAGCGTGCCGAGCAGCGCCTGCGTGACCATGAGCAGCTTGCGCTGGTCGAAGTGGTCGGCGGCGAAGCCCGACCAGGGCATGAACAGCATTTGAGGGCCGAACTGCAAGCCCATCACGATACCGACCGCCGCCGCGCTGTGATGCGTGAGCCCGGTGAGCACGAGCCAGTCTTGCGCCGTGCGCTGCATCCACGTGCCGACGTTCGAGACGAGCGCGCCAGCGGACCACACGCGATAGTTGTAAGTCCTGAGCGAACGAAAGAATCCGGATGCTGGAGCGCCCATGTGACCGCCTCGCCTTAGTCGGCCACGAGCCGCTTGAGCAGTTCGACTGCCGCGGCTAGCTGCTGTTGCTCGGCGGCCGAAAGGCGCGTGTCGATCCTGCGCGAGAGCCAGTCCTGGCGCGCCGCCCGCCCTTCCTTGAGCCACTCGCGAAAGGCTTGAGTGAGCGACCAGAGCGTTTGGCGCCCGTCGTTCGGGTCGGGTGCGCCGCTGATATGGCCCGCCGCCTCGAGCGGCGCGATGAGCGTCCCCATGGACTGCGGGCGCATGCCCTCCGCGCGCGCGAGGCTCGACACCGTGGACGGCCCCTCGCGCTCGAGTCGCTGCAGCACGGCCATCTGGGAAGGCGTGAAGTCGCCGAGGATCGCCTGCTCGCGAAAACGGCGGCGCAGCTGCCCGACCAGTGCGCGCAGGTCGCCGGCAAGTGCCGCGGCGAGGTCGGGAGGGGGAGTTTGGGCGCGTTCGGTCATCCCCGCATTCTAGGTGATGCGAAGGTAAACTGCAAAGATAACCTTCACATCTCCAGTGACGTGGAAAGTACGCCCGAACGTATCATCGACGTGATGCGAAACAATTGAGTCTGTCGCGAAGCAATTGAGTCGGCCGGACTACTGTTGGCTATTTGCAGAACTCAAGACCGCCAAGGTAGCCGCGTCGAGTTGCCCGAAACGGACGGGCTTGTCGACGATACGTCGAGCGCCGATCGCGCCGAAAACACCCGATTCGCAAACCAAACCGTGCTACTTTTAGGATGTGGTAGCGGACAGGTTTCTACCGCGCAGATTCCGGTAGTTCTTGCTGCAATACCACAAATCCCATCAACCCAACCGGCGTCCAATTTCCGGCGTCGTGCAAGCTGAGCAAGGAGGTCTTCAGTGGCAGTTGCAGCAAATAAAAGATCGACTCTTAAGGTATGTACTAAAAGCTCAGTTGGCTCCGGGTGTCTCTTCGGAGCCAGAAATGAAAGAGCGAAAGATCAGAAAGATCCTCAAGAACTGGAAGAAAGCGGATAAGCACACCAGGAAGGCGGGAAAGAAAAGCAGGGTTAAAACGTGGTTGAATGCAAAGACAATCGCGGCAGTCGCAGTCTCCATCCTTCTTATGGTGGCAAAGCTTTGTGGGACCTTTGCGCATGAGTTTCACCCCATCGACCGGTTACGAGGCGCAGACAGGGCAACGGTCAAAGCGCTAGGGGCGGAATACCCGCGAGGCAAAATCAGGAACAAACTGAGCGTTGGACGCAGAACCGAAAACTGCCAAGGCGCCGGGAGCAGGACGCCGGCCAGACTGAAGCAGAAGTAACGAGCCGGAAATGCAGGAAACGCCTCCTGAAATAAGGCGACACACAGGATTCGCAGTCTTCTATTGACGTGGTGGGCGCCGCCGGTGCGGCGCCTGCCACATCTGTGCCGATGCCCTGGCGCGTGCGCGCTCACCAGAGGGCGTCAACGCCTACCTCAAACACATCTCGCATCGGAGCATGTCGACCAGTCTCGGATCCTCCTTGACCGGGTTCGACAGACTTTAGGCGCAGTTTGCCAATCGTACCGATTAGTCAATTTACGGACGGAACGCCCGCCGGAGCCTGCTCTAATACCGAAGAGTTTCAACAGCCTTAGTTGTCCCCATCACCGGCGCGAACGCAGCCACTTTTCCCGTTCACCCAGGCGCCGCTTCCAGTCAGGCGCAAGGCCCGGAACGGCGATCAGCTCGACCAGCGCATCGATGGACGGACGATGCGACAACTGCACCTTCCAGAACTCGTCGATGGAGAAGCGCTCCGTTTGCCGGTCGACGAGCGTGACAGCGTCGCCTGGCGCAATCATGCCGGGGCGCAGGACACGGTAATACCACCCGGTGATTCGCCCCTCGGCGATATGCATCGACATGCGCTCGACGCCGAAGCGATGATTAATCTTCCAGCACGGGCTGCGCGGTTGCGAGACCTGCAGTATGGCGCCGCCGACCTCGTAGATGTCGCCGATGTGCACGTTGCGTTCGGACAGCCCCCGAGCCGAGATGTTCTCGCCTAGACTGCCGGGCACCAGGGCCGCGACGCACTCCGCGAATGCCTCCGCGATGCGGACGTAATTCTCAGCCGCGTAGTGATGAACGGCCTTTTCCGGGCCGCCGTGGATGCGCGGATCGCCATGCTCGTCGCCGACAATCCCGTGCACTTCCACGCGAGCCGGTCCGGCCATGGGCCGTTTGAAAATGCCGCTGCGCTGCCCTTCGTGGTCCAGATAACCCATCCCGCCGGCGAACAGGCACTCGATGTTCGTACTCGACACCATCTCCACGTGCATCCCCCCGTTCGCGTTTACGACACTGTGCTCGCGCCATTCAATCCAGTAAAGTGATGGAAAGTGATGAAACCCATCATTAATTGTGATTCTTGGAATTCGCCATGGAGATGCGTCAGCTGAAGATTTTCTGTGCGGTGGCGGAGCACGGCAGCTTCACAGCGGCGGCCGAGAAAGTGCACACCGTGCAGTCCAACGTCACGATGCGCGTCAAGGAACTCGAAGCCGAACTCGGTCAGCCACTGTTTATCCGGCAGAAGAGCGGCGTGGTCCTCACTTCGGCCGGGCAAACGTTTCTGGGCTACGCCCAGCGCATCCTCCAGCTCACTGAAGAGAGCCGCAACGCGCTGCTCGATACCGCAACGCCGGCAGGCACGCTGAGGCTCGGCTCGATGGAGACGACCGCTGCGATACGCCTGCCCCAGGTGCTGGCCAGATACCGCGAGAAGTATCCTCAGGTCCACTTGTCACTGCTCACCGGCACGACCGCCGAGCTGATCAAGGCCGTCGAAAGCCATCGCCTCGACGGCGCATTCGTCGGCGGTCTGCACCAGAATCCGGTGCTTGCGCAAGACGAGGTCTTCCAGGAGGAGCTCGTCCTCGTGAGCAGTTGCGAGTTCGCCTCGCTCGGCGAACTCATTCACGTCATGCCGCAGCAGACGGTGCTGGTTTTCCGCACGGGCTGCTTCTATCGCTCCACGCTCGAACACTGGTTCTATCAGGTCGGGCTCGTGCCCAACCAGGTGCTCGAACTGGGCACGCTCGACGGCATCCTCTCCTGCGTGGCCGCGGGCATGGGTGTGACGCTGTTGCCAAAGGCCGTTGCGCAAAACTATGCAGCGCGCCAGGCCATCGCCCTTCACGCGCTGCCGCGCGAGTTCGCCAACGTCAAGACGGTCTTCATCCGCCGCAACGACACGCTCGCGACACCGGCATTGAGCGCGTTTGTCGCGCTCGCGCGCGACCAGCTCGCGCTTTCCAGTGACGACACGAAAGCGAAGCGCACGAATACGCCGAATCGCAAGAGCACGCGGCGTTCGACGGCAGCGGCCTGAGCACCGCCGTCGAATGCACCAGGGTCAGCATGCGGCGCGGCACTCGGCCGGCTCCACTTGCGGCAATGCACGGCTTGCGCCGTATGCCAGGCCATCGAGCATCGCCTGGGCATTCGCCGCAACCGTCGACGGCGGCAGTCCCGCCACCAGTTCCGCCACGCGCTCGGCCGCCGGCACCACGCTGTCGATCTTGCTGACGCCCTGCCCCGCATAGAGCGAAAGCTTCTGCGCCATGCGCGGTTTGTCGATCATGCGTGCACCGCCGCCAACGAAGCGCAGCAGGTTCCATTTGTCGCGATTGGGAATCACACAATGGGGCGTGCCGTACGGCCAGCCGAACGAATACCCGGTGCGATACTCGATGTCGTCCACGCTCGCTTCGACGATCTTTTGCTTGTATAGCGGGTGCGCATTCGATTCGTCGGTCGCAACGAACGCGGTGCCCACGAGCACCCCTGACGCGCCAAGCAGCATCGCAGCCCGGACATCATCGCGCGTCGTGATGCCCCCAGCCGCCAGCACGGGACGCCCCTGCGCGACCTCGCAGATCGCGGGCAACAGCGACATGACGCCGATCGTCCCCCGGTTGAGGTGGCCGCCGCTTTCGCTGCCCTGCGCGACGACGATATCCGCGCCGTTCCGGATCGCGTGCCGGGCGAGCGCAACGGACCCCACCTGAACCATGACGATCATGCCTGCATCCTTGGCACGAGGGATCATGTCCGCCGCATAGTCTTCGGCGTAGAATAACGAGAGCATGCGCGGCCGCTCCTGCAATACGACCTGGAACTGGGCTTCGAACACGGTCGGTCCGCCGAACTTCGGCACGAGATTCACGCCGAAGGGCCTGTCCGTCTGCTCCCGCGTTTCCCGTATCCATCTACGCAGCGCTAGCGGCGGCAAACGCAGCCCGCCAAGCGTCCCCATGCCGCCGGCATTCGCCACCGCGGCAACGAGCTTCGGGCCGGAGATCGCCGCCATGCCGCCGAGAAAGACGGGATAGCGGACACCGCACAGTCGCGTGACCGCGTTCCCGCCGAATACCGATACCGATTTGAATTCGCTCATCGCTCAAAGCTCCACGTGTTTGCCAAGCATCCGCTTGAGGGCGTCATTTCCCAGCGCGAAATGATTCTTCAGTGCTCCGAACAGATGCAACGCGAAGCCCAGCAGAAACGCCGTCGCCCCGATATCGAAGAGAATATCCACGACCCGTTGCACCGCTACGCTGGGCTCGATGAGCGTGGGGATCGCCAATCCCCACGGCAACTCGACGGCGACACCGGCTGCCGCCCGGGAAAGCCATACGGCAACCGGCAGAAGCACCACGGCGAGCGCGAGGCCCACCGCGACGGAGCGGCTGACGATCACCTCGACGGGGTTCGGCGTGCCCACGGGCAGCGGATGATACGAAGAAAGCCGCGCCCAGAGCCGGTAGATCGACACGACGAACAGCACGGCCCCCAGCAGATTCTGCGTACGCACGAGACTCAGTCGTTGCGCGTCGTCCGCGGTGAACATGAGCGCGATGCCGCATCCGGCGATCGACAGCAGCAGCGCAGCGACGACCCAGTGCAGCGCGATCGTGATGGGCGAAAAGCCCAGACCGTTGTCACGCATTTGCATGATTGTCTCCTTGTTGGCGTTCTCTAGTGGCTCACCGCTCCGGACGCGCCGAAGCCGGTCTGCGCGCGGATGGCCTGTTCGCCGAAGTCGTCCCGCTCGCGCTGCGCGCGCTGGCTGCGGTCCGTAACGGAACCCAGCCAGGCGCACAGGAACGCGATGCTCATCGACACGATGGCGGGATAGTCGTAGGGGAAGATCGCCTTCGCATGGCCCAGCACCGTGACCCAGATGGCGGGCGACAGAATGACGAGCGTGACGGCGCTCACGAGGCCCGCGATGCCGCCGGAGAGCGCCCCGCGCGTCGTCAGCCCATTCCAGTACATCGAAAGCGCGAGAACCGGAAAATTTACCGAGGCGGCGACGCCGAAAGTCAGTGCGACGAGGAAGGCGATGTTCTGATCCTTGAACACGATGCCCAGCAGCACCGACACCACGCCTATGCACACCGATGCGATTCTGGAGACCCGCCGCTCGCTCGCGGGATCGGCCCGGTTCTTCTTGAGCACCATCAGGTAGAGGTCATGCGAGATGGCGGAAGTACCCGCCATCGTGAGCCCGGACACGACAGCGAGGATGGTCGCGAACGCAACGGCCGAGAGGAAACCGAGCAGCAGATTGCCGCCGAGCGCCTGGGCGAGATGCATGACTGGCATGTTGCTGCCGCCGATTAGCTTGCCGCCCGTCAGGCCGCCCACATAGAACGACGGGTTGCTGCCGACAATCGCGATCGCCGCCACGCCGAGCACCATGATGACCAGATAAAAGAAGCCGATGAAGCCCGTGGCAACGAACACCGACTTGCGCGCTTCTTTCGCATCCGGCACGGTAAAAAAGCGCATGAGGATGTGCGGCAGCCCCGCCGTGCCGAACACCAGGCCGATCGCGAGCGAAATCAGCGCAATGGGATCGGACACCTGCCCGCTCGGCAGCAGAATGTGCGTGCCGTTCCTGTGCGCGGCGACCGCCTGCTCGAACAGCGCGTTCAGCGAAAAGCCAAACCGGTACAGTGCGAGAACGGCCAGCAATGTGCCGCCGAACAGCATCAACGCGGCCTTGATGATCTGCACCCACGTGGTGGCCACCATGCCGCCGAAGGTCACATAGACCACCATCAGCAGGCCGACCACGATAATCGCGTCGTTATAGGGAAGGCCGAACAGCAACTGGATCAACTGCCCCGCACCGACCATCTGGACAACCAGGTAAAAGCAGACGACGGTCAACGAACCGAAGGCGGTCATCGTGCGGATCCGGTTCTGGTCGAGCCGGTACGATGCGATGTCGGCAATCGTCACGCGGCCCAGATTCCGGATGCGCTCCGCGAACAGGAACAGCACCAGCGGCCACGCGACGAAAAAGCTGATCGCGTAGATCACGCCGTCGTAGCCGTGGAAAAAGATCATGCTGGTCACGCCCAGCAACGCCGCCGCCGACATATAGTCGCCGGCCAGCGCCATGCCGTTCTGGAATCCGGTGATGCCGCCCCCGGCGGTGTAGAAGTCGTCCATCGAACGGGTGCGCGACGCCGCCCAGTACGTGATGCCCAGCGTCGCCACGGCGAAGACCAGGAACATCGCGATCGCGGTGAGATTGAGGGGACGCCGTTCGACGTCGTGCAGGACCTCAGCAGCCGCCACGTGAGTCGCGACGCCCAGCAGGAGCGGGAAAACGAGAGCAAGACCGGCGCGCTTCATGGTTTCGCTCCCGCCAGGATCTCAGCGGTGAGCGCGTCGAATTCGCCATTGGCGCGGCGAACGTACAAGCCCGTGAGACACCAGCTGCCGACGATCAGCGCGACGCCGATCGGCCAGCCGATATTGACGATACTGTCTGCGGAAAGCCGGATGGCCAGCAAAGCGGGGGCGAATCCGACGAGCACAATGAACGCGCAATAGGGAATCAGCGTGATGGCCGTCAGCCAGGCAATGTATCTGCGCCGGCGTTTGACCAGCGTGGCGAACAGGGGATTGCTACGAATCCCATGCAGGGTCGTGGGGTTCATCCGATTGTCTCCGTCCATGGAAGGTATCCGACATGCCCTCTCCCGTGATATCGCCGTTGATCCACAGGGGGCAGCCGCTTCTCGTGAACTTCACAATAGGTCGAACCAAAAATCTCCTCAAATGATGTTTCGTGATGGCTGCAATCTGTTTGAGTGAAGCGTGGCGCTTGCCATCACGATTCAATCAGACGCGCTTGCCAGATTCAGCTTGCCTGTGCGCCTCGAGCAGCGCGGCAAACCGTTCCAGCGCGGCCACGCTGCTGTGAACGGAGTGGTATTCCTGCTGGCCGATGCGTGCGTCGAGCACAACCGCCATGCCGGATTGTCGGGCGAGATTGAGGATATCCATCTCATACTCCTTGCCTGAAAACTGGGCGAATCGCGTCGCGTGATATGCAGCGCCTCTTGATAGTCAGATTACGCGCGGCACCACAAAGATCAACGCGGCGCCGACGAAATCACCGTTATGAAACGCCGAACAATCTCGCGTGTCACGATGCTTCGCCGCCGCCCCATGTTTTCGGCAACACCGCATGCTCAGAAGCCTTGTGCGGTTCCCGTAGAATGCGCGACCAGCAGCACGACGCCCAGTATGCAAGCCCCGATCATCGCGGCCAGCGCGACCGCCACGAACGGCAGCCACTTGAAGTTCACGCTGGCCAAATCGGCTTCGTGCGACGCGCTCTTGCGCACGCCGAAAAAGCTCCACAGAACCATGCGCATCATTCGAACGAGTTCCATCATTGACTCCGGTTACGTCGATCAGGTGGATCGGATAGCCTGATCTTCAACCTTGCGCGTTGCCAAAAAAATCAGCAGTTGCGAACGATTCGAGCGACGCAGCCGATTCACGCGCCGGTAGAACCCGACAAAGAAACGCCCCGGTACTCGCGCACCGGGGCGAAAGGCTTGCCACGCTACAGGCAAAAAGAGCCGCAAGCTCTGCGGGTTTAGGTGATGATCCAGGCACTCGCGCAGTTATCCCGGCGCATCCCGGGAGAACAGACCCGGACTGCGATGCGCACTGGCCGCAATGATCCGCCCTCCCAGCAAGCGCGTATAGAAGCAGTCGACGCATAATTGACCGTAGCAGATCGGATTCGCGGTCGTGCGCACCATGAGAAAATCGCTCGAAGCACGAGTCCACCCATGACCTCTTTGGAAGAACCGGCACGCATGACACGCTACGAACGCCTCGCGCAAAGCATGGCCGCCGAGATTCGCTCCGGCAACCTGAAGCCGGGCTCGCGCATGCCGTCGCTGCGGCAAATCATTGCGCAGCACGGTGTCAGTCAGTCCACGGCCGCGCGTGCCTACTACGTGCTCGAGCAGTGGGGCCTCGTGCGCGCCGAAGAACGTTCGGGCTACTACGTCGCGCCGCTCTCGAAGCCCAACAAGACGGACTCGCGCGCAACGACGGGCGAGTCCGCCACCGTCGATATCAGCGAGCTGGTGTTCTCGGTGCTCGACGCCGCCAAGCGTCCCGGTATCGTGCCGCTCGGCTCCGCCTTCCCTTCCCCGTTGCTGTTTCCGCTGTCGCGCCTGGCGAAATCGCTCGGCCAGGCCGCGCGCAGCGTGAGCCCGTGGAGCACGGTGGTCGATCTGCCGCCCGGCAACGAGAACCTGCGGCGGCAAATTGCGCTGCGCTACATGCGGGTTGGCATCTCGCAGCCGGCCGAGGACATCATCATCACCAACGGCGCGCTGGAAGCGCTCAATCTTTGCCTGATGGCGGTCACGCAGCCCGGCGATATCGTCGCCGTGGAATCGCCGGGCTTTTACGCGGCGCTTCAGGCGATCGAACGGCTCGGCCTGCGGGCAGTCGAAATTCCCGTGGATACCGCCACCGGGCTCGACCTCGACGCGCTGGCGCAAGCGCTGGACAAGCACCCCATCCGTGCCTGCTGGTTCATGACGAATTTCCAGAACCCCACGGGCGTCACGTTGTCGGCGGCGAAGAAAGAAGCGTTAGTCGAGCTGCTCGCGAAACACGAGGTCCCGCTCATCGAAGACGATGTGTACGGCGAGTTGCACTACGCGCCGAACTATCCGCCGCCGGCCATCGCGTTCGACCGGCGTGGCCTCGTCATGCACTGCGGCTCGTTCTCGAAGAACCTGGCGCCGGGTTATCGCGTAGGCTGGGCGAGCGCTGGGCGCTTCGCGGAACGCGTGCAGCGCCTGAAGCTCATGACGACGATCTCGGCCAGCATTCCCGCCCAGGCCGGCATTGCCGACTACCTCGAGCATGGCGGCTACGAGCGTCATTTGAAGAAGATTCGGCTGGCCATGCAGACGCAGCGCGATGCGATGATCGAGGCGATTCGCCGGTGGCTGCCTGAAGGCACACAGTACACGCGGCCCGAGGGCGGCTATTTTCTGTGGCTCACGTTTCGCGAGCGCATCGACGCCATGGCGCTCCATCGTCTCGCGATCGAACGCGGGATCAGTGTCGCGCCCGGCCCGCTCTTTTCCGCGTCACGCGCATTCGAAAAAACTGCATACGGCTCAATTACGGGCATCCCTGGTCGGCGCGCATCGATGAAGCGATCCGCACACTGGGCGAACTGCTCGTTCATCCCGATGTGTGTGCACAATCGCGCTCGATCGATGCGCGCGGCACCAACCCATAGCGACCTTAACTGCCAAAGAACAGGTTGCAGAAACTCGCCGGGCCCACACAGGTCTTGGCGTCCCGTGCCTGCGTCTTGGCCGGACGCTGCGGCGCCTGATACGTATTCGCCCGGGACGTATTGGTCTGGGCCGTTTGTTGAGCATCCGTCTGCGCGGGAGCGACGGATTCGGCGTGGACAGCGAAGCTGGCCGACAGCGAACAGGCGAAGAGGACAGCAGTAAGCAATTTCATTTCAATCTCTCTAGCAAGGTGATGGAGGCGACGCCTCCGGGGAAACAGCCTGGCCAGATTAATCACTTTCACCAATCAAGAGAATCCTGCAACCGCGGGAATGATCCTTCCATTCCATGGGAGTATCGAGAATCCGGCTCGCGCACAACACGCGGCCGCTCACAGCAGACAAACACGGCTCAAATCCACCGTGCGGCGATAGACATTCCTGTTGAGCCAGGGAACGAAGGTGTATTCGTCATAAGCAGTACTGCCAACGAATATCCAGTTGTGCAATACGTAAGACATCGCTACCTCTTCGGCGTAGAACGAATTCGTTTGCCTCTCGCGGCAAGCCGTCACGACATCATCGCGTGAGCTTCACTTCGCTTCATCGTTTGCGGTATGCGTATGACGTCATCGGTACCCGCCTTCGCAGGCGCCCGAAAGAACTCGATGCAAAAGTCGACGAACATTCTGAGCCGTGCCGGGATCAGTTCACGGTGAGCATAAAAAAGGCATAGTTCAACGCGGCTATCGGATGCCGTGCATTCCGGCAGGACGTGCACGAGATGTCCCATATCGATATCTTCGCGAATCATGGTTTCAGGCAGCGTGGCAATGCCGGTGCCGTCGAGCGCTGCCGCGCGCAGCAGCACGTCGTTGCCTTCCATCGACGAATTGGGCGAAATACTCACTTTCCGGCCGCCCTCATGAAGTTCGATGAAGTCCGCACTCTTCTTTCTCGTTTCCGGATCGACGAGCAGAAAATGGTTGGGGAGCTCCGCAGTGGATTCCGGCACACCGTATTGCTCGAGATACGCGGGCGCGGCTACGAGAATGCGTGGCGAGCGCAATAGCGTGCGGCGAATCACGGTGGACTGCTCGACGAGCTGAGGCGGAAGAATGGCGATATCGAAACGGCCGTCGAACAGATTCGTGACGTGGTCCTCAACGGAAACCACCAGACTCACATGAGGAGCGATGGCGCGATAGCGCCGCATCAACCGCGAAAACGCGCCGTTCACCAGTGTGGGGTGCACGACGAGCCGCAACTTTCCGCCATTGACCTCGTGCTCCATCGCAATGCGCCGATTCGCTTCGTCCAGTTCTTCGAGCAGACGGCAGCAAATCAGGTAGTACGATTGCGCGGCGTCCGTCAAGGAAACGGACCGCGTAGTCCTGAGCAAGACTCGCGTCTGGACGCATTCTTCGAGCTTTGCGATCGCTTTCGACACGGACCCAGTCGTCACATTCAATGACTCGGCGGCCTTGCTGAAACTCTGATACCGCGCAGCGGCGACGAATGCACGCAACATGTAAAGCTGATCCATCTCGCACCTCACAAGTGTTTTGCCCTGCCCGACGATTCAAAGCGTAGGCGCGCAAGCCGCGCGACGGTATCGTCCGATGTGGTGTGACGTCCTATGCAGCCGCGTGCGCGTCTAATACATCCGGATGGCCTGCATGGGCGGCCGGCATAGCCGCCGTTTCGCCAGGCCCGGCAGCGCCCGAATTTCAGGCGTTCGGCCGCATCACTTTTTCAGCAATTCACTAATCCGTGCGAGAAGTCCTGCGTCATCCACGGGCTTCGAAAAGAAACCGGCGGCGCCGTTATTTTTTGCGCGCTCGCGCACGTCCTCGGTCACATACGCCGTCACGAAAATGACGGGGATGGGACGCTTCCATCGCTTGATCGACTCGAGCAGCGCAAAGCCGTCCATGCCCGGCATCTGGATATCGGCGACGACGAGTTTCAGTGTCGAGCGGCGCGTATCGTCCAGAAGATGGTGTGCGGATGCGTAGTCGATCACGTTCCAGCTTGCCGAACGCAGCGAACTGGACAGCGCCATCCGGACGGATTCATCGTCGTCCACCATGCCGATCGTCGCAGGCGGCCGCGCTGGTTTTATCTGGGGTCCGGTGGCCATCGAAATGAGGCAGAAAGGTAGAATCTTTCTGCAAAGTACAGGCGCGCCGAGGGGGCAGCAATCACACTATCGGATGATTCTTGTGACAGTGCGTATTAGCGGGGCGAGATCCGTGCGCCGACGCAGGCAGCCATGGCGCAGCGAATGCAAAATGCCTATCTGGCGCTCTGCGGAGCCGGCTGCACCTGCTGCAACTTCTTGATGAGTTCGGCCACGGAGCGCGCATTGAGTTTGTGCATGGCCTGGGCCCGATGGATCTTGACCGTGACCTCGCTCAGGCACAGCAGGTCCGCGATCTGCTTGTTCAACAGACCTTCCGAGACCAGACCGATGACTTCGCGCTCGCGCGCCGTGAGCGAATCGTACGCTTGACGAATACCCGCGACGAGCCTCGCCTGGCGCCGCAATTCGCCATCGCGTTTGAGCGCGGCGGCGATCGTGTCGAGCAGATCCTGGTCCTTGAATGGCTTCGTCATGAAATCGAAAGCGCCCGCTTTCATCGCCTTGACGGTCATGCCGATATCGCCATGTCCCGTCAGGAAGACGATGGGAAATCGAATGCTCTCCTTGAAGGCTTCCTGCTGAAGCGTGAGGCCGCTCTCGCCGCGTAACCGGATGTCGAGAATGAGGCAGCTCGGCACGTCCGGCATTTGCACGGCGAGAAATTCGTCAGCCGATTCGAACGCCCGCACCTCGATGCCCACTGACATGAGCAGACTGGTCAGCGCACCACGAATGGACTCGTCGTCGTCGATCACGTACACGAGCGAGTCCGGTAGTTGTTCACTTCGCGTCCCAACGCTATCGTGTTTCATCGCTCGATCTTCGAAAAGTTCGTGATGGCGAAAAAGTGCCGATGCTCGCCATATGGTAAGCAATAGCAAGACTTATCGCCACCGCTTGCACACCGTGGGCGATGACTTCCTTTGAAGCAGGCACCCACATAAATCATACTTTTCAGCCTCGCTCTTTTTCGCGTACCACGCCTGGGACCTACGCGGCTCATCCCTGCGTATGAGGGACCACATGCCGGCAAGATGCAGCTTCAGCCATTCGGAGAATGGTCAGCCTGGCGCTGCACGCCTAACCTTTTTCCAGTGGGCCATCGCGCTATCGGGATCACTGCTCAGGTTGGGTGTGCAAAATGAAAGTCGCTATTGTGGTGCTTGACGGTGTACAGGCCATGGATATCGCAGGCCTGCTCGACGTGTTCTGCGAAGCGAACCGTTTGCTCGGCGAGACGCGCCAGTATCAGGTGCCCCTCGTTGGCGAGCACGCAGGCGCGGTCGCCTGCTCGAACGCGATGCAGCTTTGCGTGCCGTGGGTCTATGGGGACTTTCGCGCGAACATCGACGTGCTGCTGGTGACAGGCTCCGCACACGCCACGCACGACGGGCCGAAACCGGATTTCCTGGACTGGCTGCGGCGCCGCGCACTCGAGTCGAAGCGATACGGCTGCGTCTGCAACGGCGCATGGCTGCTCGGGCGCGCCGGTCTGCTCGATGGCAGGGAGATTGCCACGCGCTGGACCGACGCGAGCCGTATGGCCGGCGGATTCCCGCGTGCCCGCATACGTCCTGACAAGAACCTGATTCGCGATGGACGCCTGATTTCGTCTGCCGGCACGACCGCCGGACTCGATCTGGGCCTCGCGCTCGTCGCGCAAGACTGGGGCCAGAAGCTCGCCGAACAGGTGGCAAGACGTCTTGGCGCCAATCTGCAAAGCGAGCCCTACCAACGTCATCCTTACGTTGCGCCTCCAGGCGATGAAAGTTCGATTATCGGAAAAGTACATCGCCATATCGACGACCATCTTTCCGATGTGCTTTCGATAGAGCAGCTCGCCGAGGCGGTCTACGTGAGCCGGCGCACGTTATCGAGAATCTTCGCGAAGTATCTCCACACGACCCCTTCCGCATTCGTGGACCAGGTTCGTGTGGGTGCCGCAAAGCGGCTATTGGAGGAGCGCAACGTTCCGATGAAAACCGTCGCGTTCGACTGTGGCTTTCATAACGCCGCGCACATGCGCATGGTGTTTCAACGGCGCCTCAAGCTCACTCCCCGGCAATACCGCCAACAGTCCCACACGACCGAGGCCGCCGCCTGAGTGATTGCCACGGGCGCAATCGCCATCCCGCCGCGATTTGTTCTCGCGGCGCAAGACTCTTTGTCCATGGTGTGTGTTCGCACTCGCAACGGATACGCCTACAGTGGTTTTCCATCGGATCCATCGATTCGAACGGCCACCCGGCCGACTTACCCATACTATGAGACACACAATGAGCACTTCCAAGGTCGTCATCGTCACCGGAGCATCGCAAGGCATCGGCGCCGAAACCGTCAAGGCCTTCCGCGCGCAGGGCCATCGCGTGGTCGCCACGGCCCGCTCCATCACGCCGGCCGCTGAGGCCGACTATGTCGCCGTGGCCGGCGACATCGGCGACGCCGCCACGGCTCGCCGCGTGGTGGACGCCGCCATCGAGCACTTCGGCCGTGTCGATACGCTCGTCAACAACGCGGGCATTTTCATTGCGAAGCCCTTCACGCAGTACACCGCCGACGACTACGCCGCAATCCTGAACGTCAACCTGAACGGCTTCTTCCACATCACGCAATATGCGATCGAAGCGATGCAGAAGCACGGCAGCGGCCACGTGGTGAACGTCACCACCACGCTTGCCGACAAGGCGAACAGCAAAGTCCCGTCCGTTCTTGCGTCGCTCACCAAGGGCGGCCTGAACGCTGCAACGCGCTCGCTCGCAATCGAATATGCGCGCGCGGGCATTCGTGCCAACGCGGTTTCGCCTGGGATCATCAAGTCGCCGATGCATGCTCCCGAAACGCACGCCGCGCTCGGCGCGATGCATCCGGTCGGTCACATGGGCGAAATGAGCGACATCGTCAACGCCATCCTCTATCTCGACTCGGCACCGTTCGTGACCGGCGAGATCCTGCACGTGGACGGCGGCCAGAGCGCAGGTCACTAAGCGGTTGAGCATTGCCCGCGCCCCGGCCTCGATGGCTCGCCGGGGCGCGGGCGCGTGGCGGCCGCTTATTGCACGTTAGTCAGCGTCTTCGTGATGACGAGCCATCTGTCGCGCTGGCGCATGATCGAAAAATAATTGTAGTAATTGAAACCCAGCATGCGCACATGCAGTTTCGCCGTCGCGATGTTCTGCTGGACATCGAGCATCAGCAGTTCTGTTTCGACCGGTTCGCCCAATTCGGCCGGCGATTTCCTGATTGCCACACCCGCAAGATACTCGTCGATCGTCTTGTAGTAGGGCTGGCCATTCACCTCCCCCGCCACGATCGCGCGCGCGTCGAACACCTTTCTCAGCTGTTCCACATCGCCGCGCCAGGTGGCATCGAAATAGCGCTGCACGAGTTCGACGATTTCGTTGCTGTCGTTCATTGCATCACACTCCCTATTGATTCCCGACTCGGTCCGTCAATTCGAAGCGGGCTGCGCAAACGCTTGCGCAGCCCGCTTCGAACAACCCGGATCAGAACGATCAGGCAAGCGGCCCCTCGATCTCATTGAGCCTTTCTTCGAGTACGTTGACGCTCGCATAGCCCGAATGCACGGCGTAAGTCCGGCCTTGTTCTTCAAGCATCAAGGTCGGGAACGACGCGACCCCAAGCGCTCGCGCACGGGCGAAATCGCGCTGCGTTTCTTCCTTCGTTTCCGCTGCTTCCCACGCCTGGTAGAACGCGTCGGCACTTACCTGAACGCCTACAGCATCCAGCGCGGTCACGGCGATATCGCTCAGCACGCGACCGTCGGTCGTATCCAGCCCTTGCACGTAGAAGCCGTTCTGCAGCGCACGGAACACCGAAAGCAAGGCATCGCCACTGGCGAAGCGGCGCGCCGCCACAACAGCACGGCAAATCGGCTCGGTATCGTAGACGAACCCCTCGCGCGCCATGAACGCTTCGCGATTGAACGGCAAGCCGCTCAGCGCTTCCACACGTTGCCAGTGCTGCAACCGAAAACGCTTGCCGGTCGCATCGAGAACATCGGTCGCCCCGGCGCGAATACCGCCGACCACGATTTCCAGTTTCAGGTCCGGCACGCGCGCGACGAGCGCCGACAGCTCTTTGCCAAAGCCATAGCACCACGAACACATCGGATCGCCAACATAGATCAATTTCATTCTTGCTCGCCCAAGTGAAGAGACAACGCGGGGCCCGCAGGACCCCATGCCCCGCATCGCTCCCAGCCATCAGAGTGACTATAGGTTTCTGGCCTCACTCGATAAACGCCGTAGCCAGAACTTCTTTTGTTACATGGCGGAAAGACGAAAGGCTCTTCACAAGCAGAGTGGCGTTGCCATGCTGGCCTAGAACATGTCAGAAGCCGCTTGATGACCTGCACGCGCGCCCCCCGACTCCTCGCCATCCCTCGACGGGATGAACGGGCCGGTGATCATCTCCGAATAGCTCATGCCGGGCCCAACCATCGGAAACACATCGGCATCCTGATCGATCACGACTTCGAGGAAAGCCGGACCGTCGAACGCCACGAAAGCCCGGAGTGCTTCCTCGACTTCGCTCAGGACCTCGACGCGCTGCGCGAATTCGAACCCGTCGGCACGCGCGGCCATGACAAAGTCCTTTCGATGAAGCGACTTGTCGCTCACGCACAGGCGCCCGTCGTAGAAAAGACGCTGCCACTGCCGGATCATCCCGTCACCGACATTGTTGAACAGCAGCACTTTGACCGGCACGCCATACGTGGTCGCGGTCTCCAGATCGCCGATATTCATGCGCATGCTGCCGTCACCGTCGATGTCGATCACGAGGGCATCCGGGCGTCCCATCTGGGCGCCGATTGCAGCGGGCAGGCCAAAGCCCATTGTCCCCATGCTGCCCGACGTGAGAAAGCTGCGCGGCTCGACGAAGTCGAAAAACTGCGCAGCCCACATCTGGTGCTGGCCCACGCCCGTGGTGACGATAGCCCGGCCGCCGGTAATCTCGCTCAGCTTTTCCACCACGAACTGCGGCTGAACGAGCGGGCTCGCGCGGTCATAGTTCATGCCGTAGCGCTGCTTCAGCTCCCTGATGTGGTCGAGCCAAGCCAAAGGCGCTTGCACGTGCGCTTCGTCTTGCATCAGCGAAAGCAACGCGTCTTTCGCGTCGCCCACATGAGTCCAGTGCGCGCGCTTCACCTTGTTGATTTCGGCTTCGTCGATATCGACGTGCGCGACATACCGTGCTCGCGGTGCAAATGCATGGGGGCGGCCACCGGCGACCCGATCATCGAATCGCGCGCCCACGGCAATCAGGAAGTCGCAATCTTCCACCGCGTAGTTCGCACAAGCCGCGCCGTGCATGCCCAGCATGCCGAGCCCCAATTCGTGCTTCACGGATATCGTGCCGAGCCCCATCAACGTGTTGACCACGGGAATGCGGTAGCGCTCGGCGAACAGGCGCAATTCCGCGGTGGCGCCAGCGGTAATGACGCCCCCGCCCACATACAGCAGCGGGCGCTTGCTTTGCGCCAGCAGATCGAAGAATTCGTCGCGCTTGCCCGCTTCGAGACGTGCTCCCTTCGCCACCTTGCGAAGGCGGTCGGAGTAGCCGCGAAACGCCAGCGTGCCGTGCCCCTGCCAGGTGCCGGTCCAGTTCTGGATGTCTTTGGGCACATCCACCACAACCGGCCCGGGACGGCCGGTGCGCGCGACTTCGAACGCCGTGCGCAGCGTTTGTTCGAGCTTGTCCGGGTCGGTAACGAGAAACACCTGCTTGGCGCACGCCGACATGATGTTGAACACCGGCGCTTCCTGGAAAGCGTCGCTGCCGATAGCGGCACGCGGCACCTGCCCGCAGATGAGAACCACCGGGACCGAGTCGCCATTGCAATCGGCAATCGGTGTCACCGCATTGGTCGCGCCGGGACCGGACGTCACCATGAACACACCGACCTTTCCGCTCGCGCGCGCGTATCCCGCGGCCATGAAGCCGGCGGTCTGTTCGTTGGCGGGTACGACGAGGTTGATCTGACGCTCGGGCTTGTCGGCGTGCAGTTCGTTGAAACGGAACACGGCGTCGTAGGTCGGCAGGATCGCGCCGCCGCTATAGCCGAACACGGTATCGACACCCTGTTCGCTAAGTACGCGCAAGATGATGTCGGCGCCCGACATCGGTTCGCCGGGAAGTGGCGCTTTCTGGGAGCTTTCTGGAGCAATATTCGGGTTCTGGGACATACGAGGCTCGCACGGAAACGGGCGCTGATGCGGTCAGCGGCCAAACACAACGGATCATTTCCCTTCCGACTCAAGAACAGCGTATGTCCCCTACCAGCTCGTGGACGACAGCGTCAGGGGGTTCTCCGCATGAAGCACAGTCCACCCGGCACTCTTTTGACGTACGCCTGGAAATACTGTGAGAAAGGGTTCCAAGAATTCTGACAACGATTGAAGCGGCGCGCGTCAGCAATACGGTTGTTTATGGGCCAGGATGCGTCGCATCCGGGCCACCGTGGCTGACGGCTGACTGTTTCCTACCACTCGGCAATGCCGACATCCATGTCCTCGTCGTAGAACGCAACCAGAAACTCTTCGGGCATCAACCACGAATCGACGCTCACGGTTTGCGCGCCAACATCGACATCGACCTTCGCGTCGGCGTCCACCGACTTCATCGCATGGACGATCGTCGAAAGATCGTCCGGGCGGATTTCAGTTTTCATCGCGAACTTCATTTTTCACCTCTCTGTCTGGATAACCAGTCTCGATAACTATAGGATCAACGCCCCACGCCACCAACCAGGCCAGCCTCAATTCACTCTTTACATCGCGTAACCCAAACCGGAGGCGCGGGGCAGTCATTCAACCGGGTCGAGCAGGTCTACCGCCTCGGTAAACGCCAGGACTGCTTCCCGCACGCCTGAGACTCCGAGACCATTCAAACGGAGCAGTTCGGCACGGTCGCCGTGCGGGACAAAGGCGTCGGGAAGTCCGAGCCGCAGCATGCGTACGGCCCACCCTTCCGCCGCGATCCGCTCGGCGCATGCGGCGCCCGCGCCGCCAAGCACGGTGCCCTCTTCGATCGTCACGATCACCTCGTGCTCGTTGGCAACCGTCAGCAGCAAGTCTTCATCGAGCGGTTTGACGAAGCGCATATCGACCACGGTCGCATCGATCTCCCTTGCGACTTCCATCGCGACCGAGAGCAAGGGCCCGAACGCGAGAAACGCCACCCGCGCGCTGTCCCGCTTGCCGGAGACGCGGCAAACCATGCCTCTTCCGAGCGGCAGTGTTTCTTTCGTCTGCTCAATGACTTCAGATCCCGTTGTCGCCCGCGGGTATCGCAAGATGCGCTCATCCGTTGCCGCCGCGTCGCACAACCATTGACCGAATACCTGGCTATAGGTCAGCTTGCCGCCCTTCTTGCGCACCAACCCGGTATCGGGTTTGAACGGGCTCGGCCCGTGGTACGCAACGGGGTCCAGTTCCGCAGGTCGATAACCTTTTCCTTTCTTCGTCACCACGTGGATGACGTGCGGCCGGTTGCGTGTCTTCGCGTCCCGCAGCGTGGCGAGTAGATTCGCCATATCGTGGCCATCGATGGGACCGACGTAGTCCAGACCTAGCGTTTCGAATAGCGTGGATATGGGGACGTTCGCTTCGTCGCGCCAGCGCGTAACCAGCGCCTCGAGATGATCATTCAGTCCGCCGACCGCCGGTGAAATCGACATGCGGTTGTCATTCAGAACGATCGTCAGCGGCAGCGTTTCGCAGGACCCTGCGTGATTCAGCGCTTCATACGCCATCCCCGCGGACAATGAGCCATCGCCGATCACCGCAACGACGCGGGCGTCCCGACCGCGCAGGCCCAGGGCCATGCCGACCGCCGCCGAAATCGACGTGCCGGCGTGCCCGACACCGAACGCGTCGTAAGGCGACTCTTCGCGCGCGGGGAAACCGGCCATCCCGCCCACTTTCCGCACGCTTGCCATGGCCGCTTTTCGGCCCGTCAGGATCTTGTGCGGGTAGCATTGGTGCCCCACGTCCCACACCAGGCGATCTTGCGGCGTGTCGAATACATAGTGAAGGGCAACCGACAACTCCACCACACCGAGGTTCGATGCCAGGTGGCCGCCGGTACTCGACACACTTTCGATCACGAATTCCCGAACCTCGTCCACGAGGCGCTGAAGCTCACGCTCATCCAGATCGCGCAGATTGCTCGGGAAATCGATCATGTCAAGCAGGTTCATGACGTTGCTGTCCTTGTTGTATGAAATTCAACCGGCCTTCAGGTCGTCCGTGGTCCAGCCGCCGCCGAGCGCGTGAATGAGGTCGACATTCGCATCCAGTTGCCGCGTGCGAAGCGCGATGACACTGCGTTGCGATTCCAGCTCGGCCGATTGAGCCTCGACCACATCCAGGTAGCTCACCGCGCCGCGCTGATAGCGCGCGAGCGCCAGGTTGAGCGCGGTTTGGGCGGCATTGGCGGCGTCCTGCTGCTGATTCGTCGCGGTGCCCAGATCGTCGAGCAACGTGAGGTTGTCTTCCACCTGCCGGAACGACGCCAGCACCACGCTGCGATAGCGTGCCCCTGCCTCCGCCGTGGCCTCCTTCGCCGAATCCAGCTGCGCGTGGCGCTTGCCGCCGTCCAGCAGATACACCGCCAGCGACGGTCCGATCGCCCAATACGAACTGGAAAGACTGAGCAGATTGCCGAGCACCGAGCTTTGCACGCCGCCCTGCGCGCTGAGCGTGAGCGTCGGGAAATACGCCGCGCGCGCCACGCCAATTTTTGAATTGGCCGCCGCGATGCGCCGCTCGGCTGCGGCGACGTCAGGCCGCCTTTGCAACAACGTCGACGGCACCCCGACCGGAATCACGGGCAACGCGATCGAATCGGTACTCGGTGCGAGCTGGAACTCAGAAGGCGAAGCGCCGACCAGCACCGCCACCGCGTGTTCGAGCAATGCGCGCCTTGCCTTGATCTGGGTGAGTTCGGACTGGACCGATGACAACTGGTTGCTGGCGCGCGCCACGTCGAGACCTGACACGATGCCCGCGCCATGCCGGTTGCGGGTCAGGTCGAGCGCCTTCTGGTACGCCTCCTGGGTCCCCTCGATCAGCTGAATCTGCTGATCGAGACCCCGCATGTCGATATAGCTTCGGGCCAGCTCGATTTCCAGGCTCAACTGCGTCGAGGCGAGATCCGCTTTCGACGCCTGACCTTCGTCCTTGCTTGCGGCGACGGAATCGCGCACGCGTCCCCAAAGGTCCACTTCGTAGTCGACTTCGACACCCAGCGTGGCTGAGTTGTAATCGGTCGGCCCAGTCGGGCTGCGCAACGGCCGCGAGTCCGACTCGCGGTCGCGCTGGACATTGCCCACAGCGGAAACCTGCGGGTACATCTGCGACTTGACCTGCCTGATGTACGCCTGCGACTGCTCATAGTGAAACAGCGCCGCGCTCAGGTCGGGGTTATTCGCGATCAGCCGTTGCTCGAGGTCGTCGAGTTCCGGCTCCTTGTACAGCTTCCACCATCCCGCGCGATCGAGCTGGTCAGCGGGGCTGGCCACGGTCCATGGTCCCTGGGTCTGGTACTGCGCCGCCACGGGTGTTTCCGGAACCTCGTAGTGCGGCGCGAGCGAGCACGCGGCGAGCACCACGGCACTCACCAGCGTGGCGAGTTTCAGATACTTAGTCATGCTTGTCACCTTTGGCCGTGGACGCGATCACCTGAACATGGTCGCCTTCGACAAGACCATCGGGCGGCGCGTCGACCACGCGGTCGCTCTGCGCCAGCCCCGAGCCGATATCGACCGCGTTGCCGAGGTCCTGCACGATCGAAACGGGTTTGAAGTGAACGGTGTCGCTGCGATCGACAGTGGCCAGCCGCAGCCCCCGGTTGTCGAATATCAGCGCGCTCGCCGGCACCCGCAGTGCGTTGGCGCGCGCCGGCAGCGAAAAATGCAGATTCACGAAGTCGCCCGGCAACAGCAAATGACCGGGGTTATCGACCATCAGCTGGACGAGCGACGTGCCCGATGCGGCGTTCACCGAGTCGGCCTGACCCACCACCGTGGCGGTGAATGTCTTGCCCGGATACTCCGGTACGGTGAAGGTGCCAGTTCCACCGGGCTTGACCGCCGGCACGTATTCCTGCGGCACGCGTACGTACACGCGCAGCTTGTCCACGCTCGATACAGAGAAGAGTTGCGGCCCCGTACCGCCGCCCGCATTGATCAATGCGCCAACGTCGGTGTTGCGTGCAGTGATCACGCCGTCGAACGGGGCGACGATCCGCGCGAAGCCCTTGGTCGCGACCAGCCGGTCCAGATTGGCCTGCGCTGCCGCCACGCGGGCCTGCTTCGCCACGTAGTCCTGCGTGCGGTCATCGACCTCCTGGCGCGATACTGAATCGGAGTCCAGAAGACTTTGCCAGCGTGCCGCGGTCGTTTTCGCGAGCGCGGCATCGGCTTGCGCGCTCGCGAGGTCGGCCTTCGCCTGGATCAACTGCTGATCGAGTTCGGGCGTTTCGATCTCGGCGAGCGTCTGGCCTGCCTTCACCGGTGTGCCGATGTCGACGCTCCACGATTTCAGGTATCCGCTCACGCGTGCATAGATGGGCGCGCTTTCGAAAGCCTCCAGTCTGCCGGGCAGGTCCAGCGCGCCGCCCGGCGCCTCCGGCGCGGGCACGACGACATTCACGGACGGCACGGCTTGCGCCTCGGTCCAGTCTTTGAGTTGATGCTCATGCTTCATGCGAAGCGAGACGCCACCAGCCACGATGAGGACGGCGAGCGCACCGCCGACAATGCCTGTTAAAGAAAGCTGACGCTGCGCGAGTGCGGCGCGTGTTGTGGGTTCAGAGGACATGGATCGAATCTCCGGTAATCTGCGCGGCCGTCGATGTGCGACCCCGACGCGAGTGGATCATGCAAAAAATAGCGGGCACGAGAAAAAGCGTTGCGGCAGTGGCGAACAGCAGTCCGCCAATCACCGCTCGGCCCAGCGGCGCGTTTTGCTCTCCGCCCTCGCCAAGACTCAATGCCATCGGCGCCATGCCGATGATCATCGAGAGTGCCGTCATGAGGACCGGCCGAAACCGGGTCGTACCGGCTTCCAATGCAGCCTTGAACGCGTCGCCGTGCTCGGTCAGACGTTCGCGGCAGAAACTCACCACCAGAATCGAATTGGCCGTAGCCACGCCCATGCACATGATTGCGCCGGTCAGTGCGGGCACCGAGAGCGTGGTATCCGTCGCAAACAACATCCAGACGATGCCGGCCAACGCACCAGGCAATGCCGCCACGATCACGAGCGGATCGGACCACGACTGGAAATTGACGACGATGAGCAAGTAAATCAGCACAACCGCGCCCAGAATCCCGAACGACAACCCGCCGAAGGCGTTGTTCATCGTCTGAGCCTGGCCAAGCAGAACGACCTTCGCCCCCTTGGGCGCTTCCTTGGCATTGGCCGAGACGATGTGGCGAATGTCGGCGGCGACGGCGCCGAGATCGCGGCCCTGGGTCGTGGCGAACACCTCGACCATCGGCTGCACGTTGTAGTTGCTCACCACTTCGTTGCTGGCCGTGCGGTGAATGCTCGCGACCCCGCCGAGAATTTGCCCATCGTTGGCCTCGGCCCCGCCGCTCACCGGCAGATTCACGAGCGACGAGAGCGAATCCACGCTGTACTGCGGCGTCTGCAGCACGATCGAATACTCCACGCCATTGGCCGCGTTGAGCCAGTAGGTCGGGGCGATCTGGCTCGAACCCGCCATGTGCACCACGAGGCTGTTGGTCACATCGCGTTCGGTGAGGCCCTGAAGCGATGCGCGGTCCCGATCGACGTCGATATTGAACTGCGGATTGGCCTGCGACTGCTCGATGCGCGCATCGACGACGCCGGGCACGTGGCGGATCTGACGCAGTAACGAGTTCGCGTAGGCGAAGTCGGCCGGCAGATTGTTGCCGCGAATCTGCAGGTCGATCGGTGCGGGCGAACCGAAGTTCAGGATCTGGCTCACGATGTCCGCGGGCGGGAACGAGAACGTCACGCCGGGGAACGCGCGCGGCAGCGATTCGCGCAGCTTGCGCACATAAGCGGCCGTCGGCCCATGGCCTTCTTTCAGCGAGATCTGGATGTCGCCGTCCTGCGGGCCGATCGTGCCCGTGTTGTTGTAGGCCGTATTGATGGAGCTGGTGGAAAGTCCAATGTTGTCCACCACGGTGCCCAGTTCGGACGGCGGGATCGTCGCGCGCACCTGCGCTTGCACCTCGGCGAAGATCTCGGCGGTTCGCTCCACACGCGTACCCACGGGCGCACGCACGTGCAGCAGGATCTGGCCCGCATCGACGTCCGGGAAGAAGTTGCGCCCGAGCAGCGGCATCAACGCGAACGACGCCACGACGAATGCAAAGAAGCCAATCACGAACGTGCGGCGACGTTCCAGCACCCGTTCGAGCATCGCGGCATAGTTCGCACGCACGCGTTCGAAGCGCTGCTCGAATCCACGGTGAAAGCGCGCCCACACGCCGGCAGACTCGTGATGTCCCTGCTCATTCGCATGGGACTTCAGCAGGTACTTCGCCATCGTCGGCACGAGCGTGCGCGAGAGAATGAACGAGGAAATCATCGCGAAGATCACCGACTCGGCCATCGGCACGAACAGGAACCTCGCCACGCCATTCAGGAAGAACATCGGCACGAACACGATGCAGATGCAAAGCAGCGAGACGAACGCGGGTGTCACGATTTGTGCCGCGCCGTCGAGAATCGCGCTTTCGACGTCCTTGCCTTGCTCCAGGTGCCAGTTGATGTTCTCGATGGTCACGGTGGCGTCGTCCACGAGAATCCCCACCGCTAACGCGAGCCCGCCGAGCGTCATGATATTGAGCGTTTCGCCTAGCACCGAGAGCACTGAAATCGACCCGAGAATCGCGAGCGGAATCGAGGTCGCGATAATGATCGTCGAGCGCCAGCTACCCAGGAACAGCAGGATCATCACGCTCGTGAGCAAGGCGGCAATCAAGCCCTCGCGCGCCACGCCCTTGATTGCAGACCGCACGAAGATCGACTGGTCGCCAATTGCGTCGATCTGGAGCGCGTCGGGCAAGGAGGCCTTCGCGTCGGCAACCTTCTGACGAATGCCGCCGATGATCGACAATGTGGATGCCGAACCGTTCTTGAACACGGTGAGCAGCACCGAACGCTTGCCTTCCACGTGAACGATATTGGGCTGCGGCGGGCTGCCGTCGGTCACGTCAGCCACATCGTGCATGTGCACCACGGTGCCATTGGCGGACTTGATCGGCAGATTCGCAATGGCCGCGATCGTCTCCGGCGCATCGTTCAGTTGCAGCGTGTACTCGTAGTTGCCGATCTTTTCGGTGCCGACCGGCGTCACGAGGTTCTGCGCCGTCAACGCATTGAGCACGTCCTCGGCCGACAAGGAGCGCGCTTCGAGTTCGGACGGCTTGATGTTGATCTGAACCTGCCGGTCCTTGCCGCCAAACGGAAACGGGATCGCAGCGCCGTTCACCGTCGCGAGAATCGGCCGCAACTGGTTCTTGCCGAGGTCCGCCAGATTCTGTTCCGAGAGGCCCTTGCCCGAAAGCGCGAGCTGGATGATCGGAACCGTCGACGCGTTGTAATTGATGATGAACGGCGGCGTCGCCGAGGGCGGCAGCTGCTTCAAAATCTCCTGCGAAATGGCGGTCACCTGCGCATTCGCGGTACCAATGTTGGTGCCAGGCTGAAAGAAGATCTTGACAATGCCGTAGCCGGTAAGCGACGTGCCTTCGATGTGCTGAACGCCGTTCACGGTGGTCGTCAACACCCGCTCATACGGAGCCATCACGCGACCTTCCATCTGGTCGGGCGAAAGCCCCGTGTACTGCCATACCACGCTAATCACAGGGATATTGATCGGAGGAAAAATATCCGTAGGGGTACGAAACGCCGACAAAACGCCGACGATCAGGATAAACACGGCCAGAACGACAAATGTATAAGGCCGTTTCAGCGCGACGCGCACGATGCCAATCATGATAATTCCAGTATTGAAGCTGGCATCGCCCCTAACCGCGGCGGATTCCAGCAAGCAGATTCTCGATGCCTTGAATCAATCTGCGTTTGATGGGATCCGGCCCGCGGACTCGCGAGGCGCACCGATCCAGTGGATAGCGGAAGCCACAATTCCGAGCACAACGCCGAAGGCGACGATGCCCGACCAGCCAAAGCGGCTCATGAGCCAGCCGCTGACCGTCGCACCGACTGCGCCGCCGAAAAACGTGGCCGTCATATAGAGGCTGTTGATTCGGCCTTGTGCTTTCGGATCGACTGAGAAAGCGCGAGTCTGGTTAGAAACGAGACCGGACTGCACGCCGATATCGAGCACGATCACGCCCACGATCAGCAGCGTGAGCGACGTGGCCGCGCCGGAAAGAAGCACGTAGGCGAGCGTCGCGATGACGATGCTCGCGCCGATGACCTTGCGAAAGCCCACGCGGTCGGTGGCATTGCCACCCAGCGATGCGGCGAACGCGCCGGCTGCGCCGATGATGCCGAAGCCGCCCGCCCACGCGCTGCCGAGGTGCCACGGCCCGCTCTTGAGCAGCGCCGCGAGATTGACCCAGAAGGCGTTGAAACAGGCCCACAGCAGCGCCTGGATGATCATCGATTCGCGAATCGGGCGATTGTCGCGAACGAGCGGCCACAGCGAAGCAAGCAGACGTCCATACGAAAGATTCGTGGAGGGCACGCCCTTCGGCAGCAACGCAGCGGCGGCGATAAAGACCGGCACCATGAACGCGGCTTCCACGCCGTACACCGCGCGCCAGCCCCACGCCGCGCCAATTGCGCCCGCGATCGTGCGGCCGACGAGGATGCCGACCATGATGCCGCTCACGACGGTGCCGACGTTACGCCCCCGCTCGCTCGGCAACGACATGACGGCGGCGAAGGGCACGAGCTGCTGTGGCACGCAACTCACGATCCCAAGCGCAAACGAAGCCGCGATCAGTGCCCAGATGCCGGGCGCCACCGCCGCTGTCGCCGCGAAAACGAGTGCGAGCGCGATTTGAGTGAGCACGAGCTTGCGCCGGTCGAAGCGGTCGCCAAGCGGCAGCAGCAACGCGAGACCGGTCGAGAAGCCGAGCAGCGCCGCCGCTGCGACGAGATCCACCGTTGTGATGTTGACCCGCAGACCCGCTGCGATCAGCGGCAGGATCGGCTGCGTGCAGTAGATGTTTGTGATCACTGCGCCTGCGACGACCGCCATCATGACGATCTTGCCGCGCGATGCGACGGCGGGCGTTGCTGCACTTTCTGGGGTGCTGGATAAGCCGCTCACGACAACCTCCTTATTCGTTGAATTTCTCCGGTCTTTGCAGCGGATTGCCGCGATCCAGATTGAGGTCGAACGTTACGCGCTTGCATTTACGAAGAGAATCCCTCACGATCAAGATTCATCCTTCCACTATTTGATAGGGTCCATGAATCGCCTCGAAGCCATGGCCATCCTCGTTTCGGTCGCTGATGCGGGCAGTCTCTCGGCTGCCGCGCGGCATCTCGACATGCCGCTCGCCACGGTCAGCCGCAAGGTTGGGGAACTGGAAGCACACCTGAAGACGCGTCTCTTTCACCGCACGACGCGCAAGCTTTCGTTGACGGAAGCCGGCGCCGCATACGTGGCCGCCTGCCGGCGCATTCTCGAAGACATCGGCGAAGCCGAGCGTGCAGCCACGGGCGAATACGCCGCGCCCAAAGGCGGACTCGTGGTTACCGCGCCCGTTGCGTTTGGCCGCTTGCACGTGGTGCCGGTGGTGGCGGAATTCCTCGCGCAGTATCCGGAGATCGACATCAATCTCCTGCTGACCGATCGTGTCGTTCATCTGATGGATGAACACGCGGACGTCGCGGTCCGCATTGGCGAGTTGCCCGATAGCACGTTGATCGCAACGCGCGTGGGCACGGTGCGCCGCGTCATTTGCGCCAGCCCCGCCTATCTCGCGAAGCACGGCGTGCCAGCCGAACCCGCGGACCTGGCAGGCCATCAATGCATTACCTTCGAGGCGCTCGCGTCGCTGCGGGCGTGGTCTTTCGGCTCCGGCAAGTCAGAGCAGTCCGTGCCCGTTCATTCGCGGCTTGCCGTGAATACGGCGGACGCCGCCATCGAAGCCGCGGTCCTCGGCGTGGGTTTGATACGCGTGCTGTCCTACCAGGTTGCACGCGCCGTTCGGGCCAACGAGCTTCGCGTCGTGCTCGACACATTTGAAGCCGCGCCGCTGCCCGTCAATCTCGTGCATGCGGGGCAAGCACCCCTGCCGCTGAAGCTGCGCGCGTTCCTCGACTTCGCATCGCCGCGCCTGCGCGAGCGCACTGCGGGCGAACTCGTCAACGCCGAGAGCGCATGACGGCCTGAGCCGCGCGCGCAAAGGCGCTGCGCGCTCGCGCCGGAAGAGAATCCGCTAACATCGGGATCTCCCTTCCAGTGATCGAGAAGACCATGGACCGTCTCGAAGGGATGTCCATCCTGGTCGCAGTCGTCGATGCAGGCAGTTTGTCAGCCGCGGCCCGGCAACTCGGCCAGCCGCTGGCGACAGTCAGCCGCAAGGTCGGCGATCTCGAAGCGCACCTGAAGACCCGCCTGCTCCATCGCACCACACGGCACCTCTCGCTCACCGAGGCCGGCGAGGCTTATGTCGCGTCGTGCCGGCGCATTCTCGAGGACATCGGCGAAATCGAACGCGCCGTGACCGGCGAATACGCGGCGCCGAAGGGCTCGCTCGTGGCCACGGCGCCCGTGGTCTTCGGGCGGCTGCATGTGGTCCCTGTGATGGCGGCCTTTCTCGCGCAATATCCGCAGATCGACGCCCGCCTCGTGCTGACCGATCGCAACGTCAATTTTCTCGAAGACCACGTGGACGTTGCGGTACGCATCGGCCAGCTGCCGGACAGCAGTCTCGTGGCGATACGCCTCGGCGAAACGCGCCCTGTGGTGTGCGCGAGCCCCGCGTATCTCGCCGAGCGCGGCACGCCGCAAAACCCGGCTGATCTCGCCGATCATGCGTGCATCGGTTTCGAGGGAATCAATGCGTCGCGCACGTGGACGTTTGCCGGCGAAAAGTCGGAGCAGAACGTGCCGATCCACGCGCGGCTCGTGACAAACACGGCGGAATCGGCCATCGATGCCGCGACGCTCGGGACCGGTTTGACGCGGGTTCTCTCTTATCAGGTCGCGAACGCCGTGCAGGAAGGCCGCTTGCAGCTCGTTCTGGAAACCTTCGGGCTGGCGCCCATGCCGATCCATCTCGTCCATGCCGGCCAAACGCCGCTGCCGCTCAAGCTGCGCGCGTTTCTCGACTTCATGTCGCCGCGCCTCAAGGCGCGCATGTCCGCTGTTTGAATTCCCCGCGTTATTGAGCGCGAGTATCAACTGTTGTTCATCGCCGGTGGTTTTTATCAGCGCCGTTCGTGCGTAACCTTGGTTCGCAAATGGGAAAGCGCAAGGCGAAACGCAATGGATATGTCAGCAATCACCGCAATGAAGGCTTCCGCGCCCGCCGAGCATGCGCTTTCAGCGCAGCCCGCGTGGCGCCGCGTGTTTCGCGAGGACGCGCTCACGGTCGGACTGATCCTGCCGCTCGAAACGCATCCGGACTCGCCGGTTCCGACCATGCGCGATCACATCGCCATGGCTCAGCGCGCCGAAGCAATGGGCGTGGCCGCGCTGTGGATGCGCGACATTCCGTTCTACGATCCTGCGTATGGCGATGCGGGCCAGATCTTCGAGCCGCTGGTGTATATCGCCAGCCTCGCGGCAGTGACGAAGGAAATCGCGCTCGGCACGACAGGCATCGTCTTGCCGATGCGCGAACCGCTTTTGCTGGCCAAGCAGGTGAATTCACTCGACCAGTTGACGAATGGAAGGCTTCTGTTAGGGATGTCCTCGGGAGACAGACCTTCCGAGTATCCCGTTTTCGGCATCGACTTCGATACGCGTGGCGAGCGGTTTCGCGACGCGTTCGAGACCTATCGAACAGTGAGCGAGCAGCCCTTTCCCGTGTTTTCCTCGCCACGCTTCGGTAAATCGGGCGGCACGCTCGACATGTTGCCCAAGCCGCCTTACGGACGCACCCCGGCCATTGCCGTCGGCCGGGCACAGCAGAGCCTCGAATGGATCGCGGCACATATGGACGGCTACCTCGGCTTCGTGCCCGGCCCCGCCGCGCTCGACGCATTCGTGCGCAGCTGGAAAGACCAGGTCGCCCGGTCGATGGGCCGCGAAGCCTTCAAACCGGTTGCCTTTGGCGGGTACCTCTATCTGCATCCGCGGCCCGATTACCCGTTCCGCGCCATCAAGGGCGGCTTCGCTATCGGCAGCCGTTCGCTCAGACATTTTCTCGAAGCGGCACGCGAAGCGGGCGTGAGCCACGTCGCGCTGAATCCGAAAGTCACGCCGCGCCCTTACGCCGACGTACTCGACGAGTTGCACAGCGAAGTGTTGCCGTACTTTGTCCCGGAGGTGTTTCATGCAACACACGAACATAAGTGAAGCGCTCAATGCGCACTGGCAGGCGTCGGCGGCCGGCGATCTCGAAGCCGAACACGACATCTACGCCGACGACGCCATCTGCGACTACCCTCAATCCGGCGAACGCATTCTCGGGCGCAGGAATTTGCAGGCCCTGCGCGGCCATCATCCCGGCAAGCCGTCCGGTTTCGAAGTCAGACGAATGCAGGGCGAAGGCAATCTGTGGGTGACCGAATACATCATCGCTTACCAGGGGCGATCCGCTTTCACCGTGAGCATCATGGAATTCCATGACGGCAAGGTCGTTCACGAGACCCAATATTTTTCGGATCCCTTTGAAGCGCCCGCCTGGCGCAGCCAATGGGTTCAGAAGATCACGGCCAGCTAACGTTCGCTTCGAAAAATCGATTACGCAAATTGCAAAGCGAGATAGCCGGCCATGACCGCGCCGGCCATCTTCAAGCGCGCGGCGTTTTCACGCCGCGCCCGACTTACTTCGAAGCGGGCATGGCGAACTCCGCGCCCTTGTCGATGCTGCCGGGCCAGCGCTGCGTCACGCTCTTGTAGCGCGTGTAGAAGCGCACGGCTTCCTCGCCGTAGGCGTGATGATCGCCGAACAGCGAGCGCTTCCAGCCCCCGAACGAATGCCACGCCGACGGCACCGGACTCGGCACGTTGATGCCCACCATGCCGATCTGAATCTGCCGCGTAAACGTGCGTGCCGCGGCGCCATCGGCCGTGAACAGCGTGACGCAATTGCCGAGTTCGTGTGCGTTGACAAGCTCGATAGCACTGGCCAGATCCGGCATGCGAACCACCGAAAGCACCGGCCCGAAAATCTCTTCGCGATAGATCTTCATATCCGGCTTCACGTCGTCGAAAAGCGAGCCGCCCAGGAAGAAGCCCTCTTCGTGTCCCGCCACGGTATGGCCGCGCCCGTCCACGACGAGCTTCGCGCCAGCCTCGACGCCTGCATCGATGTAACCCAGCACCTTGGTGCGATGCGCGGCGCTGATGAGCGGCCCCATGTCCAGATCGGGCTCCATGCCCGCGCCGATGCGCAGCGCGCGCACGCGCGGCGCGAGACGCTCGATCAGTTCGTCGCCGATGCTGCCTATCGCCACCGCGACCGAGGTCGCCATGCAGCGCTCGCCCGCCGAGCCGTATGCGGAGTTGATCAGCGCATCGACGGCCTGATCGAGATTCGCGTCTGGCATGACGACGAGATGATTCTTTGCACTGCCCAGCGCCTGCACGCGCTTGCCGCGTTTGGCGCCCTCTGCGTAGATATATTCGGCCACCGGCGTGGAGGCGACGACGGACATCGCGGCCACATCGGGATGCTGGATCAGCGCGTCGACGGTGCCCTTGTCGCCGTTCACCACGTTGAACACGCCTTTGGGGAAGCCCGCCTCGATGAAGAGTTCCGCCAGCCGGATCGACGACGACGGCGTGCGCTCCGAGGGCTTGAGAATGAACGTGTTGCCGGTCGCGGTGGCCATGACGAACATCCAGCACGGCACCACCACCGGGAAATTGAACGGGGTGACGCCCACAATCACGCCCACGGGCTGACGCAAATTCCAGCTGTCGACGCCGCTGCTGCTTTGATCGGTGAAACCGGTCTTGAGCAGGTTCGGAATGCCGCACGCGAATTCGACGATTTCGATGCCGCGCATGACTTCGCCCCTCGCGTCCGAAAACAGCTTGCCGTGGTCGCGCGTAATGAGTTCGGCGATTTCGTCGAGATGCGCCTCTAGCAGTTCCTTGAACTTGAACATCAGGCGCGCGCGCTTGAGCGGCGGGGTTTCGCTCCACGCCGCAAACGCGCTTTTGGCGGCCGCGACGGCGGCGGCAACCTCACTGGTATTCGCAACCGGCACGCGCGCCGAAATGCGGCCCTGCGCGGGATCGTAGACGTCGTTGAATCGCCCGCTCACGCCAGCGGTGTATTGACCGTCGATGAAATGTTTCAGTTGGCGCACCGCGCCCTGGTTTGCTTCGCTCATACGTCCTTCCTTTAGGGAATCTGGGCACTGCGCGCGGACCGAAGAGAGTCCGCATCGCAGCGCGCGTCAAGTCGAGTGGCCGGGCATCTCCATGACTCCCCGCCAGGACCGGCAGTCATTGACCGCCGACGAGAACAGTCTACGTTTTACGGCTCCCGGCCGAGGGACTAGCTGCGACGGTTTGGGGACATTCCCGGCGCGTTTCCGGCCATCGCGACAAGGCGGAAATCGCGGCGATCCGAAGGGTCGAATGGTTTCGCGAGGCGGCGCTAAATGCGCGCTGGGGGCGAAGCGTTACCTTGTGCAGGAAGCGTGAAATGGAAGCTGACGCCAACGGGGGCGTTCGGCGTCACCCACAGGCACCCGCCGTGGCTTTGCACGATCGAGCGGCAGATGGGCAGCCCCATGCCGAGACCGTCGGGCTTGGTGGTAAAGAACGCCTCGAATACGCCCTCGAGGTTGCCGGCGGCGAGTCCCGGCCCGGAATCCTGCACGGTGATGCAAAGTTCGTTATCGTCATTCCTGCCGGTTCGGATCACTAACGTGCGCTCGCCGGCTTTCACTTCGCTCATCGCCTCGAGGGCGTTGATCATCAGATTGAGCATGACCTGCTGCAATTGCACCCGGTCGCCCTGCACGCGCGGCAAGCCCTCGGCGAGTTGCACCGTGAGTTCGACCCCGCACTTGCTGGCTTCGCCGCGCACGAGCGCGATCAGTTCCCGAATCATGTCGTTGACGTCGAGCCCATCGGTGCGCAGCGGCTCTTTCTTGAAGTAGGCGCGGGTCCTGTCGACGATGCCGTTGGCGCGGTCGCTATCCGCGACGATGCGGGTCAGCGCGAGACGCACTTCGTCGAAATTCGGCGGGCGCGCCGCGAGCCAGCGCAAGGCTGCACTCGCGTACGCCGCGATGGCGGTGATCGGCTGCTTCACTTCATGCGCGATCGACGCCGACAACTGCCCCATGGTCGCCACGCGGTTCGAATGCGCCAGCACCGTCTGGAGTTCGCGGTAGCGTCGTTCGCTGTCTTGCACTTCCTGTTGCGCGCGCTTCTGGTCGGTCAGGTCGAGTATGAACGCGACGCCCTGCCCCTCGCGGTCGCCAAACGCCGCCGCGCCGACCATGACGGACACGCGGCTGCCGTCCTTGCGTATATATTCCTTCTCGATCGGTTTGGCGCTACCCGTGGCCTGCAATTCGGCCTTCACCTGTTCGTCGCGCTCATGCCATTCCGGCGGCGTCAGGTCGGGCCAGCGAATCTGCCCGGAGCGCAGGTCTGCGGCCGTGTAGCCCACGATGCGCAGAAACGCATCGTTGGCTTCGACGACATTGCCTTCGAAGTCCCAGATGTGGATGCCAATGATATTGGAGTCCACGAGGCGCCGCACCTTTGCTTCGCGTTCCTGAAGATCCGCATACAGGTGGGTATTCTCCAGGGAAATGGCGGCCTGGGACGCGAGCAAATCGAGCAGTGCGGAGCGGCGTGCGGTGAACACGTGCGAGGTCTCGGTGTTCTCCAGATACAGCAGCCCACTGAGTTCGCCCTGCCTGACGAGCGGCAGACAGAACACGGAGCGCGTGGCGCCGCTCGCCAGATACCCGTCTTCGGGAAAGAGACTGGACGTCACGGCATCGTCGATGATGACGCGCTTGCCCGTGTGCATGACGTAGCGCAGTAGCGCGGCTGGGGTGGCCGAGCCGCTGCCTGGTAATCGCCTCACCTCGATCCCGTTGCCGTCGATACGCGCCTCCGCCTCGATGCGGTAGCCGTCCGGCTGCTCGGGCACGATCAGCAGCCCACGGTCGGCGCCTGCGGTTTGCAGCGCGATCGTCATCAGGCGTTCGACCAGCCGCTTCAGTTCGATCTCGCTGGAGAGCGCGTGAGAAGCCTTGAGCAGTGTTGCTGCGTCGAACTCGCGCCAGTCGAAGCTGTGCGTCGACGTCAGCGTGCTCCCTTCCAGGTCGGCGAGGCGCGGGAATTCGCTGTCGAGCTGCATGATCTTGCTTTGCGCGCCCCACGCGTCGAAGCACCGGCGCGCATTGCGCAAATGACCTTCGGCGCTCGTCGCGAGGCCCATACGCAAGTAGAAACGGCCCGCCAGTTCGCTCGCAAGTCCTTCATGCTGCGCAAAGCCGTTCTCGCGGGCAGAGCGAATGGCCTCCTCGTACAGGCGCATGGCGTCGAGCTCGCGCCCCTCCAGACGCGCGAATTCCGCGCTGAGCAACGCATGGCGGTTCTGATAGTTTTCGGGACACTGTCCGGCCCACATTTCAAACTTCTCGAGTGTCTCTGCGAGCATGCGTTTGTACATTTCCTGCTGCTCGGGAGATGACTCGGGAAAAAGGGCCGCCAAGGTGAGCATATGAAAAAAGTGAAAGGTCGGTTCGATCGCCAGCGCCATCACCGAATTCAGCACGGCCTGCGCCTGCTGCACGGCCGCCAGCGCGTCGACGTAGCGGCCGTCGAGAAACGCGAGCATGACCTTGATGATTCGATAGACGCCAATGGCGCAACCAAAATTCGACCTGACGATCGCCTCGAAACAGGCGGTTTCGTCGAAGGTCTCGTCATTCAAATCGAACGGTTTAGTGGTCCTGCCCCGCAGACAGATGACGCATTGCCGTTCGACCCGAACCAGTTCGTAGACGGCGTCGTTGTGGCTCTGCCGCATGAGCGACGCGTACTTCTCGGCGATCGCCTGCACGTCTTCGAGCGCAGCGCCGCTCTCGAGCGACTGCCAGACGGCATTGAACGCCACGTTGCCGGCAAAAACGAAATCGCCCACTTCCATGCACTCGGCGGTCGCCCTTTCCAGCACCGGGAGATTCGCGGCGATGTGGCGGCGCCAGAAATTGACATGGGCGCCATACAGATGAAGCAGCTTTCCATTCAGGTGCCGATTGCCGAACCTCTCGTTGAGCTTCAGTGACATCTCCGAAACCTGAACCGCCGTGGGAATATCGCCGATCAGCGAAACCAGCATGAGCGCGTAATTGCCGAACGCAAAACTCGAGTTATCGGTCATGCCATGCTGCAAGGACAGATTGACCGCCTTGAGCGTGATGAGCGGATAAAACGCGGGCCGCGCGGCAAACGCGCAGTTCATCGCCTGAAGGAGCAGATTGACGATCGCGTGGATCGCGGGGTCCATCGCCACCGGTGCCGCGACGAGTTCGGCGATGGCACGGGCCGCCTGATTGACCTGAACGTCGTGCAGGGCGGCATGGAACGCCGCCTGAATACCCTCTTCGGTCTCGGGAAAGTGGATATCAAAGCCGCGCAGCGCAACGAGCGCGACAGCGAAGCTTTCGTCATATCGTCCGGCAAGCTGGTACAACTCGATGCGTAAGCTGTAGACCCTGGCGCGATCGAGACTGGAGCGGGCTCTCGCGAGCATCATGTCCGCCAGGGCATCTGCTTTCGCAAAGTCGCCCACCAGATATTCGCACTCCGAAAGCGCGAGATAGAGTTCGAACGTGCTCTCGTAGCGTTGCGTCCACGCATCGGGCGACAGCAACGCCACGCCTTGCGCAAGATAGCCGCGTGCGGCCACATAGGCCGTCGACCCCATGGCCCGCCTGCCCGCGACGAGGTTCAAGGCAACCGCCTGCTCGCGCTCCGTTGCGTCCGCGATCAGCGCCGCGCCGCGATTGAGGTGGTTCACGATGTCGAAAATCGCAGCTTCCAGTGCGTCCGGCGGCGTGCGCGACGCCAGTGCCCGCCCGATCCGCAGATGCGCGGCAGCACGGTCGTTGGCGGGAATCAGCGCGTACGCTGCCTCCTGCACGCGATCGTGCGCGAATTCATAGACATTGGCCTCGCGAAAGACGAGCCCCGTTCGCACGGCTTCCCACAGGTCCGCGTGCAGCTTCTCTTCGGAGCCGCCCTGAACCCAGGCCAACGCGGCGACTTCGGCGACGTTGCCAAGGCACGCCAACTGGCCCAATGCGTCGCGCACCGCGGGCGGCAGCCGGCCCAACCTTCCCGCCATGAGATCGGCGACATTTTCCGTGTAGGCCTTCGCGCGAATGCGCGGCAGTTCCCAGCCCCATTTCGCGGCGCGCGGGTCGAATGCAAGCAGGTTTTCATCGGCGAGCGCGGTTAGAAACTGAATCGTGAAGAACGGATTGCCGCCGCTCTTTTCATGTGCCAGTTCCGCCAGCGGAGCGGCGCTCGCGCGGTCACAGTGCAGCGCATCCGCCACGAGTTGTGTCACGCTGTCCCTCGTGAGCGGCGCAAGCTCGATTTGCTGCACTTTGCCTTCGGCGCGGGCAATCGACTCCAGCGTGCGCGCGAACGGGTGCGAAGCGTCGACCTCGTTGTCCCGATAGGCGCCCACGAGCAGCACGTGCCGCACGTCCGGATGCGTGGCGAGATGCGCGAGCAGGTCGAGCGTCGCCGTATCCACCCATTGCAGATCGTCGATAAACAAGGCGAGCGGATGCTCCGGCCGCGCAAATACACCGAGAAAGCGTCGAAATACGATCTGAAAGCGGTTTTGCGCGTCTTGCGGCGGCAGCGTCGGCGCAGCCGGCTGTTCGCCGATGATGAGCGCAAGTTCAGGAATCAGATTCACGATCAGCTGACCGTTAGGCCCGAGTGCTTCCATCAGTGCGCGACGCCACGGCACGACCTCGGCTTCCCGCTTGCTCAGCAGGTTGCGCACCAGTGTCTGGAAGGCTTGCGCGAATGGCACATACGGAATGCCGCGCCGGTACTGGTCGAACTTGCCGGATGCGAAGAGACCACGCGGCGGGACGAGCACCCTGTGCAGCTCGTTCACGACCGACGACTTGCCGATGCCCGGATAGCCCGAGATAAGCACCAGTTCGACCGAGCCGCTGCCCACCACGCGATCGAACGCGCTGGTCAGCGCTTCGATTTGCGGCTCGCGCCCGTACAGCTTTTCGGAAATCAGCAACTGGTCGGACGCGTCGTGCTCCCCCAGTGGGAATGGATCGATGCGATGGTGCGCTTCCCATGCCGTGAGGCAAGAACGCAGATCGGCCTCGAGTCCCGCCGCGGTCTGATAGCGGTCCTCGGCGGCCTTCGCGAGCAGCTTGAGCACGATGCCCTCGAGCGCCTGTGGAATTGCGTCGCGGCGCGCCCGGGGCGGCGTGGGCTTGCGCGCGATATGGCAGTGAATCCACTCCATCGCATCCGAGGCCTTGAACGGCAGCGCCCCGGTGAGCATCTCGTACAGCGTGACGCCGAACGAATAGAGATCGCTGCGCGTGTCGATCGAACGATTCATGCGACCGGTCTGCTCAGGCGCCATATAGGCAAAGCTTCCGGCGACGATCTCGGGCGGTGCAGGCGGCTGATGTTCATGCGCCAGTTGCGAAGCAATACCGAAGCCGGTGAGGCGCACGTTGCCGCCACTGTCCACGAGCACATTCGCTGGCTTGATGTCTTTGTGAACGAGGCCGCATCGATGCACGTGGCCGACCACCTTCGCGAGATTGACCGCAATGCGCAACAGCCGTGCGAGTTCGAACGGGCCAGCAAGCGAGCGATCGAGTGGTTCTCCGCCGTCGTCGTCGAGCACGAGCATGGGCGGCTCCCTGTGCCGGTAGAACGCAAGCGGCCGCGCTGCCCAGCTGGAATCGAGCAGCTCGGCGAGGGCGTATTCGCGCTCGAGCCGCTTCACGCCCACCGGGTCCGCCCGTCTGGCGACCAGCGTGAGCACCGAGCCGGGATGGCTGCGTTTGCGGGCGCGATACAGTGAAAAATCGCTGTCATCGCGCAGCGGCACCAGCTCATATCCAGCGAGATCCACGACGGACGCTCCTGTCATGATGCGATCTTCATCCGGAAATGATTTTGCACGCGCGCCATGGCGAGCGCCGCGGAATCATTGATTGTCCTGAACAATGATGAGCGGATGCACCTAACCTTCGATGCATCGACGTAAGGCAACATAGGAATCAACAGCCGGCCAGAAAGCTGAAGAGATAGTCGGCGAACACCTTGATTCTCAAAGGCGTGCGAGGCCGGTTGCGGTAGCAGACGAAATAGCCTACACCCATTCGGCAGTCCGGCCCGAATCTGCGTTTCTCTGCAAGATCAGCCTGTGCCGCAGCAGATCGTCGATGGCAATCGGCGCGCCGTGTTGCGCAAGACAGGCCAGCGCGGCGCAGACCACGAGCCCCGACTCGCAAAGACGGCGCGCCACGAAGCACCAGCAAGCGTACATTCAACTGAGGACTCAAGCCGCGCGATGCTCTTGCTCAACGAAGGCGAGGAAACACCCAGCTGGCGTGAAGCCTCGGCAAGACTGCCCGTGAGCGCGACGTTGATGAAGCCGATCACGCTGGAAAAGTTGCGCGCAATCCCCGGCCGGCGTCGTGCTGTCGATTCCCATACGTCGTCGTGTCCGGACATACGAATCATTGTTATCGTTAAACGGCGCGCGTTCCGAATGACAAGCGCGCATCCGGGCTATGGCTTACCCGCCATAAGTCGACTCCCATCCCCCTCCCAGCGCTTTACAAAGCGTAATGAGATTCGTAGCCGCCGTGGCTCTGCTTTGTTCGAGATTGCTTTGTGCTTCGAGCAGTTGCTTCTGCACGTTCAAGACGTCGAGATAGTCGAGCGCCCCGGCCTTGTACCGCTCCCGCGCGACCGAGAGCGCGCGCTCGTTCATCGTCACGGCCTGGGCCAGCCGGTCGCGGCGGCGCTGTTCGGCGTCGTAGGTGACGAGCGCGTCGTCCACCTCCTGCCACGCGCGCAGCACCGTCGCCTTGTAGGCAATCGCCGCCTCCTGCTGTTGCGCCTCGCGCAACTGGAGCGTTCCTTTCAGGCGACCGCCTTCGAAGATAGGAAACGTAATGGAAGGGCCAACGACGAACTGCCCTGACGCCCAACTGGCCAGACTCGAGAGCTGAAGACTCTGAAAGCCTGCACTGCCATTGAGCATGATGCGCGGATAAAAATCGGCCTTCGCCACGCCAATCGACGCCGTCGCCGCGTGCAGTTCGGCTTCCGCCTTGCGGATATCCGGACGGCGCTGCACGAGTTCGGAAGGAAAGCCGATCGGCACCTGCGCCGGCAGTACGGGCACCTCCTGCGTTGCGGCGAGCGTCTGACGCAGCGCGCCCGGTTCCTCGCCGAGCAGCAGGCCGATGGCATTGATCGTCGTTTCGGAGTGCGATTCGAGCGTGGGAATCAGGCTTTCGATATTCTCCACCTGCGCCGAAGCGTTCGAGACATCGAGGTCCGTGGTCACGCCTTCATGCGCGCGTACCTGCGTGAGCTTCAGCGCGTCGTTGGCGATGTCCAGGTTTTGACGCGCGATCTGCAGGAGTTCCTGCGTGTCGCGCAGTTCGATATAGTCTCGCGCAAGCTCCGCACGCGCGCTCAGCAAGACCGAGTTCCGGTCCTCATAAGAGGCCTCCGAAAGCGCCGTCGCCGCTTCCACGCTGCGTCGCACACGCCCCCATATGTCGACTTCCCATGAAGCGTCGAAGCCGACCTGATACAGGTTATAGGCGGGCGAACCCTTCGAGCCCGGCATGGCCGCCACGCCGAGCGGCGCGCTGCCCGAGGCCGACTGCGGCTGACTCTGCGTCGGCGTCACGCCAAGCAGCGAGAGGATGCCGTTTTCACTGCCGCGTTCGCGGTTATACGATGCGGCGCCGTCCAGCGTCGGATATTCGGCTGCGCCCGCTACGCGGCGCTCGGCGCGGCTTTGCAGCAGGCGCGCGGAGGCAGCTGCCACGTCCAGGTTCGCATCGGCGAGTTGCTTTTCCAGACCGTTCAGCACCGGATCGTTGAACAGCGTCCACCATTCCGGACCGAACTGGCCTTCCACGGCTTTGCTCGGCGCCTGCGCCGTCTGCGTGCGGTTGAAGACCTCCGGCGTGGGCGACTTTGACGGTTCGAAGTTGGGACCGACGGTGCAAGCCGCCATTGCGAGACACGCGAGAACCGGGAGAAGGATTGCGCGAACAGAATATTGACTCGTGTTCATTTTCTTTCCGCTCCCTCAGCCGTCGCTTCTGCGCCCCGGCCAACGGCCACTTCGGCTTCCACCGAGAGCCCGACGCTCAATGCCGCTGCAGCAGGCTGCCCGCGATCGATCGTGATCTTCACGGGCACGCGCTGCACCACCTTCGTAAAGTTGCCCGTGGCGTTGTCGGGTGCGATCGGCGCGAAGCTCACGCCAGTCGCCGGCGCCAGGCTGTCGATGCGGCCATGAATCACGACGCCGGGCAGGCTGTCGACCGTCACGCGCACGCTTTCGCCGGGCCGCATGTTGGTGATCTGGCTCTCCTGGAAGTTGGCGACGACATACGCATCCGAAAGCGGCACGATTGCGAGCACGGGGGCGCCGGGCGTCACGAAGGCGCCGACCCGCGCCGAGCGGCGCCCCACCTTGCCGTCGACGGGGGCGCGAATTTCCGTATAGGAGAGGTTGAGCTTCGCCTGTTCGAGCACCGCTTCGGCGTGTTGAAGCGCGCCAGCGGCCTTGTCGCGTTCGGTGCGCAGGACGTCCAGATTCTGCTGGGTGGCCGTCAGCACCGCCTGGTCGTGCGACTGCTGCGCAAGCTGCTGGGCGAGCGTGCTCGAAGCCTGTTGCTGCTCCTGCGCGGTCCCTGCCCCCGCCGTCGAAAGATTCTGGTAGCGCGCCGCGTTGGCCCGCGCGAAGCCGATCGACGCGTCGTCGGAGCGCAGCGTGGCACGCGCCTGATCGACGAGCGAGGGCTGGCGCGCGATCTGCGCGTCGAAGTTCGCCACCGACGCCTTCGCGCCCGCCACCTCGGCCTCGGCGCTCATCAACGCGGCGTGATAGTCGCGGTCGTCGATGCGCACCAGCAGCTGGCCCGCCTTCACGTTCTCGTTATCGTTCACCAGTACGTCCGTGATCTGCCCCGCGACGCGCGGCGCGACCAGCGTGAAATCCGCGGTGACGTAGGCGTCGTTCGTGGATTCCGCACTGGAGTGAGACAGGAGCTTCGTGCCTGCCCAGGCAGCGACGCCGACAACGGCGACGACTGCTGCAATACGTAGCCATTTCAGTCTGGACGGCGTGGAGTTGGGTTTGGTCGATGACATGGAAAACGTACCTCATTTCGAAGCCGGCGGCGTAGTGCTCCACGGCGGATAGATCCGCACCGGCAGCACCGGAACAAGAAGAAGCAGAACGAGCGCAACGCACGCCATCACCCGGTAGAGATCGGCGGACGTCAGCACGACGGCCTGCTCGTGAATACGGTGCGCGAGTTGCCCCAGCGCGTAAGACGTGTCTAGGCCGGGGCCCGTCACCAGCGCGCGGTTGCCCAACTGGTCGACGAGCATGCTCGAATGGAAATGTTCGCGCGCGGTGCCTACGCCCTCAATCACCCCCGTCGCGATGGCGGCGGCGAACGTCTTCACCGTATTGAACATGGCCGAAGCGAACGGGCCCTCCGTTGGCGGCAACCCCGTCGTGACGCCCATGAGGATCGACATGATCACCATGGGCTGCGCGATGATCTGCAGCGCCTGCAGCACGTAGAAGTTGTCGCGAATCCACTCGGACGTCATGAAACTGCCGAGTGCGCAGGTCGTGAACATCAGCGACAGACCGATTGCGATCACCCAGCGGTGATCGGCGCGCCGCGTATTCAACAGAGCCGCCGTCAAGGGAAGCGTAATCAGCAGCGGAATGGCGAGCAGCAGCGAGAGCGGCGCCGTCTGCAGCGGCCGGTACGCATGAACTTTGGCGAGAAACTGCCCGGGTATAGCGGCGACGCCCACCAGCAGGATCACGGTGCCGACCAAGGTCGAGAGGCCGTGCGTGAAATTCCTGCGCTCGAGTAACTGGAGCTTGAAAAAAGGCACGGGCTGAAACCACTCGTTGACGAGGAAGACCACGAGCAGCAGTGCGCCGCCGCCCAACATCACGCGGATAAACTCCGATTCGATCCAGTCGAGCCGGTCGCCTTGCAAAAGCCCGGTCACGAGCATGGCGAACGCCGGGAAGCCCGTGACCAAACCTATCCAGTTAAAAGTACGAAAGCGCTCGAGCTTGACCGGATCGGCGGGCAGCCCCTGCTGAATCGCGATACAGCACAGCACGCCAAGCGGAACGATTTGCCAGAACGCCATGCGCCAGCTCACGAACTCCGTCCACAACGCGGCGAGCGGTGTCCCGAGCGCCGGCCCGAAGGTTGCCGTGAGCGCATAGCCGGCGAGCCCATACAGCTTGAACCTGGGCGGCAGATAACGCAGCGCCACGATGATCAGCATGGGGGGCAGACAGCCGCCCGCGATTCCCTGGAAGATACGCAGGACATAGAGCGTCGCCAGATTCGGAGCGAACGGGCACAGCAACCCGAACAACATCGTGGCGAGCACAGCGCCGATCGTGAAGCGCTTGAGCGTAAAGGTGATGCCGAACCAGGGGGCGAACACCATCGTCGCGACGTTGGCGGCTTCGAAGAGCGAGGTGAGCCACGTCCCGTCGTCATGCCCGATCAGGAACGCGCCCTGGATATCGGCCATCGCCGCAGCGGTCACCTGTTCGTTGAGGATGGCCAGCAACGAAGCGAACAACATGCCGAGCAGGCCCACCACGATGCGCCCCGTGAACGCCACTTGCGCGGGGGCAGGCTGCGCCGGCGCCGCGGCTTCGCGCACAGGACGTGGTTCCAACGCCTGTGGGGCCGTTACCGCTTCCGTTCCAGTCGTCAAAGGGTTCGCAGTTGTCATGGCGATCAGAAACTTCCCGGGTTTCGTTAGCTGTACTGTTTGATGTAGCTAGTTCACTGTGAGGCTATTCAGCGTCCTGCATCCTCACGCCAGGCGATGACCACACCTCCGGTTTCGCCGCGCATTGTTGCTGTTCACTGACGGCTTTATTGTCAGAGATGAACCCAATTTCTTAAAGTCTCGCCTGGTCTGATTTTGGGCCATCTAGTACGAGAATTTTGCCAGGCTGTCCGGTCGTGATCTGCCCGGCGCGTATGCGCTGCGTCAACGCAAACCTGTCTGATTATGCGCGGGTCATTTCTGCACGCTTTTGGGCCAATTGAGGTCGTACGGCGATACCAGACGGCACACGATGCTTAGAATCGCGGCGTAGGCATTCAGGCCGCGCGTTGATCGCGATAGACACGATTTACGAAGGTTTGAAAACGAACCGGCAACGGTAGACGCCAAACGGTTTTTACTGTTGTTTTCCGTTTGCAAGAGATTCAGATTGGGAAGTCAAGATGGACAGATTACGTGAGATGGAGGTGTTTGTAGCCATCGTCGAACGCGGCAGCTTCAGCGCCGCATCCGATAAATTCGGCTTATCGCGCGCGGCGGTCTCGCGGGCGGTCAACTCGCTCGAAACGCGCCTGGGCGCCCAGCTGCTCGCGCGTACGACACGCTCGGTCCGGCCCACGGACGCGGGTGTCGCTTACGTTGAAGCCTGCCGCAAGCTGCTGGATGGCATCAGCGATGCTGAGTCGCACATCGCCACGGATCTCGCCAACCCGGTGGGCACGCTCACGATTACAGCCCCGGTGCAACTCGGCCAGCGCTTCATCGCGCCGCTCGTCAACGCCTACACGCTGCGCTATCCCGACGTCAGCGTGAACGCTGCTTACCTCGATCGTCCCACGCGCCTGCTCGAAGAAGGCGTGGATATCGCCATACGGATTGGTCATCTCGAAGACTCGTCGACATTCGCGGTGCGCCTGGGGTCCGTGCGGCGGCAGACCTTTGCGTCCCCCGCTTATCTCGCCGCGCATGGAGAGCCCATGTATCCGCGAGACCTGGTCGGCCACCATTGCGTTTCCTTTACCGGCGTCTCCCAACCGCTCGAGTGGACGTTTTACGAAAATAACGCAAAGATTCCTGTGCGGCTGCAGCCGCGCCTGATCGTGAATCTGGCGCCCGCCGCCATTTCGGCCGCGGAAGACGGCGTGGGTATCACGCAGTTGCTGTCTTATCAGGCCGCAAGCGAAGTCGCGTCCGGAAATCTGGTGCCGATTTTGCGGGCCTATGAGCCCGAATCGACGCCGGTCAGCCTGCTTCATGTCGAACGGCGCGGGACGAGTGGAAAGATCCGCTCCTTCGTGGAGTTCGTCACCGAAACGCTGCGCAACAACACGAATCTTCAATGTGCGAGCGGATTGACGAGCGAAGGCGAATGCGTTCCATGTCAAGGCAATCGCGAACTCGCCACGAGGCATTCCGAAGCGCATGCCCCATATCTACAACCGCTTGTTCATTCACTCGGCAACTGAAGACGACTGAGCTGCGGTACGCAGTTCGCGGTACGCGCCCACGAGCGCGTCGAGGCTGAATGCGCGATTCAAGCCGCTCGGGTTCGGCAGAACCCACACGCGCGCGCCGCCGAAGCTACCGGATTGCAAACCCCACTGGATATCGCGCTTGCCGGACATTTCGGCAAGCGCCATCTTGCCGAGAAAGGCGATAAATCGCGGTGCGTAGTGTTGAACCTTCAACTCGAATTGCGCCGCGGCAGCCTGTATCTCCGCTCTCGACAACTCGTCCGCGCGTGCCGTCGCGCGCGAGACCGCCGTAGTCAGACCAAAGCCATGCTGCAGCAACTCACGGTCGTTCTCGGGGCGAAACTCCTGCGGCGTAAAACCTGCACGATGGAGCACACGCCAGAAGCGGTTCCCTCTGCCATCGAAGTGGCGCCCCGTGGCCGCCGCACGCATGCCTGGATTGATCCCGCAAAACAATACCGACAAGCCGGGCGCGATGATATCGGGAAGGAATGGCGCGGCATTGGCGTTTGCCAGCTCCGCCAGGGAATCGTCGCTATGCACTCGCCTCCCCGCGGAATCGCAGGCGATATTGTTTTGGCGTAACGTTCAGGCGCCGCGAAAACGTCGTGCGCATATGGGTGGCGCTATGAAAGCCGCATTTGAATGCGACCGTCTTGAGCGGCGCATCCGTATCTTCCAGAAGCTTTCTCGCCGTGTCGACGCGAACCTGCTCGACGAATACGGAGGGCGTGACCTTGGCATTTTTGGCGAAGATGCGCGACAAGGTGCGCCGGCTCACGGCAGCCGCACTCGCCAGCGCCTCGATCGAAAGCGTATCGGTGATATGTTCGCTCACGTAGCGATACACCTTGCTGAGTATCGGGTCCTCGTCCTTGCCGGCGCCGATATACGGGCTGTACTGAGATTGACCGCCTTCGCGCTGGATATACACCACCAGCCGCTTCGCCACCCGCACCGCCAGTTCGTGTCCCCAGTCTTCCGCCACCAGCGCGAGGCACAGATCGATGCCCGCGGTCACGCCCGCCGACGTGAACAGCCGCCCGTCGCGCACGAAAATGCGGTCCGGCTGCACGTTGGCGTGCGGGAATTCGTTGGACAGGCGCCCGGCATCCGACCAGTGGGTCGTCACTTCCTTGCCATCGAGCAGCCCCGCATGCGCCAGCACGAATGCGCCGTTGCACACCGAACCGAAGCGGCTCGCGCTGCGCGCCTGACCTTGCAGCCAGGCCAGAAACTCATTCGACGGATGCACGTCGGGCAACTGAGGGCCGCCGGCCACGAGCAGCAGGTCCCATTGCGTGTCGCTGTCCGCATAGCCGCGCGAGACCGCCAGTTGCATGCCGTTCGAACAGGTTACGGCGCCCGCCTCGCGCCCGACGAGCGTCACCTCGTAGCGCTGATGCTCGGAGAGGAATGTGTTCGCCTCGGCGAATACATCGAGTGGGCCTGCAACATCCAGCGCCTGCACACCATCGAATACAACAATGGCGACTTTCATGCCGTGACCTTCAGAGGTGGTGTCCCAACCAGGACCGTGGCGCAGCTTAACGCATCGTCGTTAGCGCATGCAGTCTGCCCCCGGAAAAAGTATTTTGCGTCGGTGTAACAAATCGGCAGTGTGGCCCAAAACGTCCACTAGTTGGCAGGCGGCGGCACCACGCGCGTATTTCGCCCGTTGCCCCGCATAACTAGACTGTGTTCACGACTGCGGCTGGGCAAACAACCCGGGCGGACCGGAAGGCGTTGTCGCCATCATTCCACGTGTTGCGCCCGACGTTGGACCGCACACCGACCAAAGGCAGATTGATCATGTTGAAAGAACGTCAGAGCTCTTTCCTCTTCGGGGGCAACGCCCCTTACGTCGAAGAGCAATATGAAACTTACCTGGCTGACCCGGATGCGGTCACCGGTGAATGGCGGGCGTGGTTCGATGCACTGCGCGAAACGCCGGCTATCGACGGCAGCGATCGCGACGACGAACCGCACGCCCCCGTCATTTCCAGCTTTGTCGAGCTTGCGAAGCGGCCGCCGCGCGCGATCGCTCATGCCGACACTACCCTCGCGAATGACGCCGGCCTCGGCCTCGCACGCAAGCAGGTCGCGGTACAGTCGCTGATCGCCGCGTTCCGCATGATCGGTACGCGCACGGCCGATCTCGATCCGCTGATGTGGACGCCGCCACGCGCCTACGCCGAGTTGACCCCGGCTTACTACGGCCTGACGGCCGCGGACATGGCGACGATCTTCAGCACTGCCGACACGTTCCTGTTCGACGACGACACCACGCTGAAGGAACTCGTCGCGGCGCTGAAGCAAACCTACACGGGCACGCTCGGCGCCGAGTTCATGCATCTGACCGACGCAGAGCAGCGGCGCTGGTGGCAGATGCAGCTCGAATCCACGCGGGCGAGGCCGTCGCTGCAGGCCACCGAGAAACGCCTGCTGCTGGAACGCCTGAGCGCGGCAGAAGGCCTCGAGAAGTACCTTCACGCACGCTACGTCGGGCAAACGCGCTTCTCGCTCGAGGGCGCGGAGTCGCTGATTCCGATGCTCGACGAAGTCGTCCGCTACGGCGCTTCGAAAAAGCTGCGCGCGGTGGTGATGGGCATGGCGCACCGCGGACGCCTGAATGTTCTGGTGAATATCGTCGGCAAGCCGTTGCGCGCGCTGTTCGACGAGTTCGATGGCAAGGATCCCGAACGACTTACCGCGGGCGACGTGAAGTATCACAAGGGCTTTACGAGTACGGTCGATACGCCTGACGGGCCGGTCGAAGTGATGCTCGCGTTCAATCCGTCGCATCTGGAAATCGTCAACCCGGTCGTGCAAGGCATGGCGCGCGCCAAGGGCGAGCTCCTCGGCAGCGCCGACGGCGTCGAGGTTCTGCCGGTCGAGATTCACGGCGACGCGGCGATGTCCGGCCAGGGTGTCGTGATGGAAACGTTGAGCCTCTCCTATACGCGCGGCCACGGCACGGGCGGCACGGTTCATATCGTCGTCAACAATCAGATCGGCTTCACGACCTCCGATCCGCGCGACACGCGTTCGTCGTTCTACACCACGGACGTCGCGAAGATGATCGAGGCGCCTATCCTGCACGTGAACGGCGACGACCCCGAAGCCGTCGCGATGGCGGTGCGCCTTGCCCTCGACTATCGCACCGCGTTCAAGCGCAGCGTGGTCATCGATCTCGTGTGCTTCCGCAAATTCGGGCACCAAGAACAGGACACGCCGGGCATCACCCAGCCGCTAATGTATCGCGCGATCGCAAGTCATCCCGGCGTGAGAACGCGCTACGCACAGAAGCTGGTTCAACAAGGCGTGTTGACAGCCGAAGAAGCAGAGGGCTACGTCGGCGAACGGCGTGAACTGCTCAAGCGTGCGAATGAAACCGACAGCTCGGAGTCCGTCTCTTCACGGGAGGAAGCGCCCAGCCCGGCCCACCCCGCCCCGTCGACGAAAGCGCTGCGCAGTCTCGCGCAGCAGATTTCGACCGTTCCCGAAGGCCTGGCGCTGCACCCGCTCGTCAAGAAGATGATCACCGGCCGCCAGGAAATGGCCTCGGGAAAACGGCCACTCGACTGGGGCATGGGCGAGCATCTGGCCTTCGCTTCGCTGCTCGCCGATGGGATCAGCGTTCGACTGAGCGGGCAGGATAGCGCGCGCGGGACGTTCAATCATCGTCACGCCGTGCTGCACGATCAAACGCGCATGAACCGGCCGGATGGCGTTTATATTCCGCTCGATCATCTCGCTGATGCGAGTGGCAACGCACCTGGCCGCTTCAGCGTGACGAACTCCATCCTCTCCGAAGCAGCGGTGCTCGCGTTCGAATACGGTTACACGACGGTGAACCGCGATGCGCTGGTGATCTGGGAAGCGCAATTTGGTGACTTCGCAAACGGCGCGCAGGTGGTGATCGACCAGTTCATCGCAGCGGCCGCCGCCAAGTGGGGGCAACGCAGCGGCCTGACGCTCTTCCTTCCTCACGGGCAGGAAGGCGCGGGACCCGAGCACGCATCGGCGAGGCTCGAACGCTATCTGCAGTTGAGCGCGCAGGACAACATGCGCGTCGCCCAGCCGACCACGCCCGCGCAGCTGTTCCATTTGCTGCGCAGGCAGGCGCTCGCCGCCGATCGTCGCCCGCTTGTCGTCATGACACCCAAGTCGCTGTTGCGGCACCCTGAAGCGGTCAGCACGTTCGAAGCGTTGAGCGAGGGCGAATTCCGCGAAGTTCTGCCGGATACGCAGGTCGACGCGTCGCGGGCATCCAGCGTCGAGCGCGTCATCGTGGCCACGGGCAAGGTGTACTACGAATTGCTCGAGCATCGCCGGGCGGACGCGACCGACACGCCGATCATCCGCGTCGAACAGCTGTATCCGTTTCCCTCAATGCAGTTGGCCGCCGAACTCGCGCGCTATCCCAACCTGAAGACCGTCGTCTGGTGTCAGGAAGAGTCACGCAACCAGGGCGCATGGAGTTTCGTCGAGCCGCAGCTGCGCGAGCTCCTGCCAACGGGCGCGAAGCTCGCCTACGCCGGTCCCGACGCCGGTGCATCGACCGCGCCGGGCTACCATTCGGCGCACGTTGCGCGGCAATCCGCGCTGGTCGAGCAGGCGTTCACGGGGTAACGGCGCATGCGTGTCGCGATGATGCTTTACGCAGGTTTTCAACTGCTCGAAGCGAGCGGCCCGATGGATGTGTTTCATGCAGCGAATCGCCTGTTCGGCAGCGCATTGTATGAACCACACCTCGTCGGGACCTCGCCTGGGCCAGTACTGTCTTCCAACGGCACGGCGGTGGGCACCACGGAATGCCTGTTCGAAACGCGCGCGCCGTTCGACGTCGTCGTGGTGCCCGGATCTCCCGTGGTGAGTTCGTCGAGTGAGCATCGCGAGCTCGTGACGTGGCTCGGCGACGCCGGCCCCGCCACGCGCAGGCTGGCCTGCATTTCCAATGGCGCGTTCCTGCTGGCGCGCGCCGGCGTTGCCGACCGTCGCTGGCTGACCACGCATTGGCGCGACGCTCACCGCCTCGCGGCGGAACATCCACGCGTGCACGTCATGTCCAATCCCGGCTGCCTGAAAGATGGCAACCTCTATTCGTCGGGCGGCGCAAGCGCCGGCATTCATCTGGCACTGTCGATCGTGCGGGAAGACCTTGGGGAAAGCGCGGCGGGAACCATCGCCAGAACGTTGTTGATGCAGCCGCATTGAAGCACGCGAGCGCACAAGGAACGCCATGATAGACGCGAACCGTATTCACAAGGCCCTCGCCAATCCACTGCGGCGCGACATTCTCGCGTGGCTGAAGGTCCCCGCCGACGCCTTTCCAGAGGGTCACGTCGATCTGGGCCACGGCGTGCCCGCGCACGCCATCCAGGCGCGCAGCGGGCTCTCGCAGTCCACCGTATCCGCGCATCTTGCCGTACTGGTCGAAGCGGGACTGCTCGTTTCGACGCGAATCGGACAATGGATGTTTCTTTCACGTAACGAAGAAGTGATACGGACCTTTGCCGAGCAGATTCGCCTGCATTTATAGGCCAGGATCAAGACGTTCATGGACTACCTGCGCGAGGCGGTGCCCAAAGCGCTTGCAGCGGATGCGCAAGCGCCTGGCCGGGCAGCCAGCCTTCCTTAGCCCGCGTTGCCCTTATGATTGTGCGAAGCCACACGTTGCGGCGAGGGTTGTGACGCAGTCGCCGGTGCAGCCATTTCGTTTTGCTTGATGATCTTTTCGATCTCGCCGTCGGCTTGCGCGTCGTACTGTGCAAAGACGTCGGTGCGATAGCGCGTGTTTTGCGCCGCGCCGAGCTGCGAGCCCGACTCGTCGCGCGTATCGGCATCCACCGTCATCGAAAGGCCGATGCGCAGCGGACGCGCCGCGAGTTCGCGTGGATCGAGCGCGATACGCACCGGCAGGCGCTGGACGATCTTGATCCAGTTGCCCGTGGCGTTCTGCGCCGGCAGCGTCGCGAAGGCGCTGCCCGTGCCCGCCGAAAAGCCTTCGATACGACCGTGATACTTCACGCTCGAGCCATAGACATCCGCAACGAGCGTCACCGGCTGGCCAATGCGCATGTGCTTGAGCTGCACTTCCTTGAAGTTCGCGTCCACCCACACGCCGTCGAGCGGCACGATTGCCATGAGCGGCGTGCCGGGCGACACGCGCTCGCCCACCTGCACCTGGCGCTGCGCCACATAACCCGTCACGGGCGCGGGCAAGGTATCGCGCGCATACGCGAGCCAGGCCGCACGCACTTTCGAGGCGGCCGCCTGCACATCCGGATGCTGTTCGACCGATGTACGATCGGTCAGCGCGTGATTCGCCGCCCCTTGCTGGCGTGCGGCGTCGAGCGCGGCCTGGGCGGCCTGCACAGCGTCGCGCGCGTGGGCGATGTCTTCTGCGGACACAGCGCCCGAGTCCGCGACGGCCGTGCGACGGCGCAGATCGTCGTTGGCGCGGGCCAGGTCCGATTCGCGTTGCGCCACATTCGCTGCATAAAAGTCGTTGTTGACATAGAGGCCGCTTACGCGTCGCACGGTTTGGCCGAGCGACGCTTCGGCATCGGCCAGCGCGATTCTTGCGTCGGCCGGATCGAGCGTCACGACCGGGTCGCCCTGCTTCACGATCTGCGTGTCGTCGGTGTCGACGGCCACCACCGTACCCGTGACCTGCGGCGTGAGCTGCACGAGATTGCCGCTCACATAGGCATCGTCGGTCGATTCGTAAAAGCGGCCTTCCGTGAAGTAGTACGCGCCGTACGCCGCGCCCGCAATCAACGTCACGGCGCCGAGCAGCGCGATCAGACGCTTGCGGCGGCCCGGGGGCGTGGCCTGCTGGTCGTCCTTGGCCGGGGTCGCTTGCGCGCCGCCTTTGCTCTCGTCGAGTTGATCCACCGGCTCGCGGTCGGTCGTGATCGTTTCGCTCATTTCAGTTCTCCTGACGGGTATGCAAACATGCCGTTCAACGCGCGGCGGCAATGATGGAATTGGTTTGAGGGTTCGGTTGGGCGGCAAGGTCGGCGTGGTGACCGGCATCGGCCGAAGTGTCGACATAGCCGCCGCCCAAATCCGAAGCCAGCGCAATCTGCTCGTCGCGGCGATCCATCTTCAGGTTGGCGATGGCTTCGTCGGCGTTCAGTGCCGTGACGTCGGCGTTGAGCACCGTGAGCTGATTGGTCAGGCCGCCCTTGTATTGCGTGATCGCGAGCTGGTCGGCGTCGCGTGCCGCCTGCTGCGCGGTTTCGGCATCGACGAGCTGTGCGTCGCTCGAATGGATCTGCGCGAGCTGCGTGGCCACGCCGCTCAGCGCGCCAATGAGCGTCTGGTCGTAAGCGGCCACGGCGTAGTCGAACTCGGCGTAGCGGCCCTTCAACTGCGCACGCAGTTCGCCGCCGTCGAAGATCGGCAGATGGACCGCGGGGCCGACCGACGCCGTGCGGCTCGCGGCGGTCAGGAAGCGGCCGAAGCCGAAGGCGTCGAGACCGAGCGCGGCGCTCAGGTTGATGTCCGGATAGAACTCGGCCTTGGCCTCCTTGACCTCGTGCGTGATCGCGTCCACGCGCCAGCGGGCCGCGACGATGTCCGGGCGCCGGCTCACGAGGTCGGCGGGCAGGTTGTCCGGCAAACGCACCTCGTCGCCCACGCCGAGCGTCGGCCGCGTGATCGCGAGTCCGCGGTCGGGGCCCTTGCCCAGCAGCGCGGCCAGCTGGTAGCGCGTCGTGAGAATGCTGCCGTCGAGCGCGCTCACCCGCGAGCGGCTCGTCGCCAGGTTCGCCTGCGCGGTCTTGCGTTCCACCTGCGTGTCGAGACCCGTGGCAATGCGGCCCGCCGTGATGCGGTCGATCTGCTCGCGGCGCGTGACTTCTTCCTGCGCGATGTCGCGCAGCGCGTAGAGCCGCGCCAGCTGGTTGTAGGTGCGTGCGATCGAGGTATCCAGCGTCAGCTTGACCACTTCCTCGTCGGCCTCGCTCGCGGCCGTCTCCGAAACGGCTGCGCGCAGTGCCTCGCGGTTCTTGCCCCACAGATCGAGATCGTACGATGCAGTGAGCAGCCCCTTGTTCTCGGTCTGCCACGAGCCGGCATACGGCGGCGGAATCAGCGCCGTGCTGCTGTACTGCTGACGCGTGAGCGTGTAGCTGGCGTCCACGCGCGGCAGCGTGCCCGCTTTCGCGGTTTCGCTATAGGCCTGCGCCTGGGCCACCCGTGCCTTGGCCTGCTCGACGCTCGGGCTACCCTGCAGCGCTTCGGCAATCAGCGCCTTGAGCTGCGCGTCGCCGAACTGGTCGACCCAATCGGCAGACGGCCAGTGCCCCTGCTCCTGCGGCAGGCTCTGCGCCGTCTCGAACTGTTGCGGCTGGGCCATCTGCTTGTCGCTGTGGATGCCCGCGTAGTTGGCGCAAGCCGCCAGCGTGGCCATTGCGATCGCCGATACGCCCAGCTTCAGCGTATGGGTACCGATGCTTGCTTTAGAAGTCTGAGATTTCATTTTCTGACATATCAGATTAATGGTCGAAAAAAAGCGCGGCGCCACGGCCGCACCGTTCAGTCGTCTGTGAACTTGCGAAGCAGGCGGTTCAGTTCGGCGAACTCCGCCTTGGTGAATTTGCGCAGGCGTGCGTTCAACACTTGCGGCGCGACTTCCGGAATCTGCGCTGCCGTTTCCAGTCCCTTTGGCGTGAGGTTCAGATTGACCACGCGACGATCATCTGCGTCGCGCGAACGCTCCAGCAATCCCTTGGTTTCCAGCTTGTCCAGCATCCGCGTCATGAGGCCCGTATCGATGCCGAGCAGCTTCGACAGTTCGAACGGCGTGGTCGCCACACCCTGCTTCAGCGAAAGCAGAATGCCCATTTGCTGGCCCGTGATGTCGAGGTCCTTGAGCGCGGAATCCATCTCAGCGACGATCAGATTGCGCGCCTTGACGATCCTGAAACCGACACTTTCCGTAAGCATGAAATTTCTCGTCGTGTAGTGGTCCATCGCGACATCCTCCGTGTTGAACGGCACAATATCTGCATTATCAGATACTGTCAAGAAAAACACGCGAGACTCGTCGGCCCTCCGGACCGGGTTCAACTGCAGAATTCAGTGTCCGCCAGCGGCTGCCGCGCCCGCGCCACCGCCCTTGACCGGCCTCGTCACCCAGATCAGCGGGATGATGACGACGAAGATCACCGCCGATATCCAGAAGATGTCGTTCAACCCCAGCATGGTGGCTTGCGCGTTGAGCGAGCTTTCGTAGAAGGCCGTGGCCTTGGGAACGCCGCCGCCCAGCGTCGCCTGCAAGTGCGCAATGGCGCCGGTGAACGCGGGATTCTCGACGCTCGTCTGCTCGGCGAGCCGGGCGTGGTGGAGGATAGTGCGGTCGTTCCAGGCGTTGCTCATCAGCGACGTACCCACGGCGCCGGCGAAAATGCGCGCGAAGTTGGACAGACCCGCGGCCGCCGGAATCTCGTCGGGCCGCAGACCCGAGAGGATGATGCCGGTGAGCGGCGTGAAGAACAGCGCCGTGGGAATGCCTTGCAGCAGCGTCGGCAGAATCAGCGTCCACGCATCCACGCCGGTCGTGTAGTTCGAGCGCATGAAGAACACGGCGGCGAAGCCCACGAACGCCAGGGTGGCTAGCACCCGCAAATCGGAGCGCGGCATGACCTTGCCCATCACGGGGGCGAGGATCACCGCGAAAATCCCCAGAGGCGCGGTAACGAGCCCCGCATCCACCGCGCGGTAGCCGAGAAAGCCCTGAATCCACTGCGGCAGGATCACGAGGTTTGCAAAGAAGATCGCATACGCGACCGAAATCGCAATCGTGCCGCCGAGGAAGTTGCGTTTGGCGAACAGCCGCAGGTTGACGATCGGTTTTTCCTCTGTCAATTCCCAGATCAGGAAGAACACGAAGCTGACCGCGGCGACGATCGTGAGCACCCAGATGACCGGCGAGCTGAACCAGTCGAGGTCCTTGCCCTTGTCGAGCATGATCTGCAGCGGCGCGACCCACGCGATAAGCGAGATCAGCCCGACCTTGTCGATGGGCAGTTTGCGTGCCGGCGTCTCGCGGTCGCGATAGATTGCCCATACCACGCCCGCGGCAAAGAGGCCGACCGGTACGTTGATGTAGAAGATCCACGACCAGCTGTAGCTGTCGGTGATCCAGCCGCCGAGCGCCGGGCCCGCGATCGGTCCGACGGTTGCGGTCATCGCCCACAGCGCCAGCGCGTTCGAACTCTTTTCCTTTGGAAACGAAGCGAGCAGCAGGGCTTGCGACAACGGCACCAGCGGCCCCGCCACGGCGCCCTGAACGATACGGGCGACCAGCAGTGTCAGCAGGTTCGGGGCCATGCCGCACGCTGCCGACGAAAGCACGAACAGCAGGATCGCCCAGACGAACAGCTTGACCTGGCCCACGCGCTGCGTCAGCCACCCGGTCAACGGAATGGACACCGCATTGGCCGCGGCAAACAGCGTGATGACCCATGTCCCTTCGTCGATCGACACACCGAGGTTACCGGAGAGCGTGGGAATCGCAACGTTGGCGATCGACGAATCCAGCACGTTCATGAAGGTGGCGAGCGCCACGGCGAAGGTGCCCAGTGCGAACTTCGCGCCAGTCAGCTGGGGCGGCCCGCCTGGGTTGGTCGATGAATTCATGTTAGGTTCTCTCGTCTGGATGCGAATGTCCCGTCAACCACGGGCCGTTATCTGACATGTCTGATAAATGAACAAAAAAAAGCCGCCCTAGCCATGGAGCAGTCTGGAAAGCAGCGTGCTCAACGCGTCGAAGTCGGACTTCGAGAAGTGCGAGAGCCGCTCGCTCCAGGCGCCAGGCGCGACGTCTGTATTTCGCGCCGCGGCCAGGCTGCCCTCCCGCGTCAACGAAACGTCCACGAGGCGCCGGTCCGTGCCGTTGCGCGCGCGCTCCACGAGCCCGCTGGTTTCGAGCTTGTCCAGCACGCGGGTCATCCGGGCCGGGTGGACGCCAAGCAGCTTTGCCAGCGCCGCCGGCGTCTTCGCGCTCCCACCGGCCAGCGTCAGCAGAATGCCGCGCTCCTGAAGGTTCAGCCCGGCGTCCTTGAGCCCTGCCCTGAGTTCGGTGGCCATCAAGTGGTGCGCCTGACCGAGCACAAACGCCAGCTTCTGCGTGCGCTCGAAATCTTCATTGACGGGATCGTTCATCGATTGCCCTCCTGGATATCTGATTCAGACTATATCTGACCTTGCAGATGTGTGCAAGAAAGTTTCCGAAGCCGCATGAGACGGGCCGGCGCCTCGCCCAACCGCCCTCTGCGCGACGCGATACACGGTGTAAAAAGTGATGTGACCGGCAAGCGATAATCGACGCCGATCTTCACAGCTATATTGTTTCGGCAGAGTTTTGATGCGTGAAGTGCGGAACGCGGGATCGACGCACTCTTTATTCAGGAGAATCGAAACATGACTGACAAACCGCTTACGCTGGGCATCGATCACGTCGGACTGACTGTGCGCGACCTGAATCTCACGCGTGACTTCTTCGTGAATTGCCTGGGTTGGAAACAGGTTGGCGAAAGACCCAGTTATCCAGCGGCGTTCGTTTCGGACGGTCACGTCATGTTGACCCTCTGGCAAGTCACCGACCCAAGCCGCCTGGTCGAGTTCGACCGCAAGACCCATGTGGGCCTGCATCATCTTGCCTTGCGCGTAGGCAGCGAAGAAGCGCTCGACGATATCTTTTCGCGCGTGTCCGACTGGCCCGGCGTGAAAATCGAATTTGCGCCGGAAAACCTGGGTCCGGGGCCGAAACGCCATACCATGGTGTACGAACCGGGCGGGATCAGGCTCGAATTCGACCACGATCCGCGCACGCAAGCCTCCTGAGCTACACAGACAACCGCGTGTGAGGGTTCACGCGGGAAGGTCCGCCCAAATTAATCAGTTATCCAAATCGACACAAGCGTCATTCGCATGACTTTTTCCGCCGTCCGCCGTCGCCCCCTGCCCGCTCTCATTTGTTCCTTCGACTCACAACTGTTTGTCCGCGTCCTGTATTCAAACGGGGGGCGTGGATGCGTAAATTGGTCGTCATCGGAGCAGCAAACCCGATCAGAAACTGAGTCCAACGTACTTCGAGGTTCATATGAGTCAATCCCCCAAAGTCATCGTGATCACTGGCGCATCGCAAGGCATCGGCGCCGAAGCGGCCAGGGCATTCCGCGCACTCGGCCACAAGGTGGTCGCGACGTCGCGCAACATCAAACAGACTGACGATAGCGATCTCGTCGCAGTGGCCGGCGATATCGCCGACCCGGCCACGGCTCGCCGCGTCATCGAAACGGCCGTCTCGCGTTTTGGCCGCGTCGATACGCTCGTCAACAATGCGGGCATTTTCGTGGCGAAGCCGTTCACGCAATACACCGCGGAAGACTACGCGGCGATCAAGGGCACCAACCTCGACGGTTTCTTCCATATCACGCAGCTCGCCATTGCAGAGATGGAAAAGCACGAGAGCGGTCACGTCGTGACGATCACGACGACGCTGGTCGATCACGCAATCGACGGCGTACCGTCGGTGCTGGCCTCGCTGAGCAAGGGCGGTCTTGCTGCCGCAACGCGCTCGCTGGCGATCGAGTATGCCAAGCGCGGCATTCGCGCCAACGCGGTATCGCCCGGCATCATCAAGTCGCCGATGCACGCGCCCGAAACCCACGCCGCGCTCGGCGCGCTGCATCCGATGGGGCATATGGGCGAGATGAGCGACATCGTGAACGCCATCCTCTATCTCGACTCTGCCCCCTTCGTGACGGGCGAAATCCTCCACGTCGACGGCGGCCAGGTCGCCGGCCACTAGAGGCGCACTAGAGGCGCACTACGGGCGCACTACGGGCGCACTGCGCTCCACGGGGCCCCACCGGGCGACGAGGGAGCGCCGCTGGCCGGCGCTCCCTGCAACGATCAACACCGAGGAAAGCGAAATGCCGATCGTCACAATTCAGGTTACACGCGAGGGCACGCGGCCCGGCACGGATTCCGTCACGGCGGAAGAAAAGGCGCAGCTCATCAAGGGCGTGAGCCAACTCCTGCTCGACGTGCTGAACAAACCGCTGGAGGCGACCTTCGTCGTCATCGAAGAAGTACCAACGGAAAACTGGGGATGGGGCGGGCTGCCTACCGACGTCTATCGACGACAGAAGGGACTCATCAAGTAAGCGCGCGCGGCCCGCTCGAGAGCGGGCCTTCGCGCGCCTATGCACCGCTTGCATCGCGGCAGATGCTACGCACTTTGAATCGCGAGAGAATCCGTTGATATCAGGAACCTATCTTCCAATTAACGGGAAGATATTGCGGAACGTAAAAGAGGCCGCCAGCAGTCCCGCCAGCAAGCCTCTTATGCAATTGCCAAACGCCAGGCGCGCCGCTCAGCGTTCGCACTCCGTAATCGCGCTGTAAACGAGCGTGCGCAACTGCCGGCGAATAGGGTACGCAGTCGAAGGCAGGAGCTGGGTGAGAAACAGCACGATCATGTCCTCGCGCGGATCGACCCAGAAGAAGGTGCTGGCCGCGCCGCCCCAGAAGAAGTCGCCCGCGCTGCCCGGAATCAGCGTGGATGCGGGCGCAATCGTCGTGGCGAAGCCGAGCCCGAAGCCAACGCCTTCATAAGCCGCTTCGGTGAACATCGAGCGCGAGAGGCGCGGCAGGTCGACACCGCCCGGCAGATGGTTGGCGGTCATCAGCTCGATGGTCTTCGGCCCCAGGAGCCGCACGCCGTCCAGCTCGCCGCCCTGCAGCAGCATGCGCGCGAACCGCATGTAATCCGCCGCCGTGGAAACGAGGCCGCCACCGCCCGAAACGAACGAGGGCGGCTCGCGATATGGGCTCGTGTGAGGATCGTCCTGCAGCTCCGGACCCTTTTCGGAAACGACCTTCGAGCCGAGCGCGCCGATGGCATAGCAGGCGCAGAAGCGCGACACCTTCTCCGGCGGCACATAAAAGGCCGTGTCGACCATGCCGAGCGGATCGAAGATCCGCGTTTTCAGAAAGTCCTCGAAGGCCATGCCGCTGATCTTGCCGACGAGATAGCCGAGCACGTCCGTGGAAACCGAATAATTCCACGCGTCGCCCGGAGAGAATTCCAGCGGCAGCGTGGCCAGCTTCCCGATCATTTCGTCGAGCGTGCCCGCGGTCGCAAGCTCGCCCACCTTCAGCTTGCGATAGGCCGCATCGACATTGGTGTTCTGCTGAAAGCCGTAGGTCAGCCCCGAGGTATGCCGCAACAGGTCGACCACGCGCATCGGGCGCGCGCTCGGGCGCGTCTGGAAGCTCTCCATGAAACCGCCCGCGTACACGCCAAGCTTTTCCCACGACGGGATGTACTTGCTGACGGGGTCGTCGAGCGCAATCTTGCACTCCTCGACCAGCATCATGATCGCCACCGACGTAACGGGTTTGGTCATCGAGTAGATGCGGAAGATGGAGTCCTCGGCCATCGGCGTGCGCCGTTCGCGGTCGGCGAGACCCAGCACCGAGTTCAGCGCGAGTTCGCCACGCCGCCATACCTGCGTGACGGTGCCCGCGAGCGTACCGGTCGCGACGTAGTTCTCTTCGAGAAAACGTTCGATCCGCGCGAGCCGCTCACACGACATGCCCTGCTTTTCCAGACCTTCCCTACCCATGACGCCTCCTTGAATGCATTGACCGAGCGTATTCGGAACCGATGGATTGCACGCGATGCGCGTCACAGTATCGGTCATTCGGCGCGAAGTCGCATTGCCACACGCGCCGCCATCCTGCGAGCTGAAATTTCGTTTTTTTAGCGCCTCGACTCGCAGTATGTGTGGGGTACACTACCGGGCGACAAAATACAGAATTACAGCGGGGGGCTGCGATGGGCGAGACGGAAACATATTCCTGGCCCGGGAAAGCGTTGTTTCGTGCATTTCCGAAGGACCCAGAGAAGGAGCAGGCCGTACTGCGCATCACGCTCGGTTCCGTCGTCCTTCTCGCCTACCTCGTTGCCTGCTCGATCTATCGCTCGACCCACGTCTACGCAACGCTTCTGGCGGTCACCGCTTATGTGGCGTTCGGCGTCATATCGTATGTGGCAGTCACCGTCGCGCCAGCGCGCTCGCTCGTACGCCTCACGCTCGCCACGTTCGCCGATCAGGCCATCGTCACCGGCGCGCTGGCCGTAGGTGGAACGGCCGCGCTGCCGCTCTTGTGGGTGGCCTTCTGGTTTCTGGTCGGCGCGGGCTGCCGCTATGGCCAGCGCATGCTGGGCCTTTCCTGCTTCGTGGCGCTCGTCGGCATCATGGGCCTGATGCATTGGCAACCGTGGTGGGGCGCCAATATCACGGCCGCGCTCGGCATTGCGCTCAGCATCGTTGCGACATCCATCTATCTGGCGGTACTCGTCCACCGGCTGGAACGCCAAGCCTCGACCGATCCGCTCACCGGGCTCTACAACCGCGTGCGTCTCGAGCAGGCCATTGGGCGCACGCTCTTTACGCGCACCGCCGAAGTCGATCGCACGGCCATGCTGCTCGTCGATCTCGACGGCTTCAAGGAAGTGAACGACTCCTTCGGGCACGCGGTAGGCGACGAACTGCTGCGCAGCTTCGCCGCGGCACTGGTGCGCCGCATGCGGCGCGGCGACACGCTCGCACGATTGGGCGGCGACGAGTTCGTGGTGCTGGCGCGTCACGTCTACGACAAGAACGACGCGCTCACCGTCGCCAACAGCATCCACGCGATTCTCGCCAACATGCGCACCGTAGGCGGCTATCCGGTGACCGTGTCGTGCAGCATCGGTGTGTGCCTGCTCACGGAAGGCAGCGGCAGCCGCTCGCTCGATGCGCGAACCTTGATGCGCGCCGTGGACAGCGCCATGTACCGGGCCAAGTCGCGCGGCATGGGCAAGACCGAGTTCGTCGATACGGTCGGTGTCGCGCCGGGCATAGTCTGACCCCATTCGCTCCCGCCGCGTTCGGGGAATTGCTGGCTCGTGCCACCGTCGTGCCCGGATTGTTCTCCTGGCGGAAACAGTGAATTCGGCTATTAGGTATTTACCCTAGTGCCCGGCCCTCCTACACTGACTTCACCGCTGCTTACAACCCTGTAGGCAGTTCAAGAAGAAAGTAAATCTGGAGGTTAGTCATGAAATCGCTCGTCCAAGCCGTCGTTATCGCTGCCGCCCTCGCCGCTCCCGTTGCCGTGTTCGCCCAGTCGAACCAGCCCGTGACGCGCGCGCAAGTCCGTGCAGACATGGTCCAGGTCGAAAAGGCCGGCTTCAATCCGGCACGTTCGAACCCCAATGAATATCCGGCGAACGTTCAAGCCGCCGAAGCTCGCGTCGCTGCGCAAAACAGCGCAGTGGGCGGCGTGAACAACGGTTCGTCGCAAGCCGGTCAGGCAGCGCAGTAAGTTGCCAGGCTGAATAGCCGCGCTTTTGTAGTCGTTGCCTTCTGGCCCGCCATCGCAGTGTGTTGCGATGGCGGGCCAGTCGCATTTATGGCGTCCGCAACGCCTCGCGTTGCGCGTTGTTAAGCCCGAATGCGCAACACGACCTCTCCGCCGCCCGACGGCAACTGCACCTGCACGCCCGACTCTGCCGCTTGCGCATTCAGCTCGCCGGCATCGCGCAGTTCGGGCCATTGCCGCAGGGTGAGCGGCAACGATTCGTTCACGCCGTCAGGCGCGCGACACGGCCGAAACGGACAGCTTCACTACATTGGCGAGTTCCCGAACACCCATGCGCCGGTTCAATGATGTTGGAACAGGTCCGGGAGCCCGCGCCGTGCGAAACGTCGTCACCGTAAGGGAGCGCTGGGCCGAAGTGGCGGAAGAAACGAAAAAGCCAGCGGACGATTTTCACGTCCGCCGGCTGTGTGCCAGGGCCTGAAACTTTGCGGCTACTGCGTCGAGAACACCGATATCCCGCCATTCGGGAATGCCGTCGACCCGGGCTGGTACGGCACGAAGACTTCACCAAGGCTGCTGTCGATGCCCACCGAGTGCGCGCCTGTCCCCACCGCCACGGTATAAATGAGCTTGCGCGTCGCGCCGTCGATCACACCCATGGTCGGCGTATAGCCCGAAGACGCCGCGGTCCCGCTCGTGACGTAGTGGCGCGCAGGCAGGAAGTAGCGATTCGACGCGGGATCATAAGCCACCTGGTCCACGCCGCCGAACGGCACCGACGCGAGTTGCGTACCCGCATTGCGATCGAGGATCAGCGTAATGAGCGGATCGCCCGCAGAAGGATCGCAACCAATCAGCACGTCGCTGTTGGGACCGAGCGCAATGCCGGAGGGGCCGCATTTGCCGAGCGCAAACGCCTTGCTCACCGCAGGCGCGCCCGACGTGACCGAACTGGCGGTGATCACGTCGAGTTCGCCGTCGGGGTTGGCGGCGGTTCCGTCGTTGTTGATGAGAAAGTTCTTCGAGACCGGATCGTACACGCAGGCTTCCAGGCCTGAAGAGCCGTTGAATACCAGTTTGTTGACGACAGCTTGCGTCGTGGTCGAAATGAAGGTCACGTAGGGCGGCGTGTCGCCGGGGCTCGCAAACATGACGAGATGGTCGTCGGGATCGTAGCAGCCTTCATCGACGCGCGAGCCCGACGTGCTGATGGGGATCGTCTTGACCGTTTGCATCGCGGACGTGTCGACGATCTTCACGCTATCGACGTCCCCTACGTACAGCGTATTCGTTCCCGTCACGCCCACGATGCCGTCAGGCCCGGACGCATCGGTGCTCGCGCCCGCACCGGTGAAGTTGCCCGGAATCTGCGCGAGCAGCGCTTTCGTTTTGGTATCGACGACATCGACGGACTTGTTGTTGCGATCGGCCAGATAGTACCGGCCCGCTTCGACATAGCCGATATCGAAGCTGAACGCCGGGCTCGTCGTATTGGGCACGACAATGTTCGAGAGCAGTTTGGGCGCAGACGGTGTGGCCGCGGCCGACGCCGGGTTGGAACTCGATGAGTCCGAGCCTCCGCAACCGGCAACGGCCACCGTCGCCGCGAGTAGAAAGGCCAATAAGGGTTTATTCATCAGTCGGCTCCTTTGAGCAACAGAACAAGTGGATCAACACGCGAATGCCTATCGGAATCTGCGGGAGCGCCTCGATGAATCCTCATCGCGCCGCGGCTCACGTCATCCATTTTCTTGAAGCGGCGCAATGGCGGGCTTCGATATGGACGTAAGGATGCGCAACGAGCGGTAATAATGCACAGCAAAAGAAATTGATCGTTTCTATTTAAAAGCGCCTATGAATGTATGGCTGTAGAAACTTATCGAGGACTAGAAGCATCGCGCTCAGTAAGTTTCGGTTCACATCTTTTTTTCTGGAATGAAACTCAGAATTGATCAGATCGGCAAAAGAATCCGGACGTGCTGTGCCGCGCCATTTCCTGCACTGCAATGCCGCGAGGGCCTTGAAGCGCGAGCTTTAGCTTGTCGTGGGAGGTTTTGATGCGGGGGCACATCGATATGCGGCGTTTGGCGCGGCGTCGATTGAGCCGCGCGCAAACGGGACACGCATGTAAGGTTCGGTTGTGAAGTCGAAAGCGACATTGGCGGTCATTCGAAGATCAAGCCGCCAGAAATGAATTAGAGGCCAGGGAAAAGCCTGACCTCCGTTTGATTCACCACGAATATAAGCGCGCGGGAATCAGAAGTTCAAAGCGGCACATCCTCGATCAAACGCGCTTTCAACGCACGGATACGCTGATCGACGAAATAGCCGCCACCTTCCGTATAACGAAGGTAAAGCCGTCCGCACAGCGTGCATTTCCACACGCCGCAACGGTTATACGGAAAGTACCGGGGCGCGATCGGCGCATTCTCCGACCAGTAGCCCGTCTCTCCAGGCAGATGTTCGGCGAAGGTCGGTTCGGCTTCGTCCGCGCTAACGAGCGTGCCGATCTGTTCCAGTTGCCGCTCGTCGAGCGAGAGCGGCTGCGATTGCCAGCCATCCAGCGGCGTCTTCGTGCAGGTACACGGCGGCGGGTCGGTTTGCTCCGCGCGTTCGGCGAGTTCGCGCAGCGCGGCAGCGTCAAGATATCGGGTCATGGAACAAGAGGGGTCTGCGGTTGAGCGAGGGAGCACAAGCTCCAGCGCGCATCTTAACGCCTGGAGCCGCCTGGGCTCCTCAGGCGCCGCTTCTCATGCGCTCGATGTGGGGCATCACCCATGCGCGGTCGAAGCGCCCTTCGGAGATCGCCTGCAATGCGGCGGCCTCCTTTTCGGCCTGCCGGCGCGCGCCCGCAATGACGGCCTCCACATCTGCGGGCGCGATGGCGAGCAAGCCGTCCTCGTCCCCCACGATGATGTCGCCGGGATTGACGACCATCCTGCCGATGGTCACCGGCACGTTGATTTCGCCCGGTCCGTTCTTGTAGGGCCCGCGATGCGTTACGCCGCGCGCATACACCGGAAAGTCGCGCTGACGAATCGCGCCGACGTCGCGGATCGCGCCGTCGATCACGAGCCCCTGCACACCGAGGCTTTCCGCGTAGCTCGACATGATGTCGCCCATCAGGGCCTGGGTCGCCTCGCCCGCCCCATCGATCACGAGCACGTCGCCCGGCCGGCAGAAGTCGAACGCGCGATGGATGGCGAGATTGTCGCCGGGACGCGTGCGCACCGTCACCGCCGTGCCCGCCATCGGCCTGGGCTTATGGAACGGCTGCAGGCCGAGAATGCCGCTCGAGCGCGCCATGTTGTCGCTCAGGAGCGACACCTGCAGTTCGCGCAACGCGGCGAGCGTCGCTGCGCCGGCCTGCGGGGCAGACTCGTTTTCGCGCCAGCCAATCTGGTTCATTTTGTGATCCCTTCCAGTGCGGTTTGTCGTTCGATCTGCGCGGAAAGCCGGCTGTACACCGCGCGCGCGTTGCCTTCGTAGATGCGTTGCCGGTCGGCGTCGCTGAGCCATTCGATCGCGTCGATATAGCGGCGCGTGTCGTCGTAGTAGTGGCCGGTTTCCGGGTCGATGCCCTGCACCGCGCCGATCGTCTCCGAGGCGAACAAAATGTTCTCAACCGGTATCACCTTGGCGAGCAGATCGGAGCCCGGCTGGTGATAAACGCAGGTATCGAAGAACACGTTCTTGAGCAGGTAGTCCTTCAGGAGCGGGCGCTTCATGTCCTGCGCCAGGCCGCGATAGCGTCCCCAGTGATACGGAACCGCGCCGCCGCCGTGTGGAATGATGAAGCGCAAGGCCGGGAAGTCGGCAAACAGATCGCCCTGCAGCAACTGCATGAACACCGAGGTGTCGCCGTTGATGTAATGTGCGCCCGTCGCATGAAAGTTGGGATTGCACGACGACGAAACGTGGATCATCGCGGGCACGTCGAGCTCCACCATGGCCTCGTAAAGCGGATACCACGAGCGATCCGTGACCGGCGGCCCCGACCAGTGCCCGCCCGAGGGGTCCGGGTTGAGATTGCAGCCGACGAACCCCAGTTCCTCCACGCAGCGGCGCAGCTCGGGAATGCAGTTTTCCGGCGTCACGCCCGGCGCTTGAGGCAACTGGCAAACACCCACGAAATGCTGCGGGAAAAGCGCGCACACGCGATGCACGAGATCGTTGCATTCGCTGGACCAAAGCGCATTTGCCTCCGCGCCCGCCTGATGATGGCCCATGCCCGCAGCGCGCGGGGAAAAGATCGTCAGGTCCGTGCCGCGCTCGCGCTGAATGCGGCGCTGGCCGTTTTCGATGCTTTCGCGAATCTCGTCGTCGCTGATCGACGGGCGCGGCGGCATCGGCGTGCCGTCCTTGAGCGCGGCGATCTGTTTGGCGCGCCAGGCTTCGTGCTGGGGCGGCGAAGTCGTGTAGTGACCGTGGCAATCAATGATCATGTAGCAATTCCATCAGGTGTACGGATGAATCAAGTCAGCTTTCCGTCGCTTCGTCATGGCCGACGAGCGCCGGGTTCGAGGCGCCGCGCTCGGCAGGCTTCACGCGCATCACGATGGCGATGAGCGTGGCGACCACGAGAAACGCGGCGATGGTGAGCAGCGCGAGCTTGAAGTTGCCGGTGGCGTGACGCACGAGACCGATGGTCCACGGCCCCACCACGCCGCCGAACTGGGCGATCGTGTTGATGAGCGCGATCGTCGCCGCACCTGCCGCACCGGTTCTGAACGAAGCGGCAAGGCTCCAGAACAGCGGGTTGCCCGCGTAGATGAAGAGGCCCGTCACGCAAAGCAGCGCATACGCGAGCAGCGGATTCGGCGCATACGCGCTGCCCGCAATCGCTAGCGCGCTCATGCCGTAGACGAATGCGAGGTGGTACTTGCGGTCGCCGGTGCGGTCCGAGCTGCGGCTCACGAGGAACGTGCCCAGCACGCCCAGCAGCGGCGGCGCGGCGGAGAGGAAACCTACTTCGATGTTGTTGAGGTGGCCCAGGCTCTTCACGATCTGCGGCAGCCACAGGAACAGGCCATAAATGCCGACCAGCGCGCAGCCGAACAGACACGCGAGACTCCAGACGCGAATGTCACTCGCGACCTTCAGCAGCGGAAAATGCCGATGGCCGCCCAGCGCCTCGCGCTCCTTGGCGAGCGTGGCTTCGAGCCATTGCTTCTCTTCCGTGGAAAGCCAGTCGGCGTCGGCGGGGCGCTCGGTCATGATGCGCAGCGTGACGAGGCCGAGCAGCATGGCGGGCACGCCTTCGATAATGAACATCCACTGCCAGCCGTGCATGCCGAGCACGCCATTCGCGTAAGTCATGACGGTGGTCGAGAGCGGGCCGCCCAGCACGGCCGAGAACGACCCCGCGATGATGTACCCGCCCACGGCGCGGGCGCGATAGCGCTCCGGAAACCAGTAGGTCAGATACACGGCGATACCCGGCAGAAAGCCCGCTTCCATTACGCCGAGCAAAAAGCGCAGCACGTAGAAGCTCGACGCGTTGAAGACGAAGGCCGTTGCGGCCGCAACGGCACCCCACGTGAGCAGAATGCGCGCGATCCAGCGGCGCGCGCCCACGCGGTGCAACAACAGATTGCTGGGCACTTCCAGCAGCATGTAGCCGACAAAGAAAATGCTGCCCGCGAAGCCGAACACGGCAGGGTCGAAGCCCATGTCCGAGTTCATGTCGAGTGCGGCGAACCCGATATTGATGCGGTCCAGATAATTGAAAAACATCATGCAGAAAAGGAGCGGCACGAGCCGCTTGTAAACCTTTCGCATGGTTGCTGCTTCATCGAAGTGACTCATGCTGTCTCCGCTTCATGGCGACGGGCGGTGCCGTCGCTGCATAGTTATCGGCCGGCAGCGGTGAGCGTTGCCGGCGGCACCCCGCGAGACAGGGCGCCTGAGTTTCGATAATAAGAAGCGGGAGGCGTCGAGTCCAAGACGCGATACTTATGCTTCTATAAGCGTGCGCTTATAGTGTGCTGGCGAGCGGCGGCGGCAGGCATTCGAGAAACGCGCGCAGATGCGGCGAGGCGTCGTCGCTGCGGAACGTCGCGGCCAGCACGGTGCGCTGTGCGGCGCCAGGGCCCGCGAGGTGGCGCGCCACGACGTCGGCGCGGCCATGACGCGCCACCGACTCGCCCACCACGGTCACGCCGAGCCCCGCCGCCACGAGCGCAATGGCGGTCTGGATCTCATAGGCCTGGTGCGCGACGAAGGGCGTCACGCCCGCGTCGCGGTAGAGCGCCTGAACCGTGCGCTTGAACTGCGCGTTCTGATGCTTCGGGTAGAGGATCAATGGCGTATCGGCGAGCTCATCGATGCGCACCTTCTGTCGTTTGGCGAGCGGGTGATCCGACGCCATCAACACCACGAGCCGCTCGCGCAGCAGCGGCAAGGTCGTGTAGCCGGGCACGGCGAGCGGCTGCCGCCCAATGCCGATATGGATGCGCATGTCGCGCAACGCGTCGGTCTGCTCGTCGGTCAGCATTTCGAACAGCTTGAGTTCGACCTGCGGATACGCCTGATGAAACGCCTTGAGCGCAGGCGGCAGCACGCTGTACATCGACGAGCGCGTGAAGCCGACACTGAGCCAGCCGCGCCGGCCCACGCCGATCTCCAGCGCGCCGTGCGTCACCTCGGCGAGCGAGCCGAGAATCTGCCGCGCTTCGGTGGCCAGGTACTGGCCCGCTTCCGTCAGGCGCAGCGGGCGGCGCGTGCGATCGATCAGTTGCGTGCCCACCCGGTCCTCGAGGGAGCGGATCTGCTGGCTCAAGGCCGGCTGCGCGATGTGCAGACGCTCCGCGGCGCGGCTGAAGTTCAGTTCCTCGGCGAGTGTCACGAAACACTGCAGGCCCCGAAGCTCGTTCATCCCGTCATCTCCGTATCGATTTGCCCAGCATCGTAATACAGTGAACCACCTGCGAACCGGGCACGCTATTTGCGCGCGATCGAACGGCGCATGCCGATCGCCATGTTGAGCGATGGCCCTCTCGGCTCTGGAGGCTCGATGAAAGGCACGCGGGTACGGATGGCGGGCATGGCCGTTGTCCTTCTTGCTCTCGCTGCCGCCTACGGCGGCCACGTTGCGCACGCCTGGGAACCAGGGCTCGCACCGGTGGCCGCGCCCTCGCCGCCTGCGGGCGACGCCGCGGCCATCGCGCGCGGCGCGAAGCTCGCGGCCGTCGGCAATTGCATGACGTGCCATACCGCGACTCAAGGTCAGCCGCTCGCGGGCGGTCTGCCGTTGCAAACGCCCTTCGGCGTGATCTACTCGACCAACATCACCCCGGACAAGGACACCGGCATCGGCGACTGGTCGCTCGACGCGTTCACGCGCGCGATGCGGCGCGGCGTTTCGCGCGACGGGCATCTGCTCTATCCCGCGTTCCCGTACCCGCACTTCGCGCAGATGAGCGACGCCGATATCGCCGCGCTCTATGCGTGGCTGATGAGCCGCGCGAGCGTCAACGCGCCGGCGCCGCACAATGCGCTGATTTTTCCGTTGGGGTTCCGGCCGCTCATGGCAGTGTGGAATAAGCTCTATCTGCCGCCTACGTCTGCTCCGTCTGCCACCTCGACAGACACACAAGCGCCCGAGGTCGCGCGCGGCCGCTATCTCGTCGAGAGCCTCGGTCATTGCGGCGCGTGCCACACGCCGCTCAACCGTCTCGGCGCCGAGCGCCGCGACCATGCGTTGCAGGGCGGCACCCTCGAGGGCTGGGACGCGCCCGCGCTCACCGACCTCACGGCACGCCCAAGACCCTGGACGCAAGCACAACTGACGAACTATCTGCGTACGGGCTACGCCAGCGAGCATGGCGCGGCGGCGGGCCCAATGCGTACGGTGACGCGCTCGCTCGGCGACGCGTCTGCCGAAGACGTCGAGGCGATCGCCGCGTATCTGATGACACTGCAGTCCAATCCGAATGCCGCCGCGCCGCCTGCCGCCGCCAGCGTCCATGTCTCGACTGCGCCCGCCAACGGCGCTACCCTGTTTGCCGCGGCCTGCGCGTCGTGCCACGGCGAAGGCGCGGCGATGTCGATCGACGGCCATCGTCCGTCGCTGTCGCTCTCCAGCGCCGTCAACGCCGATAGCCCGCGCAACATGGTGCGCATCATGCTCGACGGCATTGCCTGGCACGAGAGCGAAGCCGGGTCTTTCATGCCGCCATTTGCCGGCACCTTCACGGACACGCAGATCGCGGAGCTTGCCAACTACACGCGCGTGCGCTTCACCGCGCTTGGCCCCTGGTCCGCGCTCGACGCCCAGGCCGTGGCGCGTCTTCGCAAGGAAAGCCCATCACGATGATTACGCTCAACGTCAACGGCGTCAGCCATACCGTCGATGCCGATCCGTCCACGCCGCTGCTCTATGTGCTGCGCAACCAGTTGCGGCTCAATGGCGCGAAGTTCGGCTGCGGGCTCGGGCAATGCGGCGCGTGCACGGTGAGCGTGGGCGGCGAGCCGGTGTTCTCGTGCCTGCTGCCGGTCGTGGCCGTGGCCGAGCGGCCCGTGCGCACCGTCGAAGGACTCGGCAGCGCAGATCATCCTGGGCCGCTGCAACAGGCCTTTATCGATCAGCAGGCCGCGCAGTGCGGCTACTGCATCGCGGGCATGATCATGCGCGCGCAAACGCTTCTGGAGCGCACGCCGCACGCCACGGACGACGAGATTCGCCGTTATATGCAGCCGAATCTGTGCCGCTGTGGCACGCATATGCGCATCCTCGCGGCGATCCGGCAAGTAGCGGCGGCCACGCAGTCATGAGCCGCACTCGCCCATCCTCTTCGCTCGCCCCTGGCGGCCCCGACGACGCCACGCGCCGTCGCTTCCTCGTGGGCGGCTCGCTCATGGTGAGCTTCGCCATCGTGCCGGGCATGGCCGCCCTCGCCCAAACCACCACCGAAGCGGGCACTTTCCACGCGAGCGCCCCGAAGCTGCCCGGCAGCCTCAAGACCACGCCATCGCTCGACGCGTGGATCAAGGTCGCACCGGACGGTCAGGTGAGCGTGTTCACGGGCAAGGTGGAGTTGGGCACCGGCGTTCGCACGGCGCTCCTGCAACTCGCCGCCGAAGAACTCGACCTCGCGCCTCACGCGATCGAAATGATTACGGCCGATACGGCCGCCACGCCGAATGAGGGCTACACGGCGGGCAGCCACACGATGGCGGACAGCGGCACGGCCATCCTCAACGCGGCGGCCCAGGTGCGCACGCTGCTCGTCGAAAGCGCAGCGGCGCAGTTGGGCGTCGATGCCGCCGCGCTCACCACGCGCGACGGCGCGATCCTCGCCGCCGACGGAAGGCGAGTGACCTACGGCGAAGCGGTGCAGCACGCGAACCTGCATCAGGACGCGCAACCCAACGCCGCGACAAAGCCGCCCGCGCACTACGCCGTGATCGGGCACACGCTGCCGCGCGTGGATATTCCGGGCAAGGTCACGGGCGGCCCGAGCTATGTTCAGGACCTACGGCTCGCCGGCATGCTGCACGCGCGCGTCGTGAGGCCGCCCTCCTATGGCGCGCGGCTCGTTGCTGTCGATAGCGCGCGCGTGGCCGCGCTGCCCGGCGTCGTCAAGGTCGTGCGCAACGGCGACTACCTCGCCGTGGTCGCCGACGACGAATGGCGCTCCATCGTCGCCATGCGCGAACTCGCGCTCGCGGCGCAGTGGCAGCCGGGCCCTCCGCTGCCCGATCCCGCCGGAATTCACGCGTTCCTAATGAACCTGCCCGCACAGGAAATCGTCGTGGCGGATCAGGGCGCGCCCGCACGCCAGTCGGCGGTGACGTTGAAAGCCCGCTATTCGAAGCCCTATTTGACGCACGGATCGATCGGGCCTTCGTGCGCGCTCGCGCAACTCGACAACGGCGTCATGACGGTCTGGACGCACACGCAAGGCGTCTATCCGCTGCGCGCCGGCATAGCCGAGATGCTCGGCATGCCGCGCGAGAAAGTGCGCTGCGTGCACGTGGAAGGTTCGGGCTGCTACGGACACAACGGCGCGGACGACGCCTCCGGTGACGCCGCGCTCATCGCCCGCGAGCTGCCCGGCCGGCCGGTGCGCGTGCAGTTCATGCGCGAGCAGGAACACCTGTGGGAGCCGTTCGGCCCCGCGATGACCGTGGAGGCGAGCGCGTCGCTCGACGCCGGAGGATCGATCGTCGCCTGGCAATACGAACTATGGAGCAATACCCATAACAATCGCATCGAGAACGCGGGCCGGCTCTTGCCGGCGCAGCTGCTCGCGCAACCCTTCACGCCCGCGCCGCCCAAGCCGATTCCCATGCCGGAAGGCGGCGGCGACCGCAACAGCATTCCGCTCTACCGCGTGCCGATGCTGCACGTGCAGCATCACTTCCTGCCCGATATGCCGATACGCGTCTCGGCCATGCGCTCGCTCGGCGCGCATATGAACGTGTTCGCCATCGAGAGCTTGATCGACGAGCTTGCGAGTGCCGCGCAAGCAGACCCTGTCGCGTTCCGGCTCAAGCATCTCGACGACCCACGCGCGCAAGCCGTCATTCATGCCGTGGCCGATCGATTCGGCTGGCGTGCACATGCCGCGCGTGCGACGCACCCGGACGTGCGCGCGTCCGGCTCCGGCTTTGCATTCGCCCAATACAAGAACCTGATGGCCTACCTCGCCATTGCCATGGACGTGACCGTCATGCGCGATACCGGCGAGGTGCGTATCGAGCGCGTGGTCTCCGCCATCGACTGCGGTCAGATCGTCAATCCGGATGGCGTGCGCAACCAGGTCGAAGGCGGCATTTTGCAGTCCGCGAGCTGGACGCTCTTCGAGGAAACGCATTTCGACCGCGAAGGTATTACGAGCTTCGACTGGAGCACTTACCCGATCATGCGCTTCGCGTCGGTGCCGAGGCGCGTGGAGGTTGTGCTGATCGACCGCCCCGGCCTGCCGTTCCTCGGCGTGGGCGAAGCGGCGCAAGGACCGGCCGCGGCGGCGCTCGCCAACGCGATTGCCGACGCGACCGGTGTGAGAATCCGCGACTTGCCGCTGCTCGGGCCGAAGTCGCGGAACGCGCTCAAGGCGTAGCGAAGCCGCCGCGTGTTTCGCTAGTGCTGTTTAGGCGGCAGAGGCTGATCGAGGCCGGGCTCGACCGGCGTGGGCACCGCATCGCCCAGCGGCCTGGAAATGTCGTTGTGCGGCGCCCGATCTTTCTCGCCTGGGTCCTTGCCCGCCTCCTCCGTTGGCAAAGTCTTGGGTGGCAGCGGCTGATCGAGACCCGGCTCGGTGGGTGCAGGCACAGCGTCCCCAATTGGCTTGGGCAGATCCGTGCCGCGCGGTTCCGGTGCATCGTCGGGCTGTTCGGGATGTTCGGACTCGTCGGACTGGTTGCTCATCGTATCGACCTCCCTTCGCGATGGATATCGCATGGTCCCGCCAGATCATGCAGGGACCGTGCCAGTGGCAGCGGGGCCAACTTCAGTAGAATGAGGGACACTGAGCACCGAATCCGGCGGCCGACGAAGAATCACGCCCGGAAAATCCTGGAACACGCCTGATGCCGCACGCCCTCGATCGCCGCACCGCCGTCGCATTCCTTGTGGCCGCAACGTTCTTCATGGAGAACCTCGACGCCACCGTCATCACCACCTCGCTGCCCATCATCGCGCGCGACTTTCACACGGCGCCCGCGTATCTCTCGATCGGCGTCTCCGCGTACCTCGTCGCGCTGACGATGTTCATCCCCGTGAGCGGCTGGTTCGCCGAGCGCTTCGGCGCGCGGCGCGTGTTCGCCACGGCCATCACCGTGTTCAGCGTGGCCTCGCTGCTGTGCGCGCTGAGTTCGGGCCTGTTCGCCTTCACCGCCGCGCGCGTGCTGCAGGGGCTGGGCGGCGCGATGATGGTGCCGGTGGGCCGGCTCGTCGTGCTGCGCGACACGCCGAAGCACGAGATCGTGCGCGCCATTGCGATCCTCACCTGGCCCGCGCTGGTCGCGCCGATTCTCGGACCGCCGCTCGGCGGCTGGATCAGCACGCACTGGAGCTGGCACTGGATCTTCCTGCTCAACCTGCCGCTGGGCGTGGCCGCGCTCGTGGCCGCTCTGCTGCTCCTGCGCGACGAGCATACGCAACCGCGGCGCTTCGATACCTTCGGCTTCTTGTTGAGCGGCCTCGGCTTCGCGTTCGTCATGAGCGGCATCGAGATGGCGAGCCGCTCCGACGTCACCGCGCCCGTGTCGATCGGCACCTGCGTGGCGGGCATTGCACTGTTGGCGGCGGCCGTCGTGCATGTGCGGCGCGTGCCGCATCCGCTGTTCGATCTCGCGCCCGTGAAGATCAACACCTTTCGCGTGACCGTGTTCGGCGGCTCGCTGTTTCGCACGGCCATCGGCACCGCGCCGTTTCTCCTGCCGCTCATGTTCCAGGTGGCGTTCGGGTGGAGCGCCGTGGCATCGGGCGCACTGCTGCTGTGGCTGTTCGCCGGCAATCTATGCATGAAGCCGGGCACCACGTGGGTCATGAACCGCTTCGGCTTTCGCACCGTCTTGATCGGCAACGGCACGCTGGTCGCGCTCGGCTTTGCGGGCTTCACGCTGCTCGGGGCCGATACGCCGCGCGTCGTCGTGGCCGCGTTGCTGTTCTTCAGCGGCCTCGTGCGCTCGATGCAGTTCACCGCGCTGAACACCATTGGTTTCGCCGACGTGCCCCAGGCGCAGATGCGCGACGCGACGACGCTCTTCTCCGTGCTGCAGCAGATGAACGCCGGCATGGGGATCGCCGTGGGTGCGCTGGCGCTCTCGGTTGCCGAGGCGCTGCGCGGCACCCATGCGGGCACGGCGGGCGCAGCCGACTTCCATCTCGCGTTCTGGTTCATCACGGCGCTCGCGGCGCTTGGCGTGGTCGACAGCGTGCTGCTGCCGCGCAGCGCGGGCGCGCATATTCTCGCGCGACGCTAGCGAACCTCCGATCCCTGATTCCGTTCTTCGTTCAACACGATGCTGACCGTTGCGCTACTCGTCTTTCCAGGCGTCCAGGCCCTCGATGTGTTCGGGCCCACCGACGTCTTCTCGGAAGCCAATCGCCTGCTGCCGCCCGAGGCGCAATACCAGCTCGAGCTGATCGCAACGGAACGCGACACCGTACGCTGTTCCAGCGGTGTGCGGATCGGCGCGGACCGGTACTTCGACGAAGCAGGCGGCCATTACGATTTGCTGCTCGTTGCGGGCGGCCCATCGCTCGTTGAGCAGCCGCTTGCCGATGCGGCGCACGCGTGGCTGCGCGAAGCCAGCAGGCGCGCCCGGCGCTTCGGCTCCATCTGCAACGGCGCGCTGACGCTGGGGCGCGCGGGCTTGCTCGACGGCCGCACCGTGACGACACACTGGAACGATGCAGCCGCGCTCGCCGCGATGTGCCCGACCGCGAACGTCGAATTCGACCGCATCTTCATACAGGACGGCAATCTCTATACCTCGGCGGGCGTGACGGCGGGCATCGATCTCTCGCTGTACCTGCTCGCTCAGGATCATGGCCCGGAAATCGCGCTGCAGGTGGCGCGACGGCTCGTGGTGTTCGTGCAGCGCGCGGGCGGCCAGTCGCAATTCAGCCCGTATCTCACGCCCTACGCGGAAGCGACGTCGCCCATCGCCCAGGTGCAGCAGTACGTGCTCGGGCATCTGAATGAAGATCTTGGCGTTGAGGTGCTCGCCGGCGTCGCGCAGATGAGCAAGCGAAACTTCGCGAGAATTTTTGTGCGCGACACCAATGTGACGCCCGCCGAATTTGTCGAGAGCGCACGCATCGACGCCGCGCGCGTGATGCTGGAAAACAGCACGGCGCCGTTGAAGACGGTGGCCTTTCGATGCGGCATGCGCGACGCCGACCAATTGCGCGTGGCGTTCAAGCGCAAGCTGGGCACCACGCCGCAGCAATATCGCGCGCACTTCGGCGCTGTCACAACAAAAGCCAAACGCACCGCAAAGGCCGATACCTAGCAGCCTCGTTGCGCCTACGCCCCCGCCCGCATCTCGCGCCGCACCGCCTGCGGCGGCACGCCGAACCCACGCACGAACGCTTCGCGCATGTGCCGCCGGTCGCGAAAGCCGGTCTCGCGTGCGATGACATCGAGCGGATGCGTGCTCTGTTCGATCATGAGCCGCGCGGCCTCGAGACGCAGGCCTTCCACGGCGCGCGCCGGCGACTGCCCCGTTTCCGCTGTGAACACGCGGCTGAACTGGCGCGGGCTCAGGTGCACGGCCTCTGCAAGCTGCTCCACCGTGAGCGCGCTGCTCAGGTTGCGGCGCGCGTAGTCGAGCGCGTTCTGAATGCGGTCCGATTTCGGCGCGAGCGCGAGCATTTCGGAATGCTGCGACTGGCCGCCCGAGCGCCGCTGATGCATGACTAGCTTGTGCGCCACCGAGCGCGCCGTCTCAGCGCCGAGGTCGCGTTCGACCATGGCAAGCGCGAGATCGAGCCCCGCCGTCATGCCCGCCGAAGTCCAGACCGGCCCGTCGACGATATAGATGCGGTCGTCTTCCACGCGCACTTCGGGAAAGCGCTGCTGCAGATCGCGCGCGTAGTACCAGTGCGTAGTGGCGCGGCGACCGTCGAGCAGGCCCGCCTCGGCCAGCACGAAACCGCCCGTGCAGATACCCGCCACACGCCGCGCGCGGCCGCTCGCGCGGCGCAGGAACGCCAGCACCGCGGGCTCCGCGTCCACGGTACGCGGGTCGTTCACGCCCGCCACGATCCAGGTGTCCACGCGGCTGCGCGCGGGCGCGGGCGTGCGCAGCGTATTCACGCTCATGCCGAGCGACGAACGCACCGCGCCACCCTCCACCGAATAGTTCTCGATCGCGTAGAACGGCGAGTCGGCCATCATGTTCGCGTATTCGAAAACGCTTTGGGTCGCGAGCGCCATCACCTGGAATTCGTCGCTCAAAAGGTAGCCGATGCGGTGCATGTCCTGTTCCTGTCGCTGCATGTCCTGAATCACGATCTTATACGTCATTTGCGCCACGGTCAATCGCGGCCAGAATGTATTCACAGCAGCGCCACTTGCACGTTACCTAACCACCCGCGCCGCTACGCCAAGGAGCTTGATCATGAACCAGCCAACCCATCGCGGCACCGCCCTCGTCACCGGCGCATCGTCCGGCATCGGCGCCGTGTATGCCGCCGAACTCGCGCGCCAGGGCTACGACCTCGTGCTCGTCGCGCGCAATCGCGACCGGCTCGCCGCGCTCGCTGAGCGCATCACGAGCGAAACCCGGCGCGACGTGGAAGTGCTCGCCGCCGATCTCAACGACCGTGACGATCTCGCCGCCGTGGAAGCGCGTCTGCGCGACGACGCAAGCCTCACGCTGCTCGTGAACAACGCGGGCATCGGCACGCACACGCCGCTCGTGGAGAGCGACGTCGATTACATGACGCGCATGATCGAGCTGAACGTCACTGCGCTCACGCGGCTCACCTATGCGGCCGTGCCGGGTTTCGTGGCGCGCGGCCAGGGGGCGATCATCAACATCGCTTCCATCGTGAGCATCGCGCCCGAGATCCTCAACGGCGTGTATGGCGGCACCAAGGCCTTCGTGCTCGCGTTCAGCCAGTCGCTGCATCACGAACTGGCGAGCAAGGGCATCCGCGTGCAGGCGGTGCTGCCCGGCGCCACGGCCACGGAGTTCTGGGAGACGGGCGGCCTGCCGCTCGAACATCTCGACAGCGCGATCGTCATGTCCGCCCAGGACATGGTGCGCGCCGCCCTCACCGGCTTCGAGCGCGGTGAAACCGTGACGATTCCGTCGCTGCACGACGTGGAGCAATGGAACGCGTTCGAGACGGCTCGCCGCGCGATGTCCACGCAGCTGTCCAGCAACACGCCCGCGCCGCGCTATCGCGTCGCGCAGTGACGTTCCGGTTCGTTCAGATGGATTGAGCATGAAGCGGGGGCTCGCCCCCGCGCCCTAGACTTCGCGCTTGCTGCGCCCGTACAGCAGCAGCATGGCCGCGATCACCACGCCGTAAATGATCTGCCGCCCCGCCTCCGGCATCTGCGCGACCGAGAGAATGGACTGCAGCAGCGTGATGAGGATCGCGCCGGCGACAGTGCCGAGGTACGACCCGCGGCCGCCCAGAATGGAGGTGCCACCCAGCACCACCGCCGCGATCGCGGGCAGCAGGTAGGCGTCGCCCATCGACTGCGCGGCCTTCGACGCATAGCCCGCGAGCAGCACGCCGCCGAACGCGGCGAAGGCGCTGCACACGGCAAACGCGGCCACGGTCACGAGCCGCGTATCGATGCCGGAAAGATACGCCGCGCGCTCGGTGTTGCCGATCGCGTACAGCGTGCGCCCGAAGGTCGTGCGCGAGAGCAGGAACATCGTCGCGGCCCCGATCACCACCCACAGCGCCACGGCATTCGGCACGCCCGGCAAGAGCCAGCCCGCGGCGAGCCAGCGCATGACGAGCGGCGCGGAATCCTGCGGCGACGATCCGCCCGTATAGACGATCATGATGCCCTGCGCGACCGCGTTGGTCGCGAGCGTCGCGATCATCGAAGGAATACGCAGGAGTGCGACGAGAATGCCGTTGACGATGCCGATCAGCACGCCGCAGCCAATGCCGACCGGAATCGCGAGAATCTGCCCGAGTTCGCCATGTCCGGCGACGGCACAGGCCATCATTGCGCCCACCGTGATCGTCCACGGCAACGAGAGGTCGATGTGGCCGAGCAGAATCACCATCATCAAGCCGGTGGCGATGATGCCGAGAAACGCGCCGACCTTCAGCTGCAGCAGGATGTATTCCGGCGACGTGAAGTTGCGCGAATACATCCCGCCGACGAGCAGCAGCGCAACGATGCACCCGAACGAGATCAGGATCGGCTTGTCGATCCTGCGCGTGAGCCTCGACACGAAGGTGGTGCGGGTGCTTGCAGAAACGCCGCTCATTGGAACCACTCCAGACGGTTGCGCACGCTGAACAACCCGCACGCGCCGATCGCGACGGCAAGCAGCAGAATCACGCCCTGGAATAGCGGCTGCCAGAGCGCATCGACGTTGAAGACGAACAGCAGGTCGCCGATGGAGCGGAACGCGAACGCGCCGAAGATCGCGCCGATCGCGCTGCCCTTGCCGCCGAGCAGCGACACGCCGCCGATCACCACGGCGGCAATCGAAAAGAGCGTGTACGAGTTCGCGCTGCCAAGGCTCGCTTCGCCGGTGTCGGTGAAGAAGGTCAGAAACAGGCCGCCGATTGCGGCGAGCAGGCCCGCCAGCGTATAGCTCGCGAACTTGGCGCGACGGATCGGCATGCCGGAGAGGAAGGCCGCGGGTTCGGAGGAACCCGTCGCATACGCCGCACGGCCCACCGCCGAGCGTTTGAAAGGAATCCAGACGATCACCACGGTCGCGATCAGGATCAGCAGACTCGCCGGCACGGCGCCCGCGACCTTGCCGGTCAGGGCGTCGGCGAGATCTTCGTTGATCGTGCCGCCGGGCACGGGGCGCAGCAGCAGCGCCAGCCCGTAAAACACGGCGCCGGTCGCGATCGTCGTCACGATCGGCTGAAGGCGGCCGAAAATGATGATCACGCCGTTGAGCGCGCCGCACAGCGCGCCCGCCGCGAGCACACCGACGATGCCGAGCGCGCTGTGCAGCGCGTCGCCCGTGACGATCCACGAGGCGATGCAATTCGTCAGCACGAGCATCATGCCGATGGAGAGATCGATGCCGGCCGTGAGCACGACGAGCGCCTGCCCCATCGACACCAGCGCGAGCAGCACGGCCTTGTTCGCCGCGGTCTGAAACACGTTCGCCGATAAGCTCGACGGATAGTTGACGAGGTAAATCGCGAACATCAGCACGAACAGGCCGAACGCGAACACCGTTCCGCGATTTTCCGCATACCAGTAACGCAGCCCGCTCATGGCGCGACTCCCGTGGAAGACGAACCCTGCGCAACCTGTCCGACTTGTCCAACCGGCAGGTCCAGTGCGCTCGCGATCAGGTTCTGTTCGGTGATCGCCGGCCCGACGAGTTCCTTCTTGATCCTGCCTTCGTACAGCACGAGCACGCGGTCGCAGCAGCCGATCAGTTCGTCGTAGTCGGTCGAATAGAACAGGATCGCGGCGCCTTCGTCGGCGAGGCGCCTGAGCAGCTGATAAAGCTCCTGCTTGGTGCCCACGTCGATGCCGCGCGTCGGGTCGCTGAGGAGCAGGATTCTGGGCTTGCGCATCAGCCACTTCGCGATGACCACTTTCTGCTGATTGCCGCCCGATAAAGAGCCCACGGGCGCGTCGACGCCGTGCGATTTGATCGCGAGAAGCTCCATCATCCGGTCGACGAAGGACTGCTGGCGGGTGCGATCGATTACGCCTGCGGTCGACATGCGATCGAGCGCGGCAAACGAGAGGTTCTCGCGCACCGACATCGGCAGCATCAGGCCTTCAGTCTTGCGGTCCTCCGGTATCAGCGCCATGCCGATTCCCTTTGCGCGCGCGGCAACGGGGCTGCCGATCGACACGGCCTTGCCGTCGATCTCGATCTTGCCCGCGCAGCCGCGTAGCACGCCGAACAGCGCGAGCAACAGTTCGCGCTGCCCTTGCCCGTCGAGACCGCCCAGCCCGAGAATTTCACCGGGCTGCAGCGAAAAGCTGATGCCCTGCAGCGTGTCGCTCCACGCGAGATCGTGACAGGCGAGCACCGGCGGGCGCTCGGCCTTTTCCGCGGGTTTGTCGGGGAAGACATGCTGGTACTTCCGCCCGATCATCATTTCGATGACCTCATTATCCGAGCGCGTGCCCGCCTCGAAGCTCATCACATGACGGCCATTGCGATACACCGTGCATTCGTCCGCGAGCGCCTTCACCTCGTGCATGCGGTGCGAAATGAAGAGCAGCGCGAGCCCCTCTTCGCGCAGCCGCTTGAGCACCTCGATCACGCGCGCCACGTCGGCGGCGGTCAGCGCCGAGGTGGCCTCGTCGAGAATCAGGATGCGCGGTTCGTGCGCGAGCCCCTTGGCCAGCTCGACCATCTGCTGGCGCGACAGCGGCAGGTCGCGCACTTTCGCGAGCGGGTTGATGTCGGCCGCGCCCGCGCGGGCCAGCGCTTCCTCGGCCTGGCGGCGCTGGGCCCGGCGGTCGATCATGCCGAAGCGGCGCGGCGGGTTCGACGCGAAGATGTTGTCGGCCACGCTCAGGTCGGGGATCAGCGACAGCTCCTGATACACGCAGACGATGCCCGCCGCGTTCGCCTCGGCGGGCGAGGCGAACGCGACTTCACGGCCTTCGAGGTGCATCACGCCCTCGTCCGGCTGCACCACGCCGGACATCACCTTCAGCAGCGTCGACTTGCCCGCGCCGTTCTCGCCGAGGATCGCGTGAATGCGGCCCCGGCGCACCGCGAGGTCCGCATGATCCAGCGCCACCGCGCCGCCATAGCTTTTCGACACGCCAGACATCTGAAAGAACGGCTGCCCTGCATCCTGCTGCATGCTTCGCCTCCCGTCACGTCACGTGGCAATCACGCGGTCACTGGTTGCCCTGGCTCTGCTTCATGATTGCCTGGGCGGAGAAGTTGATGCCGCAAGTGGGAAACGAGTTGCCCACGAAGAAGTTGTCCGACTCGTTCGGGAAATAGTTGGTGCCCGCCTTCAGCATCGAATCGTCGGTGACGTCCAGCGGCAGCTTGATCGCCACGGGAATGGTCTGCCCATCGAGCGCCGCGAGCGCCGTCTTGATCGCCACGGCCACCTGCGCGGGACCGGTGCCCGCCGACGTGCACTTCAGACCCTGGGCGCCGTACTGCGCGCAGAACTTGCGAAAGCCGTTCTCCGTCTCGCCGCCGAACGGCACGAACGGATGTTTCGCATCGATCATCGCGCGCACCACCCCCGTGTCGCCGCCCTGCGCCGAAATACCGTCGAAATGGCCCTGCACGGCGATGGCGTCGGCGGTGGCCTTCTGCGCGACCGCGTCGTCCCACTTGCCGTAGACCTGCACGACGTTCCACTTCTTGCCGGTCTCGTCGAGCGTCTTCGTGAAGCCGTTGTGCCGATCGGTGTCGACCGAGGTGCCAGCCACGCCGCGGACTTCCAGCACCTTGCCGCCGTTGGGCACATGAGTCGCGAGCCACTTGGCCCACAGCACGCCGAGCCCGTACTGGTCGACGTCCACGTTGATCGCGTCTTCGCTGTCGAGCGTATTGTCGAACGCGACCAGCACGACGCCGGCTTTCTTCGCGCGGCGGATCGCGGGTCCGAACGAGGCGGGATTCTGCGCGTCGACGATGATCGCGTCGTAGCCGGCATCGATGAAGTTGTTGACGGCCGAGATCTGCGCGGGCACGTCCTCGCCCGTCGAGACGACCTTGAACTCCTTGAGCTTGGCGGCGACGGCCGGCTCCGCCGTATAGGCCTTGGCCGTCTTGATCATCTGGATGCGCCAGGTGTTGGCGATGTAGCCGTTCACGAGCGCGACGCGATACGGCCCGCTCTTCTTCGGATACTTGATGAATTTGGTGTCGGTCTTCCAGGGGACCATGCACGTTGGGTCGCTGGACGGGCCGGAAACGATCGATGCCTGCGCGAAAGCCGCGCCTGCGCACAGCGCCATTGCCGCGGTCGCCGCCGCTCGAAGCACCTGGATTCCTGAAAGCATGTTGTCTCCTTTTTGTCGGATAGAACTTACTGATTGCCGGCACACCGGGTTCGTCGGGAATGGCCGACACCGTGTGCGTGACGCAGGGAATCTTGCTGGATGTGCTGCAGCGGGACTGGACCGGACGCGCCGGACCAGCGGAATGACCTCTTCAAAGGCGTCCCCTCGAAGCAAAACGACGGGCATGCGTGAACGCCTCCCCGTCTGACAGTACTGGCATACCAATCCGCGCGCGATAGTGGTTTACCACTGGACCCGGCGCAGGCCCGATTGGCCGGCAATCGGGCGGAAACCCGCGCCATCCGTAAGCTTGGCGGCGCGGCAACTGGTGTACCATTCTGCGAACTTCAACCGCCGCCCGGCGGCTTCGACGCTTTCGAGAATCCTGGATGGCCGATCTTTCGCACACGCCAACCGGTCGTGCCGCCGATGCGGACGCAACCGACCGCTCCTACGTCGGCCTCGCGAAACAGATCTACGACCTGATCGCGGCAGGCGACGTCGGGCGCGCGCCCGGCGCGCCTCGAGCCCGTCTGCCTTCCGAGCGCACGCTCGCCGAGCGTTTCGGCGTGAGCCGCACACAGGTGAGAGAGGCGATCATTGCGCTCGAAGTGCAGGGCGTGGTCGAGGTGCGCGTGGGGTCGGGCATCTATGTGGCCGACGCGCAGGAGGCGCGCGCCGTCGCGTTCGAACTGCCGCGCGGGCCGGGACCGATCGAGACGCTGCGCGCGCGCGAAGTGATCGAGAGCGGGATCGCGGCGCTCGCCGCGACCGAACGCAAGGATTCGGACCTCGACCGCCTGTTCGCCGCGTTGCGCGCGATGCGCGAAACCATGGACGACAAGGCCGCGTACGAGGCCGCCGACCGCGAATTCCATCTGGCGATTGCGGGCGCGACCGGCAACGACATGCTGCGGCACGTGGTGAGCGCGATGTGGGACAACTCGCGCGCCGACCCGTTGTGGAAAAAAATCGAGGAGCACTTCCATACGCCCGCGTTACGCGCGGCTTCGCAGGAAGATCATCAGCGCGTTTTTTCGGCCATCATGGCGCGCGACGCAGAGGCCGCGCGTGCGGCGATGCAGGCGCATCTCGCACGCGTGATCGGCGAGTTCACGCAGGCCTGGCGTTAGCCGCTTATGCCGCCGCAGGCAGCGCGCTTTCCTCGTGCACAACCGCCAACGGTGTGACGGGCGGCGTCACGGGCAGCATGTCCGCCGTCTCGCTCACGCGGAACGTCGCCACGGCCTCGGCCATCTGGCTCGCCTGCTGCTCGAGCGACTCGGCGGCCGCCGCCGCCTGTTCCACGAGCGCCGCGTTCTGCTGCGTGACCTGATCCATCTGGCTCACCGAGGTCTCGACCTGCTCGATGCCGGCGCTCTGCTCGACGGTGGCCGAGGCGATCTCCTTCATGAGGCCCGACACCTTGTCCACCGAAGCGACGATCTCCGCCATCGTCGCGCCCGCCTCGCCGACGAGCGAGCGGCCGTTGCGCACGTCGTGCACCGAGGCGTCGATCAGCGACTTGATCTCGCGCGCCGCGGAGGCACTGCGCTGCGCGAGCATGCGCACCTCGCCCGCGACGACGGCGAAGCCACGCCCCTGCTCGCCCGCGCGCGCGGCCTCGACCGAAGCGTTGAGCGCGAGAATATTGGTCTGAAACGCAATGCCGTCGATGATGCCCGTGATGTCCGCGATCTTGCCCGAGCTGCGGCTGATCTCTTCCATCGTGTCGATCACCTGCTCGACCACGCGTCCGCCGCGCTGCGCGACATCCGCAGCCCCCGTGGCGAGTGCGCTCGCGGCGTTCGCATGCTGCGCGTTCTGGCGCACGCTCGACGTGAGCTGCTCCATGCTCGACGCCGTCTGCTCGAGCGACGCAGACTGCTGTTCCGTGCGGCTCGACAGATCGAGATTGCCCGCGGCGATTTCGCGTGCGCCCGTGTTGATCGCATCGCAGCTCGATCGCACGCTGCGCACCGTGTGGCTCAGGCCTCCCTGCATGCGCCGCATCGCGCCGAGCAACTGGCCGATTTCGTTGCGCCCGCCACCTTCGATGTGGACCGAGAGATCGTTCGCGGCAATCTGGTTCAGCACTTCCACCGCCTCTTTGAGCGGTGCCGTCACGAGGCGGCGCAGCGCCATGTGGGTCGCAACGACGAGCGCCAGCGCACCCAGCAGGCCCACCGCCACCATCGCCATCACCCAGTTGTGCTCGCGCACGGACTGGTCGAGCGTCGTGCGCGTGGCAGCATCGGCGTTCGCGCGCAATGCGGCCACGCTCGCCGAAAACTGCGTGTTCGCATTGGCAACATCCCCGGCGGCCAGCGTGGCATAGGTTGTCGTGTCGCCCGATTCGAGCGCCGTGGCCGCGCGCTGCAGCGACTGCGCGAGTGCGCTCCACGCGCCGAGCAAGGTGTCGCGCTGCTGGGCCGCATGAGCGTCGAACGGTGCGCTCTCGCGCAGCGCATTGCTGCGCGTCGAGGCTTGATCGAGGAGATCGCGTGCTTCCTGCTGCGCGTGCTGTTGTGCTCCGGCGGCGCCTTTCTCCTTCTCGGCCTGATAAGCACGCGCCAGCGCCGTTTGCGCAAGCGCCGCGTCCTCGCGCAAGGCGAGCGCGAGCGCGTCCTGGCGCGCAACTTCGTGGATGAAGCGCGCCGAATCGTCGGCGCGGCCAATCATGAGGACACCTACCGCTGCACCCACCACAAGCATCGCCGCAAAGGTGCAGAGCACGAGCAGCAGCCCCTTTCGAATCGTCAGATTTCGCATTACCTTATTCCCGCGTCAGGGCCTCAACATGGTTGGCACTGCATCGCTGCCCAGCCGGGCCAGCAGCATGTTCGCCTGTTCGATCAGCGTGGCGCGGTATTCGCTGGGCAACAGCACGTCGTCGGCCACGGCCATCGCTTCGGCAAGCTGCGCGCGAAACGCGAGGAGGGTGCGGTCGATCTGCGCCGTGGACAGTTGCGGCAGCACCGCTTCAACGAACTTTGTCATCACCACCACACTCGCGCCGAAGCGCGAGATGGCCTTGCCATGCGCGCTCACTAGCGCGGTCATCGAGTTCAACAACATCTCGTCACTGGTGCTCACGGAACTCTCCAGATACTTCGGCTAAAGGGAAAAGAAAAGCCGGCCTTCAGCCAGCCACGCACGCTTCGAGCGCGCGCGGCATCAATTCAGCCGGCGCGGGACGCGCAAGCAGGAAACCTTGTGCGCGGTCGCAGCCGATCTCGCGCAGGAACTCGAGTTGCCGTGGCGTCTCGACGCCCTCGGCTACCACCGTGACACCGAGCGTGCGCGCCATCGCGACGATCGCGCGCACGATCGAGCGGTCTCGCGCGGCGCTTTTCTTCACACGCGGCGACATCCCCGGCCCCGGTTCGGCCATGTCCGCGAGGAACGACCGGTCCACCTTGAGCGTGTCGACCGGCAAGGACTGCAGATACTTGAACGACGAATAGCCCGTGCCGAAGTCGTCGATCGCGAGGCTGATGCCGCGCGCCGCGAGTTCTTGCAGCAACGCTTCGATACCGCCGCGGCCCGACGTCATCGCCATGCTCTCCACGAGTTCGAGCTGCAGGCGCATGGCTGGCAGGCCCGTTTCGCTGAGTAGGGTCGTGAGCTGATGCAGAAAGCCGTCGTGCAGGCATTGACGCGCCGAAAGATTCACGCTGATACGGCCGAAGTCGAAGCCCTCGTCCAGCCAGTCGCGCGCCTGCCGGCAGGCCTCGCGCAGCACCCACGCGCCGAGCGGCACGATCAATGAGGATTCCTCGGCAATCGGTATGAACTGGTCGGGCGGCACGAGCCCGCGGCGCGGGTGCTGCCAGCGCACGAGCGCCTCGATGTTGACGAGCGCCCCGCTCGCCACATCGAATTCAGGCTGATAGTGCAGCACGAGTTCGCCAGCTTCCAGCGCGTGGTGCAACTCGCTTTCGAGCACGATGCGCTCCATTGCCGAAGACGTCATCGGCGCGGCGAAGAAGCGGAAGTTGTTCTTGCCCGCGTCCTTGGCCTCGTACATCGCGCGGTCGGCCTGCATGAGCAGTTGCCGCGGATCGTGCGCGTCGTCCGGATACATGCTGATGCCGATGCTCGGCGTGACGAACAGCAGTTGCTCGCCGATGTGCATCGCGGCGCCCACGCGGGCGAGCAGCCCTTGGGCGATCTGCCCGACATGGCGAACGTCTTCGATATCCTCGATCAGCAGCGTGAACTCGTCGCCGCCGAGGCGCGCCACCGTATCGGTCTCGCGTACCGCTTCACGCAGGCGCGTGGCGATCACGGTGAGTGCCTCGTCGCCCACGCCGTGGCCCATCGTGTCGTTGATGAGCTTGAAGCGGTCGAGGTCGAGGAACATCACGGCGACGCGCTTGCCCGAGCGGCGTGCGCGAGCGAGCGAGAGCGTGAGGCGCTCCGTGAAGAGCGTGCGATTGGGCAGGCCCGTCAAGGCGTCGTGCGTCGCGAGGTAGCTCAGGCGCTCCTCGGTCTCGCGGCGCTGCGTGATGTCCGCGAAGATCGCGGCGTAATGTGTGCAGCGGCCGCTCGGGTCGCAGATGCTGGAAATCGTCAGGTATTCCAGGTAAAGCGCACCGTCCTTGCGGCGGTTCCAGATTTCGCCCTTCCAGTGGCCGTTCTGCTGCAGGCTGCGCCAGAGCGCGCTGTAGAACGCCGCGCCCTGGCGGCCCGAGTTGAGCAGGCTCGCGTTGCGCCCGAGCGCCTCGTGCTCCGTATAGCCCGTGAGCCGTGTAAAAGCGGGATTCACGCGCTCGATGGTGCCGTCGAGGTCGGTGATCATCACACCATCGAGCGTCGATTCCACCACCTGGTCGGCGAGGCGCAGGTTCGCGCGCGAGGCGAGCAGCGCGTCGTCGCGCTCGCGCAGCGCCAGCTGCAGCTCGCGCACGAAGCCGTCTTCGATGTCGTGCAGGATATGCGAGAGGTCGAGCAGGCCCGCGAGACGCCCGTCTTCGCCGATCACGCCCACGTGGCGCATGCGGTGTTCGACGAGATACTGACGCGCCGCATAGAGGCTTTGCGAGTGCGCAAGCGAGCGCAGCGGCCGGCTCGCGCGCGCGCCGACCGTGCCGTCGAGCGCGCCGGCCGCAGCGAGGCGCACCACGTCGCGCTCGGTCACGATGCCGAAGTCGCCTTCGGCATAGCTCACGACGAGCGCGCTCAGACGCCGCGCACGCATGCGCTGCATGGCTTCGTGCATGGACATGCGCGCGTCGACCACGAGCGGCATCGCCGCGTTGACCGAGCCGACCATCTTCAGCCGCAGAAAGCACTCGAGCCCCTGGTTCATGACCAGGTCGGTTTGCGTGACGATGCCGAGCGAGCGGCCCGCCTGGTCCACGACGAGACAATGGCGGATGCCCTCGCGCTTGAAGCGCAAGGCGGCGTCGCGCAGGCGCGTGCTCGCAGGCAGCGCGCGCACTGGATGGCTCATGGCATGGCGGATGGGTAGCGCGAGCGCGGCGGCGTCTTCGCCCAACGCGAGCGCGTCGTGCTCGGTCCAGATGCCGACGGGCCGCCCCATTTCGGTAATCACGATGGCGCTATAGCGCCGCTCGCTCATCATCCGCGCCGCTTCGCGAATAGGCAGGTCTGGCCCGCAGGCAAGCGGCGGCCCTGAAAGTAGCTGCCCGATTTCCAGGTCCAGCGTGTGGTGTTGCATTTGCGCCCCGAACCGCACTGCGATGTCTTTTGAGATAGCGGGAAGCTACCAGCGGGCTGGAGGCCGTCAATTGACGAAAATCAAGGTTTTGGCCGCCGAGGATGACGCAAACGTTTGCGCATCGGCTAACCGGAATATCAGGGCGGCATCATGTGTCGCACGCCTGCGACAAACTTGATGCGCATAAACTTTTCTATGTGCAATCGCACAATCTAGTTTACTGAACGAATGAATCCATTAAACTAGACAACATGGATATCCACACCAACATCGCCCGCCGTCTGCGCGAACTGCGCGACGCCAAAGGCTGGTCACTCGAAGCGCTGGCCGAACGCAGTTCGGTGAGCCGCTCGAACATCTCGCTCATCGAACGCGGCCAAAGCAGCCCCACGGCCGTCGTGCTCGACAAACTCGCTACGGCACTCGGCGTCTCGCTCGCGTCGCTCTTCGAGGCGCCGGGCGACGAAGTGCTGCAGGCCCCTTCCCCGCACGCCGCGGCCCGCGATCAAGCGTTCTGGACCGATCCCGAGTCGGGCTATGTGCGGCGCAATCTCTCGCCGCCCGCATGGTCGCCCATCCAGCTCGTGGAAGTGCACTTTCCGCCCGGCCAGCGCGTGGCCTACGACACGAGCCTGCGCGACGCGGAGATTCATCAGCAGGTTTGGGTGGTGGAAGGCGTGATGGAGATGACGGTGGGCGAGCGCCTGTGGCGGCTCGAAACCGGCGACTGCCTCGCGATGCGCCTTGATTGCCCTGTCGTTTATCGCAATCCCACGAAGGAGCCGGCGCGTTATGTCGTCGCGCTCTGCAGGATCACTAATTAACCGGGTTCACCTTCACATGAGCGAAGCCATCAAGGTACGCCGCCTCACCGCCGAACAGGCGCAAACCTGCGCGAGCGCGCTTGCAGACCTACTCATCGACTGCGTCGAAGGGGGCGCCTCGGTGAGCTTCATGCTGCCGATTGCGCGCGAGACGGCGCTCGCGTTCTGGCTCGGCGTGGCGCAAAACGTGGTGCGCGGCGAACGCATTCTGCTCGCGGCCGAAGACGCGCAGCAGCGCATCGTGGGCACGGCGCAGCTCGTGACGGCGCAGCCGGAAAACCAGCCGCATCGCGCCGATGTCGCCAAGGTGCTGGTGCACCGCACCGCGCGCGGACAAGGTGTGGGACTGCGCCTCATGCTCGCGATCGACGAGGCGGCAAGGCAGGCCGGAAAATCGGTGCTCGTGCTCGACACCGTGACGGGCGGCGCGGCCGAACGGCTCTATGTGCGTGCGGGGTGGGAGCGGGTGGGCGCCGTGCCGAATTACGCGCTGATGCCGGACGGCGCATTCTGCGGCACCACGTTCTATCACAAGCAACTGCTGAGTCGGTGAGACACCGCCGGTTCCTCACGCGCCTCGTTCGAGCCTATTACTGATGGCGCGCGCGAGGCCATCCGGATTGTCGTATGCCATCATGTGCTCGGTATTGGCAACGAGTTCGACGGCGCAGCCGGCTTGCTCGAACTGGGCAATTTCCTCACTCGCAGCCGTATCCGGGAGAATCACCCCTTTATTCGAACTCAGCCTCGCGAAATCTTCGAGCCAGTTTTCCGCGTTATCGTCCAGCGCGGATGTTGCCCATTGGTAAATGGCATGAGGCGATGCGACGGCAAACGGCCCCAGCCAGGCGTCGTTGCCGCCCGCCGCTTTTAACTGCGCCAGAAGCTGCGGAAACCCTTCCGCGACGAATTGCGCTTCGGTCATCGACGTGATTTCCGACAACATCGCTTTGCCGTACTCGTTCAGACCGGGCGCACATAAAATCACGCTGCCCACGGGGACCGCCAGGCGCTTTGCGAGCTTCAGTGCGATGAACGCCCCAGCGCTATGACCGAAGATATTCGCCCGCGTGAAATGCTCGCTCGTGACGAGGTTTGAGATGACATTCGCCTGGGCACCCGAAGTATAGGTTCCGTCCTCTGGCTTATCGCTGAACCCCGCTCCGATGAGATCGATGAGGAGCGATCGGCGTTTCGAGTACGAATGTGAACCCACTACCAGTGGGTAATCGCTGCTGGACGCACAACCCAAACCATGAACGAAGAGAAGCGGCTCGGACGAGTTCGTGGCGGAATATAAATCCACGTAGCGAAGGACGTTCTCCCTGTCATCGATGGCGAATGAATTCATAGTCTCGTCCAGGAAATTCAGGGCATTGCCACCGCGCGCAATGCCTCCGAAGGCCGCATGCCGAACATGCGCCGGTAATCGGTGGCGAACTGGCTCAGATGCCAGAAGCCCCAGGCCGCCGCAACGTCCTGCACCGAACCGGCCGCGCGCCCGCACAGGTCGCGGCGAGCGCCGTTCAGACGCAGCGCGCGCAGGTAGGTTGCGGGCGCCATGCCAAGCACGTCCTGAAAGCAGTACTGGAGCGTGCGCCGGCTCACATGCAACTGCTCGCAAAGCTCCGGCACCCCGACTGGCCGTCCGCGATGCGCGAGCACATAGTCTCGCGCCTGCGCCACGATCCAGCGGCGTCGCGATGCGGGTTCGGCAACCGCACCCTCACCCTCACTGCCCGCGCAGGCGTCGAATAGCGCGGCGAGCCCTTCCGCCTGCAATGCATTGCGCTCGACGTTCGAAAGCGGTGAGACCGGCACGTTCTCATGCGCCTGGCCGCCATCGTCGAGACACCTCGCGAGCCGTGCACAAAGGCGCTCGATGCACGCAGCGGCCGCCTGCACGACAGGCGCACCCGTGAGACGTTCCTCGAACGCCGTACGCTCGACCGTGGCTGCGTAGTGGCGCAGCACGTCGCCGCGCACGACCACGCCGTAGATCGAAAATTGCGCCGGTGTGAGAAGCTCGAACTCGACGTTGCCCGGGCGCAGCGCAAACGCCTGCGCGCCAAAGGCCAGCGCGTCGATACGCGCCTCGCCTTCGCGCGCAACCGGTATGCCGAACCACCAGGCGTCGCCGCGCACTTCGCACGCCTGGCGCAGCGTATGGCTCGTGGTCTCGCGAAACACCTTCATGGTGTCGAGCGGCAGCTCCGTGAGCGTGCCGACGAAGCGGCCCGCCGCGAGCTGGTCGTAGGTCTGCCGCCATCCCACGAGGTTGCGCGCCTGCTCGTCGGCGTCGTGCGCGACGCTAACGACGGTGCGGGCGCCATGCGCGCTGCATTGCGCTTGGCCTGCCGTGGCTTCGGTTCGCTCTGCCGTTTCGTTCATGATTGCCTCCCAGCACGCACTTGCTTCGATCGATCGTCGAGTGATGCAAGAGTCGGGCCAGCGACAACGGTATGCGCAATGGCCATGCCGGGCGCCGCGCTGCTCCACGGCGGCGCAATGGCGGTTAGCGGAGTGCTCAATCCCTGCGCAAGCGGCAGCACCGCCGGGTGCGTCGCCGGCTTCGATGGTTGCAGCCGATGCAGCCGCGTGTGGCCCGTCACGCAGACGTGATCTGCCCACGCGCACCGATGCCCGGCAGCGTCGCGTCGCTATCGTCCTTCAGCCCGACGCCGGTCAGCCCGAGCCGCCGCGCGTGCGTGAGGAGGTAATGGAGCTTGTGCGCGGCCGCCTCATACGGCAGCCCCTCGGGACGCACGTTCGAGATGCAGTTGCGCTGCGCGTCATGACAGCCCACCTTCGGCGCGTAGGTGAGATAGACACCGAGGCTGTCTGGCGAACTCAGCCCAGGCCGCTCGCCGATCAGCATGGCCACGAGCTTCGCGCCCAGCAGCTCGCCGATCTCGTCGCCGAGCGCCACACGTGCCTGGCGCGCGACCACCACCGGGCCGATGCGCCAGTCCGCAAGGCGCGCGCGAACCGCGAGGAGCAGCGGCGCTGCCTGTTTCGCGGCAGCGATCGCCGAAAGGCCGTCGCCGATCACGAATACGACTTCAGGCGGCTCCTCATGCGCTGCGATGGCCGGACCCGCCGCTTCGACCAACGCTGCCCGGCTCGCCTCCGACAAGCGCCGCCCGAGGTCCGGCCTGCGCAAATAATGCTGCCGGTCCGGCGCCGCGCTTTCCACGCCGAGCGTGGCGAACCCTTCGGCTTCGAGGGTGCGCCGCAATGCTTCGGCGTCGAGCGGGTGATGCACGGCGTCGCGCGCCTGCGCGTGCGAGAGATTGAACGCGAGCAGCGGCGCCGTGGGCAAGCCGCTGCCCGCGCGCCCGAGCGCGATGCGCGCGTTCGTGAACGCCTTGAGCCCGCCCCATGGGTTCTTTTCGACGGCGTCGCTCATGCGTCGATCCCCATCCATTCGTGCGCGCCCGCGAGCAGCGGCACGCGCGCGGAGCCTGGCAGGAGCGCGCCTTTCGCGTCGACGATCGCCATGGTCTCCAGCCACTCCTCGAACTCCGGCGCGCGGCGCAGGCCGAGCAGATCGCGCACATAGAGCGCGTCGTGAAATGAGGTGCTCTGGTAGTTGAGCATCACGTCGTCAGCGCCCGGAATGCCCATGATGAAGTTGACGCCGGCCGCGCCCAGCAGCGTGAGCAGCGTGTCCATGTCGTCCTGGTCGGCTTCGGCGTGGTTCGTATAGCAAATGTCGCAACCCATCGGCACGCCTAGCAGCTTGCCGCAGAAGTGATCTTCGAGACCCGCGCGAATGATCTGCTTTCCATCGTACAAATATTCGGGGCCGATGAAACCGACCACCGTATTGACGAGAAACGGCTCGAACTTGCGCGCGACCGCATAGGCGCGCACCTCGCAGGTTTGCTGGTCCACGCCGTAGTGCGCATTTGCCGACAGCGCGCTGCCCTGCCCCGTCTCGAAGTACATGAGGTTGTTGCCGACCGTGCCGCGCTTGAGCGAGAGCGCCGCCTCGCGCGCCTCGTTTAAAAGCGCCAGCGAAATGCCGAAGCTCGCGTTCGCCTTTTCCGTGCCCGCGATCGACTGGAACACGAGATCGACAGGGGCGCCCTTTTCGATCGCCGCGATCGTGTTGGTGACGTGCGTGAGCACGCACGATTGCGTGGGCACGCGATAGCGCTCGCGAAATCCGTCGATCATCGCGAGCAGCTTCACGATGGCCGCCAGGCTGTCCGAGGCGGGATTGATGCCGATCATCGCGTCGCCGCAGCCGTACATCAGGCCGTCGAGCATCGAGGCGGCGATGCCCTTCACGTCGTCGGTGGGGTGGTTCGGCTGCAGGCGCACCGACATGCGGCCCGGCAGCCCCACGGTGTTGCGAAAGCGCGTGACCACGGGGCGCTTTTTCGCCACGGCGATCAGGTCCTGATTGCGCATGAGCTTCGACACCGCGGCAACCATCTCGGGCGTGAGGCCCGGCGCCAGGCATTCAAGCGCCTCGGTCGTTGCCGCGCCGGAAAGCAGCCAGTCGCGAAAGTCGCCCACGGTGAGGTGCGCGACGGCTGCGAACGCGGCTGCGTCGTGATCGTCGACGATCAGGCGCGTGACCTCGTCGTCTTCATACGGCACGAGCGCTTCGGAGAGAAACACCTTGAGCGGCACCGCGGCGAGCGCCATTTTCGCGGCCACGCGTTCCTCTTCGCTCGCCGCCGCCACGCCCGCGAGCTGGTCACCCGAGCGCAGCGGGCTGGCTTTGGCGAGCAGCGTCTTGAGGTCCGCGAAGCGGTATGTGCGCGCGCCGATCGACTCCGTATAGTTCATGCGTTGGACTCCTGCAAAGCTCACTCCTCGAGCAGCCCCTCGGCGGGCACCACCTCGCGCTGCGTGCGCGTGGCAAGGAAATATGCGTAGCCGAGCGCGAGAAACGCCACGAACACCCCCGCGACCAGCGCATTGAAATACACCATCGTGCCGAGGCAAACGAGCGCGGCCACGAGCGCGAACGCCGGGAAAAGCGGGTACAGCGGTGCGCGAAACGGCCGGTCCATGGCCGGTTGCACGCGGCGCAGCCTGAAGAGCGCCGCCATGCTGACAATGTACATCACGATCGCGCCGAACACCGACATCGTGACGATGTTGGCCGTGAGCGTCTGCCCGCCGAACTGGATCAGCTCGTCGCTATAGATCGCGGCGATGCCCACCACGCCACCCGCAAGGATCGCGCGATACGGCGTCTTGAAGCGCGGATGGATTTTCGCGAGCCACGCGGGCAGATAGCCTTCGCGGGCCAGCGCGAAGATCTGCCGCGAATAGCCGAGGATGATGCCGTGAAACGAGGCCACGAGACCGAACAGCCCGAGCCAGACGAGCATGTGCATCCAGCCGCTGTGCTCGCCGACGATGAACTTCATGGCCTGCGGCAGCGGGTCGTTGATATTCGCGAGTTTGGTCCAGTCTCCCGCGCCGCCCGCGAACACCATCACGCCCACGGCGAGCGCGACGAGCGTGAGAATGCCGGCCACATAGGCGATGGGAATCGAGCGGCGCGGGTTCTTCGCTTCCTCGGCGGCCATGGCCACGCCTTCGATCGCGAGGAAAAACCAGATCGCGAACGGGATCGCGGCGAACATGCCATGAAACGAACCCAGCGAAAAGTGATCGTTGCCCGACCAGCCGCCCTTCATGAAGTGGGTCCATGCGAAGCCCGGCGACACCACGCCCATAAACACGAGCAGTTCGAAGATGGCGAGCAGCGTGACAATCAGCTCGAAAGTCGCGGCGATCTGCACGCCCACGATATTGAGCGCCATGAACACGAGATACGCGCCCATGGCCGCGTGTTTTGGCTCGAGCCCGGGGAACTGCACGTGCAGGTACGCGCCGATGGCGAGCGCGATGGCGGGCGGCGCGAACACGAATTCCACGAGCGTGGCCGCACCCGCGAGATACCCGCCGGTCGGCCCGAACGCGCGGCGGGCGTAGGCGAAAGGACCGCCCGCATGCGGAATGGAGGTGGTGAGTTCGGTAAAGCTGAAGATGAACGTGGTGTACATCGCCGCGACGAACAGTGCCGTGACGACGAAGCCGAGCGTGCCGGCGCTGGCCCAGCCGTAGCTCCAGCCGAAGTACTCGCCCGATATCACGAGGCCGACTGCGATGCCCCACAACTGCCACGTGCCGAGCGTTTGATTGAGCGCCGGCGCACCTGGCTTGCCCGATGATGTACCGACTGTCGTGCCAATTGCAGCGGGGCGTGCGTTCGACTCGCCTTGCATGGTTGTCTCCCTCTGGGTGGCCCGGGCGGCCGGCCCTGGCCGCCACGGTTGAGTGGAACCATGCTATTGAGTCATTAATCGACGTGTTATCGAAAATCGGCAAATCGTGGCTGCGGCGCAGCACAGGCCGTTTTGCCCGCTTCCTTGCGGCAGCCTTTCGCGCGTTGTGCCTAGAGCAGCGGGTCGATCAGCGCGACCTGCTGGGCGAAGCGTTGCTTGTCCTCGCCCAGCAAGGGATCGCGATGCGGAAGGTCGACGGTGAGCGGATCCTGCGCGACCTGATCCACGTGCACCTCATAGTGCAGATGCGGGCCCGTCGCCCAACCCGTCGCGCCCACGTATCCGATCACCTGTCCCTTGCTCACCGTCTGCCCGACCTTCAAATGCTTCGCAAAGCGCGAAAGGTGGGCGAAGGTCGTGGAGTACGGGCCGAAGTTCTCGAGCTTCACGACCTTGCCGTAGCCCGTCTGCCAGCCGGCGAACGTCACGGTGCCGCGCGCGGTCGCGTGAACGGGCGTGCCGACGGGCGCCGCGAGATCGACACCTTCGTGCGGCTGCACGCGATGCGTGACCGGATCGAGCCGTCGCAGCGAGAAATACGAAGACACGCGCGTAAACTTCACGGGATAGCGCAAGAACGACGGCGCGGCGGCGTGACCGTCTGCGCAATAGTAGAACGCCTTGCCCGCAAGGTTCCGGTAGAGAAAGAGATCGTGCGAGACGTTGCCGTTCGAAATGCGGATCGCGACAGGCGTGTCGTCCGAAGACGATGCGTTTTGTGACGCGCCGGCGTTCGCAGGGCTCACATCGTCTGTATCTCTTGCGTCGCTCGCGCCATTCGCGCCATCCGCGCCGTTTGTGTCATTGCGAAACACGAAGCGGATCTCGCTGCCACGCTGCAGATCGCGCCGGAAATCGAGCCGGCCCGAGAATGCGCGCGCAAGCCTCGCCGTCGTCGCTGCATCCACGCCGAGACGCTGGGCGGCTTCGGAAAAGCTGTGTTCGACCACAGCGGTCTCCACGCGAAACGCGGGCTCGCTTTCTCTCGCAGGCGTCGCGCTGGCCGCCTGCGACGCCGCATCTTGCGCCGGCGCTGCGGACGTCGCCGTCGCCGCGTCGGCAAGCGGATCGTCGGTGGCAATGTTCGCGTGCCGATGGGCGAGCCACGCGGCGCTCGTCAAACCGATTGCGGACACAACGATGAGTCTGCCCGCGAGGCCGGGGGAGGCCGCTATTGCACGAAATGCCATGAATCGAATGACGGATTGCAGAGCAGAGAAATGCGAACGCGCGCCGCGCTTCTCGAGGTGAATTCGGAAGTGAGATCGATGGCCGCATCGCTGAATCGGCGAGCATCGATGATGCGAAGAGGTTCAAAATAAATGGCGTTTCTTAAACGAAACTTAAGAAAGCCAATGAGCGCCCAATGAGCGGAACATTCTGCCGCAGTGACTATTTCTGTCACTTTTTAAACGGGAAATACTACCGAAATATTTTAATCGGATACCTGATTAATTCCCGGAAATGACATACCGAATAAAGTAAGCGATTGCCCGTCAACTCGCGATCGTTCCCCACGGTAGACGCACCTAATCGAATGATCTATACTCATCTCGTTTCGATCACCACGAAGTCGTTCTCGTGCGCATTGAGATACAGGGTCCACGCTAAAGGTCCACTGCGTCGCAAGCGCCATTCAAGCGGGCCTCCGGCCCTCGCGTAGCGGCCCAAAACCGCCGCATCCAAGCCGCCAAAAGGCGGTTTCCTGCTCCAGCGCGCATCGATCTGCTCGGTGCCGTTGAGCTGAACATGACAACCAGAAGAACGCGAGAAGCGCGTTCATATCACTGCCGCCACGTAGCTAACGTGCGCGGGCGGACTGGTTTTCGTTCGTTTTCTGGTCCGTAGTTTTAGTCGGTTCCAATCGCGGCCATGCCGGGATCACGAACTTCCTTCGCGGCGCCTTGAGCATCCTCATCGGCGTCCCCGCTGCGCAGCGTTGCGCCGCGCGGCACAAAAACAAGGAGGCGTACCTTCATGACTCGACGCTCTGCCCTGCTCGCGGGCAGCCTGATCGCCCTTGCCGTCATCGCGTGGGCCCTCTCACGCGCCATCGGCGCCGATACGTGGCACAGCCACGCAGGCGACCTCGCCTACTACACTGGGCGGCACCTGCTGCTCGTCGGCTATTCGATGGCGCTCGCCATCGTGGTCGGCGTACCCGCCGGTGTGCTGCTGAGCCGGCCGCGCTTCGTGCGACAGGCCGAACGCTTCATGCAGATCTTCAACGTGGGCAACACGATCCCCTCGCTCGCGGTGCTCGCCATTGCACTCGGCGTGTTCGGCATCGGCGACGTTCCCGCGATCGTCGCGCTCTTTCTCGCGTCGCTGCTGCCCATCACGCGCAATACGTATGAAGGCGTGAAGAACGTGCCGGCCGCGCTGCGCGAAGCCGCGCGCGGCATCGGCATGACGGGCTGGCAGTCGCTCACGCGCGTGGAATTGCCGGGCGCGCTGCCCATCATCGTGGGCGGTGTGCGCACCGCGCTCGCCATCAACGTGGGCACGGCGCCGCTCGCCTATCTGATCGGCGCCGACAGCCTCGGCTCGCTCATTTTCCCCGGCATCTATCTGAACGATCAGCCCTTGCTGCTGCTCGGCGCCGCGTTCACGGCCGCGCTCGCGCTGGTGCTCGACGGCGTGGTTGCCGCCGGCAGCCATCAGTGGCTCGCGCGTCACGGAGGGCTCGCATGATGCTCGCATCACCGTTCAAATCTCTGCGCCGCTTCGTTCAGGCCTGCCTGATCGGCACGGCGCTCGTCGCCGCCGCCACACCCGCATTCGCACAGCCCAAGCTCGTACTGGGCGCGAAGAACTTCACCGAGCAATACGTGCTAGCCGAAGTCACAGCGCAATACCTGCGCTCGCGCGGCTATTCCGTTGAGGTGCGCTCCGGCCTTGGCAGCACGCTCATGCGCAGTGCGCTGGAGAACGGCCAGTTCGACCTCGTTTGGGACTACACGGGCACGGCGGCACTCGTCTACGACAAGCTGACGGAGAAGCTTTCGCCCGAAGCGATGTACGAGCGCGTGAAGGCGCTCGATGCGCCGCGCGGTCTCGTCTGGCTCAATGCCTCGCCGCTTAACGACACGTATGCATTAGGCCTGCCAAGCAAATTCGCCGAGGAAACCGGCATCACCACGGTCTCGCAGCTTGCGCAAAAGTTGAAGACGGACCCCGACGCGAAGCGCTACGTGTTCGGCATGGACGCCGAGTTCGCGAATCGTCCGGATGGTCTCAAGCCCCTGCTCGCCACCTACGACATGAGCTTTGACCGCTCGCAGATGAAGCAGATGGACCCCGGCCTCGTCTACACGGCGCTGCATAACAACCAGTTGAAGATCGGCCTCGTCTACACGACCGATGGCCGCGTGAAGGGCTTCGGCATCGTGCCGCTCGAAGACGACAAGCACTTCTTCCCGCCGTACAACGCCACGCCAGTGGTACGCAAGGAAGTGCTGGAGCGCAATCCCAAACTGGCCGCGCAGCTCAACGCGCTGTCCGCCGCCCTCAACAACGACGCGATGCAAGACATGAACAAGGCCGTCGATCTCGACGGCAAGTCCGCCCAGCAAGTCGCGGCGGAGTTCCTGCGCACGCATACGCTCCCCTGAAGGAGGCCAGGCCCTATGAACGTATTCGACTATCTCGCTTCGAGCTGGCCCGAGTTGCTGCAACTCACGCTCCAGCATCTTTACCTCGTGGGCATCGCCGTGGGCTGCGCGATCATCGCGGGCGTGCCGCTCGGCGTGCTCATCAGCCGCCATGACTGGCTCGCCGCACCGCTGCTGGGACTGGCGACCATCATCCTCACGCTGCCCTCCATCGCGCTATTCGGCCTGATGATCCCGGTGTTCTCGCGCTTCGGTCAGGGCATTGGCGCGGTGCCCGCCATTACGGCTGTGTTTCTCTACTCGCTGCTGCCGATCATGCGCAACACCTACCTCGCGCTACGCAACGTGGATGCGGGCATCAAGGAAGCCGGCACCGGCATCGGCATGACGTCGTGGCAGCGGCTGCGTCTCGTCGATCTGCCGCTGGCCGTGCCCGTGATTCTTGCGGGCGTGCGCACGGCGGTCGTGATGAACATCGGCGTGATGACCATTGCCGCCGTGATCGGCGCGGGCGGCCTCGGCACCTTGATCATTCGCGCCATTGGCCAGAGCAGCATGATGAAGCTGCTCGTGGGCGCCGTGCTCGTGAGCGTGCTCGCGATCGTCGCCGACCTGTTGTTGCAGATGCTGCAGCGCGCTTTGACACCGAAAGGAGTACAGAAGACATGATCGAACTCGACCAACTGACGAAGACCTTCACGCAGAAAGACGGCCAGGCCGTGCGCGCCGTCGATTCGGTGAGCCTTTCGGTGGCCGAAGGCGAGATCTGCGTGTTCCTCGGCCCCTCGGGCTGCGGCAAGACCACCACGCTCAAGATGATCAACCGGCTGATCGAGCCGACCTCGGGCCGCGTGCTCATCAACGGCGAAGACACCACGGGCCTGAACGAAGTGGATCTGCGCCGCCGCATCGGCTATGTGATCCAGCAAATCGGCCTCTTTCCGAACATGACGATCGCGGAGAACATCACGGTCGTGCCGCGCCTGCTCGGCTGGGACAAGAAGCGTTGCGCCGAACGTGCGGCAGAGCTGATGTCGATGGTCGCGCTCGACCCGAAGCTGTATTTGAAGCGTTATCCGCGCGAGCTTTCGGGCGGGCAGCAGCAGCGTATCGGCGTGATTCGCGCGCTCGCTGCCGACCCGCCCGTGCTGCTCATGGACGAGCCTTTCGGCGCGGTCGATCCGATCAATCGCGAAGCCATACAGAACGAGTTCTTCCAGATGCAGCGGCAACTGAAGAAGACCGTCATCATGGTGAGCCACGATATCGACGAGGCGATCAAGCTGGGCGACCGCATCGCGGTCTTCCGGCGCGGCAGGCTCGTGCAATACGACCACCCCGATACGCTGCTCGCGCGCCCGCATGACGACTTCGTCGCGCAGTTCGTGGGTCAGGACAGCACACTCAAGCGCCTGTTGCTCGTGAAGGCCGGCGACGCCGCCACGCAACCCGAAACGGCGCGCGCCGAAACGCCGCTCTCCCACGCGTTCGCCGCGATGGACGAAAGCGATTCGCGCTACCTCACCGTGCTCGACGACGCACAGCATGCGCTCGGCTTCGTGGCGCGCCGCGCCGCGCGCGGGGTCGAAGGCGTCTGCGGCGATCGCATCACGCCCTTCCCGGCTACGGTTTCTGTCGACGACAACCTGCGCATCGTGCTCTCCAAGATGTACCAGTTCCGCGCCTCGTGGATGCCGGTGCTCGACGCCGACGGCGCCTACGTGGGCGAGATCACACAGGATTCGATCGCCGACTATCTCAGCTCGGGCCGCTCGCGGCAGCAGACCGGACAGCCGCCGAGCGCGGCGGTGCGTCCGGCGGCCGCGATCGCGTGAGCGGCGGGTCAGGCTCAGCCCTAAATCCCGGCGGCTAGTCAAGAAGCACCTCTACGACAACGCGAAGATACGTTATGGGGAAGCCGAAGCGCCATCATCGAAGGCATCGCGTTTCAAACCAATATCCTCGCGCTGAACGCGGCGGCGCTGGCACCGTACAAGTGTTCCGTGTTGGCTGAGGCCGACGGACCGACGCGGCGCGAGCGCCTTCGCGGCCTCTTATAATCGGATCTCGAAGCGGCGGCGGGCGCAGTCACCCGCCGCCTTGCCTATCGATTTTTCGTACGCGAAGAGGAACGCCGCAATGTACATCGCCATGAATCGCTTCAAGGTCGCGCCGGGCTCCGAGGCCGCATTCGAGGAAGTCTGGGCCACGCGCGACACGCACTTGAAGCAAGTGCCCGGCTTCATCGAATTTCATCTGCTCAAAGGCCCGCAGCGCGAAGACCACGTGCTCTACGCGAGCCACACGATCTGGGCGAGCCACGCGCACTTCGAAGACTGGACGCGTTCCGACGCCTTTCGCGCGGCGCATCGAAACGCGGGCAATGCGGGAGGGGCAAACCGTCCGGTCTATTTGAGCCATCCCGAGTTCGAAGGCTTCGAAGTCGTGCAAACCGTGAAGTAGGCGCTGCACGCGAAGTCTGGGTCGACATCGGTAAATCTGGGCACGCGCTGCGCCAAAGCTACACGCTCGCAGCGCGCACCACCGCGGTGCCCCGTGTATCCGGCCCCTCCCTTCTCGTCTATCCGCTGCGCTGCGGGCCCTGGGCCCAAACCTTGCTTGACACAAGCCGGCCCTCGCGCGCAACGGCATTGGTGGCGCGCGCCATCGCGTCCCCAACCGACGAGCCCATGAAGAAAAAAACCGCCACCCGTATCGTAGAAGGACAGCCGTTCCCGCTCGGCGCCACCTGGAACGGCCGCGGCGTGAACTTCGCGCTCTTCTCCGCGAACGCTGCCAAGGTCGAGTTGTGTCTCTTCGACAAGAGCGGCCTGCGCGAACTCGAACGCATCGAGTTGCCCGAATACACCGACGAGGTGTGGCACGTCTATCTGCCCGACCTCGCACCGGGCGCCATCTACGGCTATCGCGTGCACGGGCCCTACGAGCCGCAGGCGGGCCATCGCTTCAATCCGCACAAGCTGCTGCTCGATCCCTACGCGAAGGCGCACGTGGGCGCGCTGCGCTGGCATCCCGCCGTGTTCGGCTACACGATCGGGAGCCCCGACGGCGATCTCTCGTTCGACACGCGAGACAGCGCGCGTTATGTGCCGCGCTGCCGCGTGGTCGATCAGGGCTTCACATGGCACCACCCGATGCGCGAACGTGTGCCGCGCGAGCGCACGATCATCTACGAAACGCATGTGCGCGGCTTCACGATCCGCCATCCCGACGTGCCGCACGAAGAGCGCGGCACCTTCGCCGGGCTCGCGCAGACGCCGGTGCTCGAATATATCCGCGGGCTCGGCGTGACATCCGTGGAGTTGCTGCCCATCCACACCTTCGTGAATGACTCGCACCTGCTCGAACGCGGTCTCACGAACTACTGGGGCTACAACACCATCGGCTTCTTCGCGCCGGACCCGCGGTACTCGGTGGGCGCGCACGGCTCGATCGACGAGTTCAAGAACATGGTGGACCGCCTGCACCAGGCGGGTCTCGAAGTGATACTCGACGTGGTCTACAACCACACCGCTGAAGGCAGCGAACTCGGTCCGACGCTCTCGTTTCGAGGCATCGACAATGCTTCGTACTACCGGCTACCCGAAGACCGGCGCTACTACATCAACGACACAGGCACGGGCAATACGCTCAACCTCTCGCACCCGCGCGTGCTGCAGATGGTCACGGACAGCCTGCGCTACTGGGTGCTCGAAATGGGCGTGGACGGCTTTCGCTTCGACCTCGCGACGATCCTCGGGCGCGAGCCCTATGGCTTCGACGAAGGCGGCGGCTTTCTCGACAGCTGCCGCCAGGACCCGATTCTCGCGAGCGTGAAGCTGATTGCCGAGCCGTGGGACTGCGGGCCGGGCGGCTACCAGGTGGGCGGCTTCCCGCCCGGCTGGATGGAATGGAACGACCGCTTTCGCGACACCGCGCGCGCCTGGTGGAAAGGCGACGAGGGCAAGGCGCCCGAACTCGCCACGCGCCTGTGCGCTTCGGGCGACAGCTTCAACCGGCGCGGACGGCGGCCATGGTCGAGCGTGAACTTCGTCACTGCGCACGACGGATTCACGCTGAACGATCTCGTTTCGTACAACGACCGTCACAACGAAGCCAACGGCGAAGAGAACCGCGACGGCCACGGCGACAATCTCTCGTGGAACTGCGGCGCGGAAGGCCCGACCGATGACCCCGAGATCCGCGCGCTGCGCGAGCGCCAGAAGCGCAACTTCCTCGCCACGCTGCTGCTCTCGCAGGGCACGCCGATGCTGCTCGCGGGCGACGAGTTCGGTCGCACGCAGCGAGGCAACAACAACGCGTACTGCCAGGACAACGACGTGAGCTGGGTGGACTGGGAGGGCATCGACGACACGGGCCGCGCGCTCGCCGACTTCGTGCGCAAGCTTACCGCGCTGCGCCATGCGCTGCCGGTGCTGCGACGCAACCGGTTTCTCATCGGCGAGCACAACGCGACGCTCGACGTCACCGACGTCGAATGGCTCTCGCCCGCAGGCGTACCGCTCGCTCAGGAGCAGTGGGACGATGCGGCCATGCGTTGCTTCGGCATGCTGATCGATGGACGATCGCAAACGAGTGGCATCATGCGCCTCGCCTCGGATGCGACCATGCTCATCGTGTTCAACGCCTATCACGACGTGGTGGATTTCACGCTTCCTTCGGTGCCGGGCAACGACCAGTGGAACTGCCTCATCGACACGAACATGCCCGTGCGCGACGAACTGCCCGAATTCGAAGCGGGCGATATCTACCAGGTGACGGGCCGTTCGCTGCTGCTGTTCGCGCTGCATGCGCGTGGCGCGACACAGCGGGTGTTCGACCGGCTGGAGGAAGACCTGACGGGTTGAACGGCAGGCTTTTGGCGGATTGGCGGCGAGGCCGCCAGTCCGTTTTGTTGGGTGTGACGGGGCTGACAGTTAGTTGCACAATACCGAGACCAGCGGCCGCCTCATCGCAGCACCGCCGACATCGCCGACAAGCTATTGAGCGTGCGCACGAGAAACTCGGCCGTTGGCGCCGCAAACCGGATCACGCAGCCCGCCGTGCGCTCGACATCCGGCCACTGCGCAAAGAGATCCGCCAGCGCAGTCGTCTGCGTGTGCAGCTCGCACGTGCGCATACGCGGCGCCGCACACGCGCGGTCCCACCATTCGCCGTCGCGTGCGACGTGCCCGGCGGCTTCGCGCGCCGCGTCGCGAACCCGTTCGCGGCTCGCGGCGGGCGTCAGCAGATCGCCGCTCGCGTGGCCGCGGGCGCGCTTCACCACGACGAACTTCGCATCGGGAAAAGCGGGCCGCGTTTCGTCTTCGAATACATCGTCACCGCTGAGCAGCGCCACGCGTGCGCCGTATTCCTGCGCGAGCGCGCCATACAGCCCCGCCTCGCCCGTCGCCACGCCATCCACGAGCACGCGCGCGAACGCAAAGCTGTTGATGGTGTGCGCAAGCATGCCGCGGCTTTGCGCCATCGCGTGATAGCCGATCATGAAAACAAGCGCGGGCCGGTGCTCGAGCCCCGCCATCATGCCAAGCGTGCGCGGCTTGCCGAGTATCACGCGTGCGCGCGCGTCGATCTCGTCGAGCAGCAGGTTGTTGAAACCGCCATGCGAGTCGTTGACCCACACTTCGCTCGCGCCGCCCGAGAATGCGCCTTCCACGGCCGCGTTCGCCTCGAGCGTCATCCAGCGGCGGGCCTGTTCGTACTCGGCGTTTCCCGCGCGCGTTTGCTGAACGTTGAAGACGCCGCCTATGCCTTCGATATCGACCGAAATGAGTACCTTCACGCGTGCACTCCGCCTGAACGAAGATCGGCGAGATCGGGCGCCGCTTCGCGCAGCGCGAGACGCACGTGGCCATCGCGGCCCTGCACAGTGCGTGCGCTCCACAAGGCGTCGAGAATCGCCTGCTCGACGCAATCGGCGCCTGCCTGAAACAGCGGATCGAGTTGCGAGTCGGCGAGCAAGGGCGGCAACGCGTGGGTCGATGCGTCGTGCGCCAATGTGTACGCGGTGCTGAACGCCATGGCGATATCGCCGCTGCCGTGTCCATAGACGGACCCCGTGCGCGCAAGACCTGCTGCCGCGCGCAGCGCAACGCGTCGAAGCTGCCGCGCGTCGAGCGGCGCGTCCGTGGCGATCAGCATGATGATCGAGCCCTTCTCCGGCGCCTGCGTCGCGTGGTTCGACGCCGCGCGCGCAGCAAGCTCGCGCCCCACGGGCACGCCGCTGATCGTCAGCATCGGCAAGCGGCCGAAGTTCGCCAGCACGAGCGCGCCCACGGTGTACTGCATGCCCGCCGCCTGCACGACGCGCGACGCCGTGCCGATGCCGCCTTTCAGATCGAAGCTCGACATGCCGCGCCCCGCGCCTACGCTGCCGCGTGCGAAGTCGGCGCTCGCGGCGGCGCAGGCCGCGAGATAGTGTTCCTCCTGAACGGCCAGCGCCTGAATGTCGTTCAGGTAACCGTCGTTGCACTCGAACACGAGCGGATTGACGGTCGGCAGGTCGCGCCCGATTTGCGGATTCGCCGCGACCGCCGCGCGAACCTGCGCCTGTGCGAGCGTGCCCACCGCAAACGTGTTGCTCAGCGCAACCGGCGTTTCGAGCACGCCCAACTCTTCGAGCTGCATGAGCCCGATGCTCTTGCCGAATCCGTTGATCACACAAGCGCTCGCCGGCACCTTCTCGCGAAAGAGGTCGCCTGCATGCGGCAGCAGCACGGTCACGCCCGTTTGCACGTCGCCCGCGTCGAGCGTGCAGTGCCCGACGCGCACACCGCTGACGTCGGCAATCGTTCCCGTTGCGCCGCTCGCCAGTGTGCCGATATGCGGCGCAGTATCTCCACAATCGATGCTCATGCGCGGTCCAGCTTCGGGTCGAGTGCGTCGCGCAAGCCGTCACCCAGCAGATTGAACGCGAGCACGGTGAGGAAGATGGCGAGGCTCGGGAACAGCGCGATATGCGGCGCCGTCACCATATCGGCGCGCGCCTCGTTGAGCATGGCGCCCCACTCCGGCGTGGGCGGCTGCGCGCCGAGGCCGATGAACGACAGGCTCGCGGCCGTGATGATCGACGTGCCGATACGCATGGTCAGATACACGATCACGGACGACACGGTGCCCGGCAGGATATGCCGCATGATGATCGTCCAGTCCGACGCGCCAATGCTGCGCGCGGCCTCCACATACGTGAGATGCTTGAGCATGAGCGTATTGCCGCGCACGAGCCGCGCGAACGCCGGAATGCTGAACACCGCCACCGCGCACACCACGTTGATCATGCCGTTGCCGAGGATCGCCACCACGCCGATGGCGAGCAGAATGCCTGGGAATGCGAACAGCACGTCGGCTACACGCATGGTGATGCGATCCCACCAGCCTTCATAGTAGCCCGCGAGCAAGCCGAAGAAAGTGCCGACTACAGCGCCAAGCGCCACCGAAAGAAAACCCGCCGCGAGCGAAATGCGCGTGCCCGCGAGGATGCGGCTGAAAATATCGCGGCCCAGCGCGTCCACGCCGAACCAGTGGACCGCCGAGGGACCCGCGTTGAGCGAGTCGTAATCGAAGTAATTTTCCGGGTCGTAAGGCACGAGATGCGGTGCGAACACCGCGATCACCACCAGCAGCAGCACGAACGCGCCCGCGCCGAGCGCGACGTGCTGCTTGCGGAACTTGCGCCAGAATTCGCGCCACGGCGTGCGGATCGCTTCGTCCTCTGCGCGTACGGCTTCGTTTAGGGTCGTGCTCATGGCGGGCTCACCTGAATCGAATGGTCGGATTGATGACCGCGTACAACACGTCCACGATCAGATTGATGACGATGAACTCGAGCGAGAACAACAGCACTTCGGCCTGAATCACGGGGTAATCGCGCATCGCAACCGAATCGACGAGCAGCCGCCCGAGGCCCGGCCAGTTGAACACCACCTCCACGACGATCGAGCCGCCCAGCAGGAAGCCGAACTGCAGGCCCATCATCGTGACGACAGGAATCATCGCGTTGCGCAGGCAATGCTTGATCACCACCCATTGCTCGGCCACGCCCTTCGCGCGCGCCGTGCGCACGAAGTCCTCGTTGAGCACCTCGACGAACGACGCCCGCGTAAAGCGCGCCATCACCGCCGCCACGGCCGCGCCGAGCGTGACCGACGGCAGCACGTAGCTGCGCCACGAACCGTCGCTCACCACGGGCAGCCAGCCCAGGTGCACCGAGAACAGCTCCATGAGCGCCATGCCGAGCGCGAACGCCGGAAACGAAATGCCCGACACCGCGAGCGCCATGCCGATACGATCGGGCCAGCGATTGCGCCACACGGCCGAAACGATGCCGATCGCCATGCCGAACACCACGGCCCAGACCATGCTGGTGAGCGTGAGCAGCAGCGTGGGCATGAAACGCTCGCCGATTTCGGTGACGACGGGGCGCTTGCTGCGCATCGAAACACCGAAATCGCCGTGAGCGATGCGCACGAAGAAGTGGAGGAACTGCTGCGGCAGCGGCTGGTCGAGGCCGAGATCGGCGCGCACGAGCGCAACCGTGGCGTCGTCCGCTTCGGGACCCGCTGCGAGGCGCGCCGGGTCGCCCGGCAGCAGGTGCACGAACAGGAACACGAGGACCGCGACGATCAGGAGCGTCGGCAGCAGACCCAGCGAGCGTTTGACAATGAAATTCAGCATGAGCGCGTTACTGCATCGGGGCGTGCGCGCCGCGCCGGACACTAGCGATCCGGCGCGGCGCGCAACGCATTAGCGAATCGAGATCTCGTCGAAGTTGAACGAGCCGTCCGGCGCCACATACGCGCCGGCCAGGCGCTTGCTGCGGGCGTACACGACCTTCTCCTTCACGAGGAATACCCACGGGGCGTCGGCCCAGATGCGCTTTTGCGCGTCGGTGTAGAGCGCCGTCTTTTGCGCGCGGTCCGTCGTTTCGAGCGCCTTCGCGAGGTCCTCATCGACCGCCGGGTTCTTGTAGTACGCCGTGTTCATGAGCTTGGGCGGCCACGATGCCGAAGCGAGCAGCGGCGAGATGCCCCAGTCCGCCTCACCCGTGGACGACGACCAGCCGATGTAATACATGCGCACGCCGGCCGTTGCCGGGTCCTGCGCGCTTTCCACGCGCGCGACCGCCGTGCCCGTTTCAAGCGCTTCGACGTTCGCCTTCACGCCCACCTGCGCGAGCTGTTGCTGCACGAACTGAATCGCCTTTTGCGCGGTTGAGTTGTTATACGCCGACCACAGCGTCGTTTCGAAGCCGTTCGGGTAACCAGCCTGCTTGAGCAGTTCGCGCGCCTTGGCCGGATCGTACGGCCAGGGGCCGAGCTTGATCGAGTAGTCCACACCTTGTGGCAGTACGCCGTCCGAAGGCAGCGCGTAGCCCCCGAATGCCACCTTCGCCAGCGCGTCCTTGTTGATTGCGTAGTTCAGCGCCTGGCGCACGAGCGGGTTGTCGAACGGTTTCTTCGCGGTGTTCAGGCTGATGTAGCGCTGGATGATCGAGGGGGTGGCGATCAGGTCCACCTTCGGGTTCGACTGGAACGCGCTCGCCTGCTCGAACGGAATGCGGAAGGCAAAGTCCGCTTCGCCGGTGCGCATGAGCGCCGCGCGCGTGTTGTTGTCGGCCACCGGCTTCCAGTCGATCTCGTCGATCTTCGGGTAGCCCTTCTTCCAGTAGCCGTCGAACTTGTGCACGACGAGGTCGCCGGCCGGGTCCCACTTCACGAACGCGAACGGGCCCGTGCCCACCGGATGCAGGCCGATGTCCTTGCCCCACTTCTTCATGGCCGCCGGCGAAATCATCACCGCCGACGGGTGCGCGAGCACGTTCACGAACGCCGAGAACGGCGCGTTCAGCGTGACCTTTACCGTGTACGGATCGACCGCTTCGGTCTTCGCGATGCGGCGGAACATGTTGTAGCGCTTCAGGTGATTCGCCGGGTCCGTCACACGGTCGAAGTTCGCCTTCACAGCCGCCGCGTTGAAGTCGGTGCCGTCCTGGAACTTCACGCCTTCGCGCAGCTTGAAGGTGTAGACGAGACCGTCGCCGCTGACTTCATAGCTCGTGGCGAGCACGTTGGTGAGCTTGAGGTCCTTGTCGAAACCGAACAGGCCCTGGTAGAACGACTTCGAAACCGCCTGCGAAAGCGTATCGTTGGCGTCGTACGGGTCGAGCGTCGAGAAGGTCGAATCGACGGCCATCACCGCGCGCTGTTCGGCGGCATGTACGGCAGTCGCGCCGGCGATCAGCGCGAGTGCGAGCGCGCTGCCCTTCATCCATGTTTTGACTTCTTTCATCAATCAGGTCTCCATAGCAATGAATTTTGACGACTCGGCGAAATATTCCAGCTAAACAGTGAACGGTTGCGTGGCATGCGGGCGTGTTCAGTACGCGCCGCCCACCCGATGCTTTGCAACGAAGTGGCCGGGGCCGACCGACACGAGCGGCAGGACCTGCGGCTCGTCGCCGGGTGCGCGAATCGGGCTCGGCAGTTCGTCGGCGGCGAGCACGCGCTTCGCGTGGCGGCGCGCCGGATCGGCGATCGGCACCGCGCCCATGAGCTTCCTTGTATAGGCGTGCTGCGGGTTCTCGAACACGGCGCGGCGCGGGCCGATCTCGACGATCTGCCCCAGGTACATCACCGCGACGCGATGGCTCACGCGTTCCACCACGGCCATATCGTGCGAGATGAAGAGATACGCCACACCAAGCTCCTGCTGCAGGTCGAGCATCAGGTTGACGATCTGCGCCTGCACGGAAACGTCGAGCGCCGACACCGATTCGTCGGCGATCACGACTTTCGGGTTCATCGACAGCGCTCGTGCGATGGCAATGCGCTGACGCTGGCCGCCCGAGAATTCGTGAGGATAGCGGCCCGCCGCCGACTTCGGCAAGCCCACGCGATCGAGCAGCCATTCCACGCGGGCCTGCGCCTCTGCGCCCTTCGCGATGCCGTGCACGAGCAATGGCTCCATGATCGAGAAGCCCACCGTGAGGCGCGGGTTGAGCGAGGCGAACGGGTCCTGAAAAATGAACTGGATATCGCGGCGCAACGTCTGTAGCGCGGGGCCCGTGAGGGTGCTGATATTCCGGCCGCCGAATTCGATCGTGCCGCTCTGGCTCTCGACGAGCCGCAGCAGCGAACGGCCCGTGGTCGATTTACCGCAACCGGACTCGCCCACCAGCGCGAGCGTTTCGCCGGCGTGAAGATCGAAGCTGACTTTTTCGACCGCATGCACGCGGCCTGTGACCTTGCCGAACAATCCGCTGCGCACGGGAAAGCGCGTGACGAGGTCGCGCACGCGCAGGACCGGCGGCGCGTTCGTTTCTGGCGCGTTCGCCGGAGGGTTCGACGTGGCGACCGGGCGCGCCGCTTCGCTCATCGACAGCAGCGGGAACTTCTCCGGCAAGTCCGTGCCCTGCATTGCGCCAAGCCTCGGCACCGCGGCGAGCAACGCCTGCGTGTAACGGTGCGAAGGCGCGGCGAACAGCGCATCGGATGCGCCCTCTTCCACCTTTTCCCCGCGATACATCACGAGAATGCGGTCCGCCACTTCGGCGACCACGCCCATGTCGTGCGTGATGAAGACCACGCCCATATCCATCTCGTCCTGCAGGCCGCGAATGAGTTGCAAGATCTGCGCCTGGATCGTCACGTCGAGTGCCGTGGTCGGTTCGTCGGCAATCAGGAGCGCGGGCTTGCACGAAAGCGCCATCGCAATCATCACGCGCTGGCGCATGCCGCCCGAAAGCTGATGCGGGAAGCGGTCCATCACGCGGCGCGCCTCGGGAATGCGCACGAGGTCGAGCAGGCGCAGCGTTTCGGCGCGCGCCTGCGCGGCGTTCATCTGCTGATGCAACGCGATCGCCTCGCTGATCTGGTTGCCCACCGTGAACACCGGGTTCAGCGAAGTCATCGGCTCCTGAAAGATCATCGCGATATCCGCGCCGCGCACCGAGCGCATGGTCGAGCTACTCGCACGCGTGAGATCGAGCACGCTGCCGTTGCGACGGCGCAGGTCGATGCTGCCGCCCGTAATGCGACCGCCGCCGTGCTCGGCGAGCCGCATCAGCGAAAGCGATGTGACCGACTTGCCCGAACCCGATTCGCCGACGATGGCGAGCGTCTCGCCCCGGTCGACGTGGAACGACAGATTGCGCACGGCTTCGAACGCGCCCGCGCCGCGCCTGAACGACACGGAAAGGTTACGGACGTCGATCACGCGATTCGGCGGCAGCGCGGCCTTTCCGCTGGCCGGCGCGATATCAGGACGGTTCGAGGACATCTGCACGATGAGGATTCCTTCGTTTGGTGCGCAAAACGATGCGCCGCTTAAGCGTAGATCGACGCAACGGGCGCTTCGCCCACGCGCGCGTAGCCACGGTACATACCTTCGGTATTGAACGGCAGGACCACGTTGCCTTGTGCATCCACGGCGATCAGGCCGCCGCGGCCGTCGATGCGCGGCAACTGCTCCATCACGACGTTCGTGGCTGCTTCGGAGAGCGAAACACCGCGATATTTCATTTGCGCCGCCACGTCGTAGGCCGCGACCATGCGCATGAACATTTCGCCCGATCCCGTGGTGGACACCGCACAGGTGGCGTCGTCGGCATAGCAGCCCGCACCGATCAGCGGCGCGTCGCCCACGCGGCCCACCTGCTTGTTCGTAATGCCGCCCGTCGAAGTCGCCGCCGCGACGTGGCCGTGCGCGTCGAGCGCCACCGCGCCCACCGTGCCGAACTTGCGGTTCGGGTCGATCGGCTCGTGCGGCAGGCTGTCCGCCGATGCGTTTGCAGCTGCCTTTGCTTCGAGCGTTGCCCCGTCGTGATCGAGCATCGCGCGCGCTTCGCCGCGGGCGAGCTGCCACTGGCGGTAGCGCGCATCGGTGTGGAAGTAGGAGGAATCGACAAATCCGAGGCCCTGGGCCGCTGCAAACGCTTCCGCGCCTTCGCCCGTGAACAGCACGTGTTCGCTCTGCTCCAGCACGCGGCGCGCCGCCAGCACCGGATTGCGCACGCGCGTGACGCAGCACACGGCGCCCGCTTCGAGCGTACGGCCGTCCATGATCGAGGCGTCGAGTTCATGCGTGCCCGCGGACGTGAACACCGCGCCGTGGCCCGCGTTGAATAGCGGACAGTCTTCGAGCAGGCGCACCGCTTCTTCGACGGCGTCGAGCGCGCTGCCGCCTTCCGAGAGGATGCGCTGGCCAGCCGCGAGAATGCCGCTCAGCGCGTCGAGATACTGGGTTTCGACTTCGGGCGCCATCGATGCGCGCAGGATCGTGCCGGCGCCGCCGTGAATGGCAATGACTGCGTTCGATTTCATGACTTCTTTTTCGTTGGGGAAGACGGAGCGGCTGGCGCGACAGACGCCTGCGCCGGGGCCGAAGTGAGCCACGGCAGCACCGATTCGGTGATGGCCGCCGCAGCGACGACGGAATCCTTCGCGCGCAACGCCACGGCGTCGCAAAGCGCTTCGATGACGGCCAGCACCGCGGCTTCCGAGTTCGCCGCAAGGCGACGTTCGGAACGGATCGGCAGCGTGAGATCGGCGAAGCGCGCGAGCGGCGAGTCGATGCTGTCGGTGAGCGCGAGCACGCGCGCGCCCAGCTTCGCGGCGTGGCGCGAGAGCTTGATCGTGTCGTCCACGTAGCGCGGAAACGCGATGCCGATCACCAGATCGTCCTTGTTCGCGCCGAGCAGCCTGCGCGCCGAATGCGTGGGGCCGCCGACCGAGGCGAGCGCCTGCACGTTGTCGAGATACGGCAGCAGGGCGTTCTCCATGAGTCCGGCGAGAAACGCGCTCGTGCCCGAGCCGATTATGTAGACGCGGCGCGCAGAGAGAATCGCGTCCACGGCTGCGGCAGCCGCTGCGCTGTCGATCGACTGGCGCGACAAACGCAGGTTCGACTCGGCCTGCTCCAGCGAGGCGCCGAATAGCTCGGCGCCGCTGGTCGGCGATTCCTGCGCGCTGCGCAGCCGCTCGACCGGCGCGAGCGTGGCCTCGAAGCCGCGCACGAGCGCCTCGCGAAACTGCGGATAGCCGTCGAACCCGAGCGAGCGCGCAAAGCGGTTGGCCGTGGCCACCGAAGCGCCCACCGCGTCCGCCAGTTCGTCGATGCGCATGGTCGCGGCATGGAACAGGTTTGCGAGCACATACTCGGCCATGCGCCGGTGGCCCGGTGTGAGAACGGGCATCGCGGCGGTGATGCGCGCGACGATCTCGGCTTCGGGCGTGTCGGGAGTCGACGGTCGGGTTGGCATACGTGAACGGGAGTCGGGACGCTGAGGGGAACGGCACATGCCGTAAATGAAATTACATGGGCGGATCTTAGTGAAAATTAATTTTCATCGCGCCCGGGGTTTACCCTATTCGAGCAAAACGCGGGAGAACTTGGCTTGATCGGGCGCAACGAGGAGCGAAGCTGCGGGCGCCGAACACGTTGCTGGAACCTCGAACGAGAAGCCGGCAGGGGCGGATGCCGGAAAGCATTTCGCCCGCAGGCGAGATAAGGCGCGGCTACACGTGGAGAGTGGCGCCGCACTTGCCGACAGCCAGACGCTAGCGGCAATCGAATCAGTCACATGAGAACGGAGCGTGCAGCTTCACGACGCCACCATCGCTTCAGCGCTCGGCGCCAACCGCCACGTGTTGCGCCCCGCGCGCTTCGCTTCGTACATGGCCGCATCGGCGAGACACAGCGCATCGTCGGCCAGCGCCCTGTTCCCGGCTTCGGTCGAGAGCATCGCGCTCGTTGCATCCACCACACCGGCCGCGCCTGTCACGCCCGTCAGCACGACGCCCACGCTCGCGCTCGTCTCGATCACGCGGCCCGCGACGATGAACGCCTTCGACACTTCACGGCAAATGGCCGCTGCGATGCGCTCGCCGGTGCGCGCGTCGCTCACGCCGCGGCTCGCCACCACGAATTCGTCGCCGCCCAGGCGGCTCACCACGTCGCCCGTGCGCACGGTGGCGACGAGCCTGCGCGCGACCTCCCTGAGCAAAGCGTCGCCCACGTCGTGGCCGTGACGGTCGTTGATGGACTTGAAGCCGTCCATGTCCATGAAGAAGAGTGCGAAGGGCTCACCGCTCGTGCGCAGTTCGCGCAGCGTCTCCTGCAGCGCGCGCCGGTTCGCGAGCCCCGTGAGCGGGTCGATCAGCGCGCCCTCGCGCAGGCGTTGCTCGGTGCGGCGCTGCTCGGTCACGTCGTGCGCCATCACGTAGAAGCCCGTCACCTTGCCTTCGCGCTTGGCCGGAATGTAGGTGGCCGACCACACGCGGTCGGCATCGGCCCGATACCGCACCTCGTCGCAGGTCACGCGTTCACCGGCCAGCGCGCGCGCAAAGAGCGGCTGCAACTGCTCGAACACTTCGGGGCGCAGCGTCTCGCTCAGGCTGCGTCCGCGCAGCGCCGCCGGCTCCGCGCCGAAAACGCGCTTGAACGTCTCGTTGTTGAACTGGTAGCACAGATCGCGATCGACCACGGCGATGAGCGCCGGCACGTTGTCGGTGATGGTCTGCAGCGCGTCGCGGCTGCGCCGCAGCTCTCCCGTGCGTTCGCGCACGCGCTCTTCGAGCTCGACGTGATAGTTGCGCAATGCCTCTTCGCTCTTCTTGCGGCTCGTAATGTCCTGCACCGCCGCGATGAAATGCAGCGGCGTGCCCGACACGTCGCGCACGAGCGACACCGCGAGATTGACCCACACAGCCTGGCCGTCGCGCCGCAGATAGCGCTTTTCGATCGCATACGTGGCCTGGCGGCCCGCGAGCAGCTCGGCCACTTGCGCGAGATCGGCGGCAATGTCGGCCGGGTGCGTGACCGAGGCGAACGTGCGGCGGCGCAGTTCGCTCTCCTCGTAGCCGATGATCTCCGAGAACTTCTGGTTCACGTCGAGAAAGCGGCCGTCGAGATCGACCACGGCCTTGCCGATCGGCGTTTGCTGGAACACGGTCCGAAAACGCGCCTCGCTGATGGCGAGCGAACGGCGGTCGCGCTCGTGCGCCGTGCGCGAGCGGTTCAACTGCCGGCGCAATTCCAGCTCGCGCTCGACGAGATGCGCGAAATCCGCGAGCATGGCGGCCTGGGCCGCGTCGAACGTGCGCGGCTTTTCGTCGATCAGGCACAGTGTGCCGACCACCTGGCCGTCGGCGAGGCACAGCGGCGAACCTGCATAGAAGCGGATGTTCGGCGCGCCCGTGACAAGCGGATTGTCGAGAAAGCGCTCGTCGTCGAGCGCGTCTTCCACCACGAGCATGCGCTTGCTCAGCACGGCGTGCGCGCAGAACGACACGCTGCGCGGCGTTTCGCACGCGGCCAGCCCGTGGTGCGACTTGAACCATTGGCGGTCTTCGTCCACGAGCGAGATCAGCACGATCGGCATGTCGAACGCGAAGGCGGCGAGCCGCGAGATGCGATCGAACGCCTCTTCGGGATCGGTGTCGAGTATGTCGAGTTGCCGCAGCGCCCGAAGGCGGACGTCCTCATCCAGAGGAAGCGGAGCAGTGATCATCGTGTGGGGGGCCCGGCAGGACGGATACGGTTTGCGTGGCGCTTTCCGCACCGGCGCGCCTCACCTGGGTTTACGGCCGGATCAAGCGAAAACTGAAGCGTGGGGAATGCCCACACCGCGCCTATCGCGCCACCCTTGCGCGCCAGGCATTTCCCTTATGCAGGAATCGCAATATAAGCGCACGAACGTTCGGTATACGCGTGGTCGCGCAATCATCGAGCGACACGGCCGTCACACCCGCGCTGCTCGCGTAGCCCGGCCCAACGGACGTTGCGCACTTTCTGCATGAAATGTCACAGCGGTCTAATTACTTCGATATCCGAATTACAGGCGGTTTTTAACCGGTTCGTTAACGCGTTGCGAAATCGATCAAGCCCTCAAAAAAAACTTGTCTGGCGACTTCAGCAACGCTTTTTCAAGGCCGTAAAAAGGGCAAAGCTCCACCCTTCCGGTGTCACCATGAGAACCCTCGCGCAAACCCTGCGACTGAAACAGACTACCCGCATCGCCACCGCAGCGCGTATTGCCGCCGGCCGCGGCGCCGGCGCGCGCATGAGCGCCGCGCCGCGTGCGCGCCGAGCGCCGTTACGCAGCGCTCATGAGCAGACCGGCACGTCGTGTCACTACGCCGTGCGCCGCCTCGCGGCGCAGTTGCGCACACGCAGAATCTAATGCCACACGGACATCGAGACATGAGACAGGAAACCGTGGCGGCCATGCCCGGTCCCGCCGCTGCCTTGAATCCCTCAGCGGCGCTTCCCTGGTTAGTGCGTGCGCGCGCAACGTTGCGCGCCTCGATCCGCGCACGCACGAAGTTTTTCATCGGCCTGTTCTTTGCATTGTTCGCCACGCAAACCACACTGCTTGCGAGCCAGTTGATCGCGTTTGGCCACGCCTTCGAACGCGTGGATACGAGCTGGCACGATGAAAGCGCCGGGCAGGAAACCGAAGCACCACCGAGGCAAGCCGTCTCCGCCGCGCCGCGCGAACTCGCGGTCGAGCGGCTGCACAACCAGGTCCAGCGCGGCATCCTGCGCGTGCATCACACACTCGAAGCCGCCTTCGCGATCGCGCTCGCCACGCTCGCCTTTGGCCTCGTGCTGCTGCACTACCTCGAGCGTACGCTGCTGCGTCCGCTGCATACCTTGACCGATTCGCTCGTGCGCCTCGCGCACGGCGAAGACATGCGCGCATTGCCCGACATGAACCGCACCGACGAGATCGGCGCGATGGCGCATGCCTTCGATACGTTGTGCGAGAAGTCCCGCGAGCTGCATCTCGCCCACGAAGCCACGCGCGCCGCCGAGGCCCATGCCCAGGCGCTGGCGCGCCACGACCCGCTCACGGGCCTGCCCAACCGGCGTCTGCTCGCGGCGGAGATGAGCGCGGCGCTGGAGCGCACGCAGCACCGCTCGCCCGATTACCTCGTGTTCGTGATCGACCTCGACCGCTTCAAGCCCGTGAATGACTTTCACGGTCACGCCGCGGGCGACACGGTACTGTGCGAGATTGCCGCGCGTCTGCGTCGCGTGGTGCGTGACGGCGACACCGTTGCGCGCCTGGGCGGCGACGAGTTCGCCGTGCTCGCCCGCGTGCACCGCGACGACCACATCGAGGCCGCGAGCGAGCTGGCGCAGCGCCTGCTTGCCGCCACGCGCGCGCCCATCGACATCGGCAAGCTGCGCATCAACGTGGACGCGAGCATCGGCATCGCATGCTGCCCGCGCGACGGCGGCGACCCGGACGCGCTGCTGCGCGCCGCCGATATCGCCATGTACCGCGCCAAATGCGAAGGCAAGGGCACGTACCGCTTCTTCGAACAGAAGATGGACGACGAGCTGCGCCTGCAGGCCTCGCTCGAATCGGACCTGCGCCGCGCGCTCGCGGGCGGCGAGATTCGGCCGTTCTACCAGCCGCTCGTGCGCCTCGCCGACGGGCAGACCACCGGCTTCGAGATTCTCGCGCGCTGGCATCACGAGCAGCGCGGCTGGATCTCGCCCGAGGTGTTCGTGCCGCTCATCGAGCAGATGGGCATTTCGCCCGCGTTCACGGCTTCGATCCTGCGGCGCGCGTGCCGCGACGCGCTGGGCTGGCCCTCGCGCTACCACCTCGCGCTCAATCTCTCGCCCGCGCAGTTCAAGGACACGCAACTCGCGGCGCTGCTGCTCAGGATCCTCGCCGACGAGGGCATGCCGCCCGAGCGCATGGAGATCGAGATCACCGAATCGGCGCTGATGTACGACTTCGACGCGGCGCGCGCCGTGCTCGCGGACTTCCGCAACGCGGGGCTGCGCATGTCGCTCGACGACTTCGGCACCGGCTATTCGAGCCTGCAGCACCTGCGCGAGCTGAAGGTGGACAAGCTGAAGATCGACCGCTCCTTCGTGCTCTCGATGTCCTCGTGCAACGAGAGCGTCAAGATCGTCGACGCGATCATCGCGCTCTCCTCGAACCTGGGCATGAGCACCGTGGCCGAGGGCGTGGAGACCGCTGAACTCGCGCGCACGCTGGCGGCGAAGGGCTGCGACTACGCGCAGGGCTATTTCTTCGGCAAGGCGATGGCGGCGCGTGAAATCGACGCTTTGCTCAACGTGGATCGTGCGGCGAACGAGGCGCGGCCCAAGCGTCTCGTCGAGCCGGCCTGACCAGATTGACCCGTAGTACTTTGAGAAAGAAAAGGTAGACATCATGTTTGTAGCAATTGGCTGGATCGTCGTGCTCGGATCCGTGATCGGGAGCTTCGTGGGCGTGGGGGGGCACCTGCCCGCGCTCGTTCAACCATTCGAACTCCTGTGCATTTTCGGCGCGGCGCTGGGCGCGTTCGTGGTGAGCAACCCCACCGCCACGCTCGGCAAGACGCTCAAGGCGCTGCCCACCTGCTTCAAGGGCGGCGGCTACACGAAGGCGCAATACCTGGAGCTGATCGCCCTCCTCTACGAGCTGCTGCAAAAGGCGCGCAAGGAAGGCATGATGGCGCTCGAAGCCGACATCGAAGCGCCCGAGAACAGCCCGATTTTTCAGAAGTACGCACGCGTGCTCGACGACCATCATCTGCTCGACTTCATCGTCGACTATCTGCGCATGATGTCGAGCGGCAACGTAAATCCCTTGGAAATGCAGGACCTCATGGACGAAGAACTCGACACGCATCACTCGGAGGTGTCGATTGCGCCCAACGCGATCCAGAAGATGGCCGACGGCCTGCCCGCCTTCGGCATCGTGGCCGCCGTGATGGGCGTGGTGCATACGATGGGCTCGGTCGGCAAGCCGCCGGCCGTGCTCGGCGAGATGATCGCGGGCGCGCTCGTGGGCACGTTCCTCGGCATTCTGCTCGCCTATGGCTTCGTCGGTCCGATCGCCGACCTGCTCAACGCCAAGGGCCGCGCCGCCAGCAAGCCGTTTCAGTGCGTGAAGGCCGTGCTGCTCGCGTCGCTCGCCGGCTACGCGCCGCCCGTGGCCGTGGAATTCGGCCGCAAGGTGCTGTTCACCGCCGACCGCCCGAGCTTCCAGGAGCTCGACGAAGCGGTGCGCGCCACCAGGACGCCGAAGGCCGCTTAGGAGTCCAGAGATGGCCGAACGTACTCCAGGCTCGCGCGCCGCGCGAGACACCGAGAGCAGCAAGACCACGCTGGTGGTGCGCCGCGTGAAGAAAGGCGGCCACGAGGGTCACCATGGCGGCGCATGGAAGATCGCCTACGCCGACTTCGTGACCGCGATGATGGCGTTTTTCCTCTTGATGTGGCTGCTCGGCTCGACGTCGCAGTACGACCGCGACGGCATCGAGAAGTATTTCAACACGCCGCTTTCGGCCATGCTCGGCAGCAAGCCCGACGCCGCGAACCCCAACCCGAGCGTGGTGCAAGGCGGCGGCCGTGACCTGTCGAGCAAGACGCCGGCCGTGGGCGGCTCGAACGCGCAGCCCACGCCGTCGCACGCCGTACCCGTGGAAGCGGTCGACAAGTCGCGCCTTTCGCAGCTCAAGGAAAAACTCTCGGCGCTCATCGAGCGCAGGCCGGAGCTGCGCGCGTACCGCGACCAGATCCGCATGTCGATCACGGACGAAGGCCTGCGCATCGAGCTGGTCGATTCGCTCAAACGCCCCATGTTCGCGACCGGCAGCGCCAGGCTCGAGGACTACGCGTACGAGATCCTCGTGCAGATCGGCAGCGCGCTGAACGACGTGGACAGCGGCGTGTCGATCGCTGGGCACACCGACTCGGTGCCCTACTCGGGCGGCGTCGCCGGCTACTCGAACTGGGAGCTTTCGAGCGAGCGCGCCAACGCCGCGCGCCGCGCACTGGTGGCCGGCCACCTGAGCGAGGAGAAACTGCTCCAGGTACGCGGCCTCGCGGACGTCCTGCCGCTCGACCACGACACGGCGGACAGCCCGCTGAACCGGCGCATCAGCATTCTGGTGATGAACAAGGCCGCCGAACGCGCGTTCTTCGAGCAGGCCAAACGCTACGACGTGGACACCCCGCAAAAGGCGGCCGCGCCGGCTTCGTAAGGCATCGACGGCGCGACCCGCAGTGGGTCTCCAGAGCGGGTCTCCAGATAGGCAGGAACGCCCCAGATGCGCCTCGCGCCGGCGCATCGAATCGAGGGGCGGGACCGCGGTACGCCGCTTGCTGCATCTCGCGACAGGCGGCCAGAACCGCCGCGGCATCGCCTGCCGCCTGATACGGGAATCGTCGGGAGTCTGGCCGGACTCAACATTGTTCCCTTCATATCTGGAGACCAGCATGCCCACCTTCATTCCTCCGCCCATGCCAACTGGCAATGGCGTGCGCATCGTCGGCAAGGGCCGCGTGAGCGCCGCGGGGCCGGGCCCCGACGTGATGGCCGCCAGCACGCTCGACAGCGACCGCGTGCTGAGCTCGGACGGCCAGGAAGTCGGCAAGATCAAGGAAATCATGCTCGACGTGCAGAGCGGCCGCGTAGCCTACGTGGTGATGTCGAGCGGCGGCTTTCTCGGCATCGGCGACAAGCTGCTCGCCATCCCCTGGAGCGCGCTCATGCTCGACACGAGCCGCAAGTGCTTCCTGCTCAACGTCTCGTCCGAGCGCGTGAAGGAAGCGCCGGGCTTCGACCGGGACAGCTGGCCCTCCATGGCCGACGCGAGCTGGGGCAGCACGCTGCACGCGTACTACGGCGCCGAGCCTTACTGGGCCGCGGTCGAGCCGGTGACGCCGCGTCACTGAGCGTAGTCGTCCAGCACACGGCTCCGAGCGGGTGAGCGGCCGTTCGGAGCCGCGCATCGCATCGAGCGCGCCGGCGTTCAGCGCGGCGTGGTCCCGGTGTTCGCGGCGATTGGCGGTGCCTCGCGGGGCTCGGCCGCCTCCAACGCCCACGTGTCCACCGTGCGCCGCATCGGGCAGGCAATCACCGTGGCCACGCGGCTCGCCTGCGACGCCTCCGGCACGCTCCAGCCGTCCTCCGCCAGCGCCCGCACGCGCTGCCTGAACGCGATCTGCAAGGCATCCGACTTCACCGACACCTCGTTCTGCCAACTCTCCGGGACGCGAACCGGCCGGATGCGCCGCAGCACGGCGTGGTCTTCCTCGAAAATGCGCAGATTGCGAGCGCGAAAGCGTCCATCGAACAGCGGATTGCACAGGAAACTGCGGCCCATCATGAAGGGGGCACGGCTGATCGAATCGGCTCATTGGACCAGATTTTGGTTCCCGATGGCGACAGGCGCACAATACGCGCTGTTACAGCACGACGTCGATGTCACTGCGATCAGAGAACACGAGGCAACACCGAGTAACGCCTGGCAACCCTACAGGTAACCCCAAACCATGACCCAGTTCTTCAGCGAAGCCGCCTCCGCCGAGGCCGTCAATGCGCGTATCGGCGAAAACGCCGACGAGCGTCTGCGCGAGGTGATGAGCGCGCTCGTGCGCCATCTGCACGCATTCGCGAAAGAAGTGCAGCTCACGCAGCCGGAATGGGAAACCGCCATCGACTTCCTCACTACGGCGGGCCAGCTCTGCAGCGCCGAGCGCCAGGAGTTCATCCTGCTCTCGGACACACTAGGGTTTTCCATGCTCGTGGACGCCATCAACAACCGCCGCCCGGACGCAGCCACCGAAAACACCGTGTTCGGCCCGTTCCACGTGGCCGGCGCGCCGGAGCACGAGATGGGCGCGTGCATCACCGCCGACGGCAAGGGCGAGCGCTGCCTGTTCGAAGGCCGCGTGCTCGATCTCGAAGGCCGTCCGGTGGAGGGCGCGCGCATCGACGTGTGGTCCGACAACGCCGACGGCTACTACGACGTGCAGCAGCCCGGCGTGCAGCCCAGGTGGAACAACCGCGGCATCTTCACGACCGGCGCGGACGGCGCCTATCGCTTCGTCGGCATCAAGCCGGTCTCGTACCCGATCCCGCACGACGGCCCGGTGGGCAAGATGCTCGCAAACCTCGGCCGCCACCCCTACCGTCCCGCGCACATGCATTTCCTCATCACCGCGCCGGGCTTCCAGAAGGTCGTCACGCATACCTTCGTGGGCGACGATCCCTACCTGCAGTCGGACGCTGTGTTCGGCGTGAAAGCATCGCTCGTCGCGCCGTACGAGCGGGTGGCAGACAGCGCCACGCCCTGGCGCTCCACGTTCGACTTCGTGCTTGTGCCGCTCGCGGCGCCCGCCTGATCCGGCAATGCGGCGAACTGGACGCGATATCGCGCCTTGCTCGCCGCATTGTCCGCCGCTCCCGGGTCATAGACTGGTCTCGCAGTCGAACGAACAACCGGGAACACCTTTGGGGGCGGCGATGCGGGTCACGAACTGGATTCTGGTGCTGGAATGCGCGTATATGGAGTTTTCCAGCTGGCGCGGCAAGAACGTGTATCGCCGTACCGTGGCATACGACAGCGTGGTGTGGTGCTAACCCCTTCCGCAACCCGCTAGCCATCGACGCAACGGCATTCCTCTACTACAGTCGAAGACTTTACCGTCATCACTGCTGGAATCGAGGATTCGAATATGCTGTTCCCCGCCGTTGCCACCGCCGCCCTGCTGATCGTCGTGTATGTCCACGCGAACATTCCGCGCTTCACCGAGCGCGGCCCGAAGCGCCTCATCGCCCACGCCACGCTGTTGCTGGCCGGCCTGTGCTTCGGCGTGGTCGGCGCGATGATGTCCGGCACGATCGCGCCGCCGTGGGCGGTGATTGCGTGTGGCATGGGCGTCGTGCATTTGCCGGCGCTCTGCGTGCTCGTGCTCAAGCGCCTGAGGCATTCGGGGCGCAGCTAAAATGCCGTGCCCAGGCGCCTCACTGGCACTGCAACACGACGACGCCATCCATGCCCTGCTCGTTCGTCAACGTGGCCGAGTGACCAACGGCAACCAGCGGCTTCGTCGCGTCGTGCCCCACGACAACCGACTGAACGGACAACCGCCCGGTCGTCGAAATGCCATCAGCGGCGACTGAGAGTTCGTCAGCGCATACTGGGTAGCTCCGCGGCGCACTGAGGCGCGTGCAATTTTCCCCGATTGACTGGGGAAAACCACCATTGCGCAACGGTTCCAGCGCCGACCTTCAGTTCCCTCGCCCAGCGCCGTAAACATGTTCAGTGCTTTGCCGTCTCACGCGCAAAGCACGATCGTTTTTCTGCTACGTAGCCCCTCGCGTTCTGGAGCCCTCTTCGTGTTTGCACGACTCTCTATCTCTGTCCGTCTGCGCATCGCGGTCGGAGTGCTGGCCTTGCTGATCGTGGCAGCCGGCGTTTCCGGCCTTGCGGGCATGTCGCGCACCAATACGGCGCTCGGCTATGCCTATTCGAACCAGTTGGTCGCCGCCATCAACATCGGCAAGGCCAACCTGAATCTGACGATCGCGCGCACGACGCTCGACCGCATACTCCTGCACCCCGACGCGCCCGACATTCAGCCGTTGCTCGACAAGGCGCAGAACTATGTCGACACCTCGAACAAGGCCTGGGAGGTCTACCGCTCGCTGCCGCACGCTCCCGAAGAGCAGGCGCTCGCCGACGGCGTTCAAGCCGCCCTCACCGGCATGCTGGAGCAAGGCATCCAGCCGCTCATGGCCGCGATCAAGCAAGGCGACCGCCAGGCTCAGGATGACATCGCGATGAAGCAGATTCCGCCGCTCTCGGTCGCGCTCACCAAGGCCTCGACCGCGCTCGAGGCATGGCAGAAGGCGCACGGCGAGCAGGCGTTCGACCGCGCGCAGGACCGCTATTCATGGCTGCGGGCCGGCAGCCTCGCGCTGATCGTGCTCGGACTCGCGGTGGCGGGCGTATGCGCCGCGGGACTGCACCGTGCGATCGCCGCGCCGCTCGAGAACGTGCAGGGCGCGCTCCAGCGCATCGCGGACGGCGACCTGACCGCCAACCTCGAAACGCGTTCCAGCGACGAAATGGGCCGCCTCGTGGCGAGCCTCAAGGCCATGCAGGACGCGCTCGCGCACACGGTGCGCAAGGTCAGCCACAGCTCCGAGTCCATTTCCACGGCGACGCGGCAGATCGCCGCCGGCAACGACGACCTCTCGCAGCGCACCGAAGAACAGGCGGCCTCGCTGCAGGAAACGGCCGCGAGCATGGAGCAGCTCACCGCCACGGTCAAGCAGAACGCCGAAAACGCGCGCACCGCGCAGACGCTCGCCAACAGCGCGCAGGAAGTCGCCGATCGCGGCTCGCAAGTCGTGAGCAACGCTGTGCAGACGATGGAGCGCATCGACGGCAGCTCGCAGAAGATTGCCGATATCACCGGCATCATCGAAGGCATTGCTTTCCAGACCAATATCCTCGCGCTCAACGCGGCGGTGGAAGCCGCGCGCGCGGGCGAACAGGGCCGCGGCTTCGCCGTGGTCGCGAGCGAGGTGCGCTCGCTTGCACAGCGTTCGGCGGCGGCCGCCAAAGAGATCAAGACGCTGATCGCCGAATCGGTCGAGCACGTGTCGTCGGGTTCGGAATATGTGCGCTCGGCCGGCGAGACGATGAACGAGATCGGCGAGTCCATTGGCCGCGTGACGACCATCATGCACGAGATCGCGAACGCGTCCGAAGAGCAGCGCGACGGCATCGAGCAAGTGAATCTCGCGGTCTCGCAGATGGACCAGGTCTCACAGCAGAACGCGGCGCTCGTGGAAGAAGCGGCCGCGGCCGCGATGGCGCTCAGCGAGCAGGCCGACTCGCTGCGCGACGCCGTTGGTGCGTTCAGGCTCGCGCACTGAGCCGTTTGCGGCTCAGCTTGCGCAGGCCAACGCGGGCATCCGGCGGGACGCGTCGAAGTCCCGGGCCTTCATGGCAGCCGCAGCGCAGCCACGCTTGTCCAGCCGCTCGGCCAGCAGCCAGCTAAACACGTCCAGCGCGGTCCTGCCGTGCGTCGCAATGAATTCGCGCATCACTTCCTGCACGGCACCTTCCTGTGTCGCCGTCGAAAGCATGCTGGAAATATGCGACGCGCCACGCGCGAGTTCGAGCGAATACGCCGCTTCGTAGTAGTACAGGCCGCCTTGACGCGGCTTTTTGTGGGCCTTTTTCATGTTTCCCCCGTTTGCCCGTATCTGGCAGGCGCCTGCATCTTTGCAGGCGGCGCATGACGCGGCAATGAATCGGCAGTGCCTGGGGCCAAATCTGTCGCTATGTCTCAAATACTTGTTGTTTTGTCTCACATGCGGCTTGCACGACCCACGTGTTTCATGCTCAACGCATCAAGGCCATCCAGTAGCGCCAGTCGTCCGCCCCGGACTCTTTCGCCAGTTCGGTCTCGCCATTGAGCGCCAGCATGCGTACCGCGCGCGGCGAGAGACCAATCGAACGGCGAAACGCGCGCGTGAAATTCGCGGCGTCGGTGAATCCGTGTGCGGCGGCAATGTCGGCAATCGACATGCCGCGTCGCGCCGGGTCGGCGAGCATCTCGCGGCAGCGCCGCAAGCGGCGCTCGCGCACATAAGTCGCGAAACCGCCCTCCTGTTCGAATAGCCGGTAAAGCGTGGCGCGCGACATGTCGAATGCACGCGTTACGAATTCCGCGTTCAGTTGCGGATCGGTCAGGCGCTTCTCCACATAGCGGCAGATCGATACGAACACACATTCCTGAACAGCCGGCCAGTGTTCCGGGCTCACGCTCGCGTTGAGCGCGCTGGCCGCAAGTTGAAGCGTGGCGGGCATGACGGCCTGGGCGTGGGTGAGCGTCAACTGCGGGGCATGTCGGTAAAGCGCACCCAGATGCTCGCGCAGCAGCGCGACCGTGGGATCGGTGCCGCGAATCACACGCATGCTCTGCTGGTCGGGAGCAGTCAGCAAAGGGGCGAGCAAGCGCCGCGGCACCGCCAGGTTAAGGAATTCGCTCTGCGTGGTGTCGGTCGCGAGCGGTTGGGCCGCGTCCACGATGAACATGTCGCCCGGCTGCGTACACGCTTCCGGGCCGCCGTCGCGCGCCCGGCAGTGGCCACCTAGATAGAACTGCAGAACATATTGATCGTGACCGTCACGGCCGATCTTCGCGTTCGAGCGGTCGTAGCGCTGCGCGCCCGTGCGTATCGAGCCCAGCACCACGTCGCCGACCAGATAGCCGCTCACGCTGGTGCCGAATCCCGCGTCGCGCGATTCTGCGGTCTGCGTGTCGAAAATCACGCTCACTGCCTCGCGCCACGCGGAAAACTGCTGGTCGCGAGGCAGCACGCTGGTATCGAACGTGGAATGAGGCAGGGAATTCGGCGTTGGGCTCATAGGCCACCTTGGTATGCGTAATGACTACGGGATGGGCAACCTCCACTCGACTACTGGGCTATCGGTTGCGCGCGCAAATTCTTTAGAGCAGGCGGCGCAAGGAAAAACGAGTAAGGGGAATCCGCCTTGCTGCGCGCTGGACGGGCGGCCATTCGATGCCCCGGAAAGGCTGAAATGCACAACGCGCGGCGCCGTCTTCGACAAAGAGGAGGAAGGTCCGATGAGCCCGCTTCATTGCATCGGCTACCCGTGCTGCTGCGGACTGTTACAAGGTGTATTCAAGTTCACGAAGTGAATACCGCCCCAGCAAGGGCCGTTGCCTCTGCCAGGAAGCCAACACAGATCCCTCCTTTTATCGAATCTTGATAACGACCTTACCCTTAGCACGTCCGGTTTCAACATAAGCCAAAGCCTCTCGCGTTGACTCGAACGGGAATATACGATCGATCACAGGCTTTATCGCAGCAGAGTCGAAGAGCCCGGCTATCTGGGTTAGCTGATCTCCGTCGGCACGCATAAAGAGGAATGAATAGTCGACATTCCGACGTCTTGCCGCCTTTCGGATGCGATAGCTTAGAAGGTGCATCGCCGCTCTCAGGAACCAGGCGGCACCCATCTGCCTGGCAAATTCAGGATCGGGCGGACCGGCGATTCCGATCAGCTTGCCACCCGACTTGAGCACTTGCAATGATTTTTCGAGGGTCTTTCCGCCCTGCGTATCCAGCACTACGTCATAGTCTTTCAATACAGCGGCAAAGTCGTCCTTCCTGTAATCGATGACGATGTCCGCACCGAGTTGCTTCATCAATCCCGCATTCGCGGCGCTCGCTGTCGTCGCGACGGTTGCGCCCAGATGCTTCGCCAGCTGAATGGCGAAGGTGCCGACACCGCCCGAGCCAGCGTGTATGAGCACCTTCTGCCCTTTCTTCAGTTGTGCTCGTTCGACCAGCGCCTGCCACGCAGTCAGGCCCACCAACGGGATCGAAGCCGCTTCTTCCATACTCAGCGCTTTGGGCTTGAGCGCCACGGCGTCTTCCGTGATCGCGATGAATTCCGCGAAAGTGCCGATCCGGTCTTTGGGCGGTCGCGCATACACCTCATCGCCCGGTTTCAATCGCCTCACGTGTGATCCGACGCGGACAATGGTCCCAGCGAGGTCGTTGCCCAGAATCAGCGGCAAGCGGTAGGGCAAAATAAGCTTGAACTCTCCGTCCCTGATCTTCGAATCAAGCGGGTTCACGCCAGCGGCGTGAATCTGGATGAGTACGTCGTCCTCACGCAGTTCCGGATCCGGCATTTCGCCGGCTCGTATGCCATTCTCGCGTCCATATCGATAGACGACGAATGCCTTCATCATGGTTCGTTGTTCCTTGCCAGTTTCTTGTTGCGTGAATCATCTACGCTGTGAGCCGCAGGTCCTTGCGAATGCCGGCGTCCACCAGGCCCACAGGGGCAAATCTGCGTAGCAATCGGAGACGGCCGGCGAGTCCGCCCGCCGCATAGCGGAGGTTCGGGCGCGCCGCGAGAGCGGCCCGCAATACGGTTTCGGCCACAACCTCAGGACCGTCAGCGCTTTCGACTACCTCCTTGACTCGCCGATCGTGCGCGCCTGGTCGTTGGATCAAAAATATGATAGACGTCATATTTTTGATCCAACGAAAGCCGATACCGGGCACACGGATTACTCATCAGCGGGTGCGAATGTATTCAGTGCGGCTTCGAGAAGACTATCCGACAGTTTGGGGTCGTCGACGGCGCGCGCCAGCACCATGGTGCCGACCATGGTAGCAACAGTCAGAAGTGCCTGCTCATGCGCGCCCGGCTGCCCCCAGTCGGGCAATTGGCGCGCGACGACATCGATCATCTCCTTGATGCGGCGGGTGGCCGCGCGACGCACGACTGGCGCCTGACGCGGCATCTCCGAGCCAAGGGCAGAGACCGGGCAGCCCGTTTCTATGGCGTCACGGTGCTCCTTCGACAGATAGGCGCGCACCATCGACGGCAATGCCTGCTCCTGCGGCACGGAGGCGGCGATTTGCTCCGACAATGCCACGGCCTCGGCACCGGCGCGGTCGGCCGCTTCCGCAAGCAGCACTTCCCGCGATGGAAAGTGCGCGTAGAAGCCGCCATGTGTCAGGCCAGCCTCCTTCATGATGTCGGCCACTCCCGTCCCGTCGTAGCCACTGCGTCGAATCGCGCGGGCGGCAACCTCGACGATGCGCTCGTGCGTGATTTCCTTGCGGCTGGCCGGTTTTCGATTGGATGACGGTTTCTGCATGATGGTCATCATATACCACTTCAGCGCAATTTGCTGCACGAAGCAATCTCGGTTGGGATCACCCGAACGTTCGTTCTGGCACCGACGACCTCGCATCGGCTCGAGCATCTAGCGCGGGACGTCACCGGATGCGCCGTCAAAGCGCACGCGCGCGGCATGGATGTCGGGATAACGACGATCGGCCCAATCGATGAGGGCCGCCATCGGGTCCAACAGGGACTGGCCTAGCGGAGCCAGACGATATTCCACGCTGGGTGGGCTGGTGGGAAAAACATGGCGGGTGATGAGTCCGTCGCGCTCCAGATCGCGCAGTGTCTGGGTAAGCATGCGCTTGGAAATGTCAGGGATGGCCCGGTGAAGCTCACTGAAGCGCCGCGATCGCGTCGCCAGCTCCATGATCATGAGCATGCTCCATTTGTCGCCGATGCGGTCGAGCACGTCGCGAATCGCGCAGTGTGCAGGCTGGGCGGCGCCCAGTTCACGTTGATAACGGCTGAATCTCTCGATCGCCTTCTGGACAGTGCTCATTCGGGTTCCCCTAAACTCCTCTGGTAACAAAAAACTGCCTCCTTCCGGCGCGAGGCATTGGTCTCTATGATAGACCTACCCTCAAACAAAGACTGCTCCACAGGGAGCTCGAATGTCAAACCCTGTTCCCGGCCGCCTTCCGTAGCTGACTCCGGCGGGCATCTGGGCCGGCGCGTCGAGTCGCAGGCGGAAGCCGAAGATTCCACCATTACCGCATCCAGCAGTAGCCGCAGAAGAGTTGGCATTTAAGGGCAATTTTAATTTCAGGAGAACTACATGATTTTGGTAATGGGAATTACCGGACGCGCAGGTGGCGCAACGGCCCAACATCTATTGGCGCAAGGCCGGCAAGTACGGGCGCTGGTCCGCAATCGCGAGAAGGCGGCGAATTGGGCGGATCGGGGCGTGGAACTCGTCGACGGCGACTGGAATGATGCGGCCACCGTGGAGAGGGCGCTCGATGGAGTCGACGGCGCATTTGTCATGTTGCCGGCTGTCTGGGCACCCTCGCCTGATTTCAGGGAAGCAAAGGGCGTGATCGCGAACTACGTCGAGGCGCTGACCAGAGCAGCGCCGCCGCGGGTGGTCGTGCTCTCGTCGATGGGGGCGAACAGAACCAGCGGCCTGGGAATGATCACGGCCCTGTCGCTTCTCGAGCAAGGACTACGCGATCTGACGTTGCCGATCGCCTATTTGCGAGCCGGCGGGTTTTTCGAAAACTTCCTTTACGGCCTGCACGTCGCCCAGAGCGGCACGCTACCTGTCTACTACAACCCGATGAGTCGGAAGTCGACCATGGTCGCGACCGACGATATCGGCGCCGAAGTGGCGGCGCTGCTGACCGGGCAGCCGTGGTCCGGGCATCGCGTCGTCGAGCTTGGCTCGATGGTCAGCGCGGACGAAGTCGCGGCCCAACTGGGCGAAGTCTTGCAGCGCGACGTCAAGACCCTTTCCATTCCGCGTGCCGGCTGGCCAGCAGCGTTCGAACAGTTCGGCGTCCCGAGGGGACAGACCGGGCCCGCCGAAGCGATGTTCGACGCCGTCAACGCGGGCTGGATGGATCTCGGCGTCGCGGGTACGGAGCACATCGCGGGCACGACGTCTCCTCGCGATGTCTTTGCGGCGGCCTACAAGGCCAATACGGCATGAACAACGGAGACCGGCCGTCTCGTCGAACGGGCGGCCGCACTAGTCCTCGGCTGTGCACCCAACAGAGAAGGTAGAACGAATGTCCAAGATTTCCTGGCGCCAGGTATTACCTTTGGTTCTTGCCGCTTTTTTCGTCGTCGGATCGCTCAGCAACATCGTCGCCCCGCGATCCATCTTTGAGGAGTACCTGAAGTGGGGATATCCGCAGTGGTTCCATTTCGTAACCGGTTCGCTGGAACTCATGACTGCCCTTCTGCTCGCGCGACCACGGACGCGGCTGTGGGGCTCGGCGCTCGGCTGCACCGTAATGTTGGCCGCGCTGGCAACCGTCGCAGTGCACGGCGAATTCGGACACGGGGTGGCGCCGCTTGTCGCGGCGACACTATCGATTGTTGTGGGCTGGATTGCCTGGCGCGAGCGGCTCACTACCGGTTCTTTGGCTCGGGCCTAAACCAGCAGGAGCAGGAGGATTCGCTCGAAGCTTCCCACATGACGTCTATCTGAGGCGTTTAACGGCAACATCACTCAATGCGCATTAGGTGGATCAGAACCAGACTCATCGCCGCCAACACCAGTATCGAAAGAATCACCGCCGACGTGACGCGCGGACCTGCCTTTGCGACGGTACGCAGATCGGTACCTACACCCAAAGCAGCCATTGAAACAACCGTGAGCGCGCTGCCTAGCTCGCTCGCCGGCTGCAAAAGCGGCATGGGAATCATCCCCGTCGCTCGAGCCGCGCAAAGGAGAACGAAGCCGACGATAAACCATGGCACCAGCTTCGTCAGACGAACCTTGCCGGGCAGCATCGTCGTACCGTCGCCCGGCTCCGGCGTACCTGGGTTCGCAGCACGTACAGGCAGAAGCGTGGACAGGAGCAGCATCACCGGTCCGAGCATGAGCACACGCACCAGTTTAACCAGCGTGCCAATATGCACACTGACGGGTGAAACGGGTATGGTCGCTGCAAGCACCTGTGGCACCGCATAGACGGTCATACCTGCCAATGTCCCATACTGCACGGCGTTCAGATGAAGAGCCGCAGACAGCAGCGGCAAGCCAAGCACAACCGCAACGCCAAGCACCGCGGTGAAGGCGATCGATGCAGTGACATCGTCGCGGCTGGCGCCGATCACGGGCGCAACAGCTGCGATGGCTGAATTTCCGCAGATCGAATTTCCGCACGCGATCAGGACCGCCATGCGCCGCGGCAACTTCAGTGCGCGTCCTGTTCCGTAACTCGCCAGGATGGCCGCGATGACGATCACAACGATGCCCGACAGCAGCTTGAGGCCGGTCGCCTGCAATGCGGCGGCGCTAAATGATACGCCGAGCAGCACGACGGAGATTTCCAGCAAGGCTTTGGCGCTGAACGTAATCCCGCTTGTCCAACGCTCACCCGGCGTCCATATCATACGGACCAGCGCGCCAACGAGGATCGCGAGCACGAGCGATTCAAGCCACACATGACCAAATAGACGCGCTTGCAGCGTTTGCAGCAGCCATGCGATCAGGCATACGCCGGCACAGAGCGCAACACCGGGAATCAGTCCAATAAGGTAACAGGGCCCAACCGCATACTTGCTACGGGATGTTCGGCGATTCGGCGAAAGAGACGACATTTCGACACCAGTCGGTTAAACGGAGTGACTAGGCTATGCGTCGTTCGGTGTCGTGAAAAATACAAAATAGGCAGCTGTTGCCTGACTTTGAGTTATGCCACCTCATCTCCAGGTTCTGGCAGCCCCCTGCAGGCTGATCACAGCGATCGTTTCCCACAGGAAACGGTGTTGCACTTGCGGCATCCTTTAATGGCGGATGAAACGGCGCTACCATCGTGGCCGTCTCGTGCGAAATCGTGGGTCGCCGGATTTCGGACCATGAATCGGCCACGGCGATTCTCGCGGGCCTTGCCAATGAATTTCACTCATCTGTTAGCTTTCTATGAAGTTGCCCGCGCCGGCAGCTTGAGCGGCGGCGCCTTGCGTCTGCGGGTAAGCCAGCCCGCCGTTAGCCGCGAAGTCAAGGAACTGGAAGATCGCCTGGGTGTCCTACTGTTCGACAGGCTGCCCCGAGGCGTGGCGCTCACCTATGCGGGAAAACTGCTATTCGATTACGCAGAACGGATATTCACCCTCGCCGAGGCGGCCCGATCCGAATTGAAGGAAATCGCAGGTCTTGACTCAGGGCACCTTCAAATAGGCGCGAGCGCAACACTAGGTGTCTACCTCGTGCCGAAGATGATCGCCACGTTCACGACGCGCTATCCAAAGGTCAGCATCGAACTGACTGTGACCAATACACAGGAGGTCGTGCGCGGCCTCGGTAACGGCAACTACACGCTCGGTTTCATCGAGGGTCCATACGACGAAGCACGCCTGCACGCGCAATATGTTGGCTCCGACGAAATCGTACTCGCAGCCGCGCCGGGATTACGTCAAAGCAACGGGCAACTACTGTTGGCGCGCAATCTTGCAGAACGGAGGGTGATCCTGCGCGAACCGGGTTCGGGTACGCGCGCGGTGGTCGAATCCGCGTATCAGCGCGCCGGGTTCGAGATGGTACCTTCCATGTCGGTGAGCGATACGGAGGCCATCAAGCGCATGCTTGTTTCGCAACCGAGCATGGCCTACCTGTCCTCACTCAGTATCGAGACGGAAATCGCCCGTGGCGAAATCCGCACCCTGGAGGTGGCTGACATGCGAATAGAACGCGCGCTGAATCTGGTCTGGCTCAAGAGGCGTTCGCTTTCACCATGCGCTCGGGCCTTCTTCGAACTAGCCCTTGAGCATACCGCGCATGCGGGCGGTCCTTTTCCCATCGCGGGGGCTTATGTTTGCGACGCTCCGGCAATGCAGAGCGACCAAGCCCGGCTAGCCCCCCGCGGCCATCCCTGACTTGGCTATGCGTGCGACTCGACCGCCCTCCCCGCTTTGAAACTGTTGAACGATCATATCGACGACGACACGCACGCGTGCCGTCCGGTGAAAATCGGCATGCATGCCGAGCCAGACATCGTAGGCACTTTCCACATCGGGCAGCACGCGCACAAGATCAGGAATGGCATCACCGATATAGGTCGGCAATTCTCCGATGCCCAGCGCGCCTTGCAAGGAGGCGACGAGCGCGAGAATCGAGTTCACCTGTACGCCCGGCACCCGCAGGCTGGTTCTCAACGCTTGCAGCGGCGGGAACCAGCGGATCCCGTCGCCCGCGACAAGCGCGACGAACTCGTGCGCAACGAGATCGCCAATATCACGCGGCGTCGGGAAGTTCGCGAGGTATGCCGGACTCGCGTACAGCGCGGTCGTCAGACCGGGAAGACGACGCACGATAGCTGACGCCTGCTGCGGTCGTACGTTGCGCGCGACGATATCGTTCTCGCGTTGTGCGAGCCTGGAAAACGCTGAAGCGATATCCACCTCGATGCGAATCTCCGGGTACTTGCGACGCACCGATGCAATGGCCGGTATGACATACCCGGTGCCCAGCACATCCGACGTGCCAACACGGACCACACCGCGCGGCGACATATCTACACCACCCGCGCGCCGCTCGAGTTCCAGCGCACTGCGCTCCATCTGCGTCGCGACGTCGACCAGTGCTTCGGCCGTGTCTGTCGGCAAATAGCCGCGGGGCGTGCGCAGAAACAGCCTGGCCTTCAGTTCATGCTCCAGCGCGGCCAGTTGACGGCTGACTGTAGGCGGATTGCTGTTCAATTCGCGCGAAGCGCCGGCAAGCGTCCGATGCCGATAGACGGCAATGAAAAACCGCAATCTGTTCCAGTCCATAGGTTCATTTCATCAGACGAACACGTCGACCAGTCGTTTCAAGAATGGAATCCAGCATTACCGAATCGACCGTTTATGCAAGTATCGCCGGAAACTAGACTGACCGTGTTCTCGTAACGAAGAGGGAGATGATGGATCTGAAACTGTCGGGAAAAACGGCGCTCGTACTCGGCGCGTCACGCGGGCTCGGTCTGGCGAGCGCAATCGAACTGGGACGCGAGGGGGCGAACGTGATGATCGCTTCGTCGAACGGCGGCCATCATGCACACGCACTGGCGCAGCTACGCGAAGCGGGCGTGACGAACGCACATGCGATCACAGTGGACGTAAGGCGTCCAGACGACGCATCGCATGCGCTCGCCGATACCGTCGCCCAATTTGGCTCGCTCGATATTCTCGTCAACAACGCCGGAGGTCCACCCTTCGGCTCGTTCGACACGTTTGACGACGCCGCGTGGCAAGAGGCGTTCGAGCTCAGCTTCTTGAGCATCGCGCGCTTCACACGCCTGGCGCTGCCGCATCTGCGCCGCTCCGGCGAGGGCCGCGTGATCAATATCGTCAGCTTTTCGGTGCGGCACGCAATGCAGGGATCGATTCTGTCGACGAGCATGCGCCTGGGCGTAGTCGGCCTCGCCAAGCTGCTGTCACGCGAGGCGAACGGCAATGGCATCACCGTCAACAACGTGGCGCCGGGACTGATACTGACCGACCGCATCCGCGAGTCGTCGCTCAAGCAGAAACTCGCGGACGGCAGAAGCGAACAACAGGGCCTCGCGGAACTGGCCGCGGAAGTCCCCTTGCGGCGCCTCGGTCGTCCGGAGGAACTCGGCGCGCTGGTCGCGTTTCTGGCCTCTCCCCGTGCGAGCTATATCAACGGCGCAACGATCCAGGTCGACGGTGGCCTAGGCAGCGGCATTCTGTGATTCGCGAGGGCGGCGCGCTTCGGCTCGCGGCGCCGCTTCGTTCACCATTTCGTCAGATGAGAACCGCACTGAAAGCGGTCTAGAATGGATTCATTGTTTCAGTACGGAAACGATCGCCATGATCGACCTCAATGATCTGTATTACTTTTCGGTCGTGGTCGAGAAACGTGGCTTTTCCGCTGCGGCCGATGCAATCGGGATACCCAAGGGCACCCTTAGCAAACGCCTGCAGGCATTGGAGCAGGCGCTGGGACTGCGCCTTGCGAACCGCACGACGCGCAAGTTCTCGCTCACCGAGGCGGGCGTGGACTTCCATGCGCATTGCCTGCGCGTAATGAACGAGGTACGCGATGCCGAGCAGGCCGCACAGGCGCGCCTGACGGAGCCGGTTGGACGCGTGCGCATCACGTGTGCGGCTGGCATCGTCCGGATGGCGCTCGATAGAGTGCTGCCGCCGTTTCTCGCCGTGCATCCGAAAATCGACATCGATCTGCAGACCTCCAGCCGCTATGTCGACATCGTTGAAGAAGGGTATGACATTGCGCTGCGCAGCCATACGGAGCCGCTGCAAAGTTCGTCGCTGATCGCGCGGCCCGTTGGGCAAACGCGCGTAGTGCTCGTCGCGAGCCCCACGCTCTTTGCGAATGGACCGCCCTCCGAGCCGGCTGAGCTGAACGGCGCGGACGGCATGCAGCTGGCGCGTCGCGATACCGGCTGTACCTGGTTGCTGCATGCCTCGGATGGACGCACCGCGACCGTTTCCTACCACCCGAGGATTCGCTGCAACGACGCGCCGTTCGCGAAGTTCGCCGCCCAGGCGGGGCTAGGCGTCGTCGCCCTACCCTCGCCGATGTGCAAGGCCGAACTCGCAGACGGTCGGCTCGTGCGCGTCCTCCCGGACTGGCACATCCCACGCGGCACGTTAAGTATCGTCTTTCCGTCGCAACGCGGCATGACGCAAGCGATGCGCGCGACCGTCGACTATCTCGCCGAAGCGTTGCCCGCCTTGATGAACGACTGACTCCCTTCGCAAACAGCCATCATTCGAGCGCATGAAAAAGGGCGCAGGCCCGATTTCGTCCCCCGTCCCCATCGTTTCCACGCGGAAACAGTTTTACTCCTCAAGCCGTCTTTTTCATTGTTTCCCTGCTGTCTACGATGACGCTCTTCAAGAAGGAGCAATCAGATGGCAAATACGTTGTCCCGTGCCGAGCGGCGTATCGCTCAACGCGCACGATCGCTGAACAGTTCGGCGATTCGCGAAATTCTCAAGCTTACCGAACGACCCGACATGATCTCGTTCGCGGGCGGCGTTCCGTCGCCCGCCTCGTTTCCGCTCGCCGCACTACGCGATGCATCCGCTCGGGCGACGCATGCTTCGAGTGCCGACATCTTCCAGTACAGCGCGACGGAAGGTTACGCGCCATTGCGCGAATGGATCGCGCGCGCGCACTCGACCAGCCAGCATCCCGTCACGCCGTCCAACGTGCTGATCACGAGCGGCTCCCAGCAGGCGTTCGACCTCATCGGCAAGGTGCTCGTCGATCCGCAAAGCGCGGTGCTCGTGGAGCGGCCGACGTATCTCGGCGCGTTGCAGTCGCTCTCGCTATACGAACCCGAATTCGTGAGCGTGCAGACGGACGACCACGGCATCGTGTCGAAAGCGCTCGAATACATCGAACCCGAGCGCGCCGCGCTGTTGTATCTGCAGCCGAACTTCCAGAATCCCACGGGGACGCGTCTGCCGTTCCAGCGTCGCAGGAAGATCGCGGAAATCGCCCGCCGCACCGGGCTCATCGTCGTCGAGGACGATCCCTATGCCGCGCTTGCGTTCGACGGCGGTCAGTTGCCGTCCATCCATTCGATGGCGCCCGACAACGTCATTTACCTGGGTTCGTTTTCAAAGGCCCTCGCGCCCGGATTGCGGGTCGGCTACATGATCGTGCCGGGCGCGCTGCAGCAAAAGTTCGTGCAGGTCAAGCAGGCGGCCGATCTGCATAGCTCGACGCTTTCGCAGCACATCGTCTACGAGACCGTGCGCGACGGATTGCTCGAATCTCACGTACCGCGACTTGCCAGTTTCTATCGTCAGCAATGCGAAGCAATGCTATCCGCACTCGACAGGCATATGCCCGAAGGCGTGCGCTGGAACGTGCCCGAAGGCGGCATGTTCGTCTGGCTCGCGCTGCCGCCCGACATCGACAGCGCGGCACTGCTCGAAGACGCGCTTGCCGTCAATGTCGCATTCGTCCCCGGCGCGCCGTTCTTTGCACGCGATCCGCTCCACCACTTTCTGCGCCTGTCCTTCGCGACCGTATCGCCGCAGCAGATCGACCGCGGCATCGAACGGCTGGCGGCGCTCATCAACGCGCACTCGCGTGCGTTCACCCCCGTTTTCGACCTGGAACTCGACCGATGACATCCCGGCTGACTCTGCTGTTGCTTGCCTCGCCCATTGTTGCCGCGCTTAGCGTGCCGTTCTACAACCGCATGACACCCACGCTCGACGGCTGGCCATTCTTCTACTGGTGGCAAACGGGCTGCGTTCTCGCGGGCGCGCTGCTGACGGGTGCAGCTTACCTGCTCGACGCGAGCGCCGTGCGCAAGTCCGCAGCGCGATCGCAAGAAGGTGCCGCATGAACGTAATGTCGATAGGTATCTTCATCGCACTTTTTGCACTGGTGAGCGTGCTGGGGATGGCGGCGGCGCGATGGCGGCGCAGCGATCTCAGCGCCATTCACGAATGGGGACTCGCCGGTCGGCGCTTCGGCACCGTCATGAGCTGGTTCCTGATCGGCGGCGACCTTTACACCGCGTACACCTTCGTCGCCGTGCCGGCGCTTGTCTTCGCTGCGGGCGCGACGGGTTTCTTCGCGGTGCCGTACACCATCATCACGTTTCCTCTCGGCTTTCTCGTCTTGCCGCGCCTGTGGCGCGTTGCGCGCAAGCATGGCCACGTGACCCTCGCCGACTACATCGAACAGCGCTTTGGCAGCCGCCCCCTTGCGCTCGCGATCGCGTTGACAGGCATTCTCGCGACCATGCCGTATATTGCGTTGCAACTGGTGGGCATTCGGGTCACGCTCGGCGCGCTCGGCCTTCCGACGCATGGCTGGCTCGGCGAAACGCCGCTTTTCGTCGCGTTCGGCGTACTCGCGGTCTATACGTGGTCGAGCGGATTACGCGCGCCGGCAATGATCGCTGTCGTCAAGGACTTGCTGATCTACGCGACGATCATCGGGGCACTGATCGTGATCCCGGCGCGGCTTGGCGGCTTCGGTCACATGTTCGCGGCGTTGCCGCCAGCGAAGCTGCTGCTGAAAGCGCCGGACGCCACGAGCCTCAACGCGTACTCGTCGTATGCAACACTCGCGCTCGGCTCGGCACTTGCGTTGCTGCTCTATCCGCATTCGATGACGGCAACACTCTCCGCATCATCCGATCGCGTGATCCGACGCAACATGGCCTTGCTGCCTGCGTATTCGCTGCTGCTCGCCTTCGTCGCACTGCTTGGTGTGATGGCGCTCTCGGCGGGTGTCGGCGCGATGCCCGAGTACGCGGATCAGTTCCGGCAATACGGCCCGAACTTCGCAGTGTTCGCACTTTTCCTGCACTACTTCCCTTCGTGGTTCGTCGGCGTCGCGTTCGCGGCGATCGGCATTGGCGCGCTGGTGCCCGCCGCGATCATGTCGATTGCCGCGGCCAATCTTTTCACGCGCAACGTGTGGCGGCCGTATTTCGCGCCGTATTGCAGCGCGGCGCGCGAGACCCGGGTGGCAAAGCAGGTCTCGCTGTTCGTCAAGTTCGGGGCGCTGGGTTTCGTGCTGTTCATGCCCGTTCAGTTTGCCATTCAGTTGCAGCTGCTCGGCGGCGTCTGGATCACGCAGACCTTGCCTGCCGTCGTGCTGGGTCTCTTCGTGCCCGCCGTGCGCGCGCGCAGTCTGATGGCGGGCTGGATATCCGGTCTGGGCACCGGCACGTGGATGGTGGCCGTGAATGGCTTCAAGACCGCTACTTACACGATTCATGTCGGCGCGCTCGCGATGCCGGTCTATGCCGCTGTGATCGCGTTGCTTGCCAACCTTGTCATCGTCCTCGCGTCGTCGGTCCTTTTCACGAAACCGCAGGAAGAAGGAGTCGAAGGTGACCTCCAGAACTGATAGCACCAACGCTGCGCTCGCGGGCATCGACATCGATACCTTGATGTCGCACCTCGCGTGCCCCACGGCCGAAACCGGCCTCGCGGTCGGCGACATGATGGAGCGCGTCAACGCCGCGTTGATCGATGCAGCGTTCACCAGACTCGATCCGCAGGCGGACGAACGCATCGTCGAGATCGGGCCAGGCAACGGCGGCCATATCCTGTCCGTGCTGACGCGTGCGCCACGGCTGACGCTCGTGGGCATCGACATATCGCCGACGATGACGTCTGCGGCTCGCGAACGCAACGCCATGTTGCTGGCGCGCGGACGCGTCGCGCTGACGACGGCGGACGTCGCCAGCATTCCCTACGCAAACGCCTCATTCGACAAGGCCATCGCGATCAACAGCGTCTACTTCTGGCCGGACCTCCTGGCAGCCCTTCGGGAAATCCGCCGTGTGCTGCGCGACGAAGGACAACTGGTGATCGCGGCGATGACACCCGAAGCGGCGCTGTCGATGCCGTTCAGCCGCCACGGTTTTCGCGTTCATGGACCGACCGCTTTTCGCGAAGCCTGCTTCGAAGCCGGCTTCGATCACGTGCAGATCGAACGCTATGTCGATCACGGGTCCGCGGCGCCCGCGCCCGCCGCGCAACGCACGTTCTTTCTCGTGCGCGCTTCGTGCATGTAGTGGATCACGCTTCAGGAGTGTTTTATGTTTCCTCATGTTCAATCGTTTCATGATGCAGTGACGGGCACTGTCAGTCACATCGTTCATGCGGGCGCGGGTTCGACTTGCGCGGTGATCGACCCGGTACTGGACTACGACACGGCGTCCGGGCGCCCGTCGACCGCGTCACTCGATCGCATCCTCGCGTTTATCGGGGAGCAGCATCTGGTCGTCGGATGGATTCTCGAAACGCATGCGCATGCGGATCATCTATCGGGCGCCGTCGAACTGAAACGGCGCAGGGGCGGCACCATCGCTACGAGCGCGCGTATCGCCGACGTGCGCTCGCTGTTCTCGACGACGTTCGATCTCGCCGACGAGCACGGCTTTGATTGTCTATTCGGACCCGAGGAAGCATTCACGATCGGCACAATGACGGCGCATGCGATTCCGACACCCGGACACACGCCCGCAGACACGGCCTATTTGATTGGCGATGCGCTGTTCGTCGGCGATACGCTGTTCATGCCCGACCTCGGCACGGCACGCTGCGATTTCCCCGGTGGCGATGCGAAAACGCTCTACGCGTCGGTGCGGCGGCTCCTGGCACTGCCCGAATCGACCCGCGTATTCGTCTGTCACGACTACCCGCCTGCGGGGCGTGACGTACGCTTCGAAACGACGATTGCCGAGCAGCGGCAACACAATATCCATGTGCGCGACGGCATCAGCGAAAGCGAATTCGTCGCGATGCGAACTGCGCGCGATCTCACGCTGAAGGTGCCCGCGCTGCTGTTCCCCGCGATGCAGGTGAATTTGCGCGGCGGACGTCTGCCCGCTTCCGATGACAACGGCCGTCGCTATATGCGGATTCCGATCGACGAGTCCTGTTTCGTGACGGATCCCTCATGATCAGCGCGCTAAGGTCGCTTCGGCGCGCGGGTCCAGGCCGTGGCAATGCGTTTTGCGCCGCTACGGAAGCTCCGACCGGCGCGTGCATCGACGCAGATGCGCCTCCGCCATCAATGGACAACAGCGCCGCCCCGACCGCGCCGGTCGACTACGAAATCGAACTCATGCGCTACCTGCTGCTTTCGATGGCTGCTGCCTACTGAACACAGCATCGCTGTTCGTTGCCTGGAAACTTCCGCGCCGTGACGCGAGACTCCACCACCTCGCTGCGATGGGTACATCGTCGTCGCGCGCGCCGCTTTGGGAATTCTTCGAAATGAGAAAACGTGCAAGATTCAACGCGACTCCCAGTTTGGGCAAGCGCGATGCTGGCTCGTTTGTCATACGCCATTTGCCTGCGATCCTGCTGCTATTGCTTTTGGGCTTGAATGCGTTCGTTCTTGGCATCGTGGGATAGCCGTGATCACGCACTCAGGCGCGCACCACCGTCACGCCGGCCGCTTCGATCGGCTCGATCAGCTTCGCGTCCGCCGAACGCTCGACGACGATGGTCTGCGCCATACCGATTGGACCGATGCAATACGGCGACGCCGCGTTGAGCTTCGCGGCCGACGCCAGGACGACCGTTTCAGCCGCGCGCGCAGCCAGCGCGCGTTTTACATAGGATTCCTCGAAATCGCCCGTGCTCAGCCCGGCTTGCACGTGAACGCCCGTCACGCCCATGAAGTACAGGTCTGCGTGAATGTGCGCGATCGCCTCCACGGCCGCCGCGCCCACGGTGACCACCGAATGCTTGTAGAGCTTCCCGCCGATCAGCACGACTTCGATGGCGGGATGCTCCGCGAGCGCCACCGCGACGCCGGGGCTATGCGTGACGATGGTTGCCTGCAGATCGCGCGGCAGGCACTCGACCAGAAGCGCCGAGGTCGTCCCGCCATCGACGATCGCCACCTGCCCCGGCGCGATCATGTCCGCGGCCTTCTGCGCAATGCGTCGCTTCGCTGCCACCTCCATGCCGCGCCGCTCTGCGATAGGCGCCACCGCCGGCGAAGCCGGTAGCGCGCCGCCGTGCACGCGCTGCAACAAGCCCTCGGCGGCCAGCTCTCGCAGGTCGCGCCGCACGGTGTCCTCGGAAACGCCGAATTGCGCGCTAAGTTCGCCGGCGAGCACCTGGCCATCGCGCTTGAGCGCCGCGAGTATCGCTTTCTTTCGTTGATCTGTGAGCATGGGAATGGCGCACACCGGGTTACACGGGATTGCACGAATTTTCTTGATTTTGCACGAAACTGCACGATACCATGAATGGCGAATGCCGACCAAGGGGAACGAGATGACTGCAACGAAAGACCGCGTGCGAATGATCGAAACCACCGTGCTGTCCGACGACTGGTATGTGCTCCGCAAGGTGACCTTCGACTTCCTGCGCAGCAACGGCGCGTGGCAGCGCCAGAGCCGCGAGACCTACGATCGCGGCAACGGCGCGACCATCCTGCTGCACGATCCGCGCAGCGGCAACGTCGTGCTCACGCGGCAATTTCGCATGCCGACGTTCGTCAACGGGCACGACGGCATGATGATCGAAGCCCCGGGCGGCCTGCTCGACGACGCCGCGCCCGACGAGCGCATTCGCGCCGAAGTCGAGGAAGAAACGGGCTACCGCGTGCGCAACCTGCGCAAGGTGTTCGAGGCGTACATGAGCCCGGGCTCCGTGACCGAGAAGCTTTACTTCTACCTGGGCGAATACGACCCCGCCGAGCGGCCCGGCGCGGGCGGCGGAGTCGAAGAGGAAGGCGAGGATCTGGAAGTGGTCGAAATGCCGCTTGGCGAGGCGCTGAGCATGATCGAGCGCGGTGAGATCGTGGACGGCAAGACGATCATGCTGTTACAACACGCGGCATTGCGCGGTCTCGCGCGCTAACATACACACTTCGCTCGTTTTTCATCGATCGCCCATGTACATCGTTTCGCTGTTCTATACCGCTGCGCTCGAACGCATCGACGACGCCCTGCCCGCGCATCGTGCGTACCTCGACGCGCAGTTCGAAGCCGGCAATTTCATTGCCGCAGGACCGAAAATGCCGCGCGACGGCGGCGTGATCATCGCCTCGCACATGCCGCGCGAGCGGCTCGATGCGCTGCTCTCCGCCGATCCCTTCGCGCAGCAAGGCGTCGCCCACTACGAAGTGACGGAATTCAAGGCCACGCGCCTCGCGCCCGGCCTCAATCTGCCGCGGCCCGAAACGCCTTGATTGTTGGCGCTGCGGGCTTGCGCCGGTTCAGTTCGGCGAGCCCGCAACCGGTACCACCATGCCCGACCATACGATCTCCAGCTCCACCGCAATGGATCGCGCGAGCCCGTCGAGCCCCGGAAACAGCGAGGCATTCGTGATGTTCATGCGGTAGAGCCACTTCATCGCGTCCATGCGGATGCGCTCGGGCAGCACGATCTTGTGCAGCAGTTCCTCGTGGCTCTCGTAGCCTTCCAGAATGGCCTGCAACGGCTTGTCGATCACGCCCGGCACGACGAACGTGCCCGACTGCGCGACGAGCCGGTCGTCCATCTCGGTGGGCTCGCCCGACCAGAGAATTTCGTTCGTGTTGCTAAAGAAGTAGCGCTCGAAGTTGTCGTGCGCGCGCGGGTCGATCACATCGCGCGTGAGCGTGGGATTGACCTTGGGCAGCGCGCGGCTGTTCCAGAGCGCCGGCGTGTTCAGTGCGTAGACGGCGGCGTCGCCGGTGGCGCGTTCGAGCGCGAAAAAGGCCGCGACGAACGGGCTCTTGGTGAAATCGAGCAGCCGCGTGGGTGCGCCGTGGTGCTGCATGAGCGCGAGACAGCGCAGATCGTCCTTGAGCAGGTCCGGATGCGCGAGAAAGTTGTGCGCCTTGCGGCGAAACACGCGAATCGCGCGCTCCTCGCGCTGGCGCCATTGCAGCCGGTCGCCCACGTAGTCGCGCATGTAGCGTGTGAGCGAGCTTTCGAGGTGCCACTGCGCGTTCTGCTGTCCGCGAAACGCCCAGCCGTCGAGCTGCGTCGTCAGCGCCATGAATTGCTGCCAGTCTGTGAGTACCGTGGTCTGCATCGTGGTTCCGGTAGCGTTCGTTTTTGCGTCGCGCCGGGGTCGCGCGAAGCGCGCGCCCCGCTGGACACGCTAGCACATCGACAATGACAACATCACGAAGGTTTCGCCACGCACTGTGTGCACACTCAGGCGAATGTACGCAGCATCGCGATCTGCTCGCGCCAACGCTTCAGCACCTGCGCGGGCTCGTAGAGCCGGAACGTCACGCCGCTCAGCACCTCGGCGTACTTCGCGCGATGCCCGGTTATGGATTCGATTTCCACGCGAAATACGCTCAGTTCGAGTGCCGTTTGCCGCTGCGCCACGGCGTGTGAGCGTGCGCGGATCTCCAGCAGCGCGCCGTCATGCACGAGCGAGAGCGTGAGGCGGCCGTCGCGCATAAGGTTCGCGGTGGTGCTGGACTGCGGCCAGAGCGCGATGAGCAGCGTGGTGGCGTTCACGGCCAGGATCTCGCCCGCGCTCAGTTGTGCACCGTGCGGCCAGCCGTCCTCGCTGACGGTCGAAAGGCGAACCGCATCGGCAAGACGCGCTTCGAGGTGCTCGCCGTCGAATTCTCGAACGAGCGCTGCGGGCAGTTGCGTGGGCGATGCGGGCTGCATCGCCTGTGGGGCCGGTTCGTTTTGCTCCATGGGGCGTTCCTTGCGGGTATCGCGTGCGTCGGGTCGTTTGAAATTGGACCGTAGCGCCGCGCCGAAGTCAAATCGCCCCGCCCTTCAGCAACCGTTCAGCCCTTGGTCGCGCCGAACGTGAGCCCTGCTACGAAGTGCTTCTGCATCGCGAAGAACATCATCACCGAAGGCAGCGCAGCAAGGACCGAGCCTGCGGAAACGAGGTTCCAGGCCGTCGTCCATTGCCCCTTGAGGGCCGCGACGCCCACCGTGATCGGCGCGGCGTCGTCGCCCTGGGTCAGGCACAGGGCCCAGAAGTAGTCGTTCCAGACGAACGTGAAGACGAGAATGGCGAGTGCTGCGAGCGCTGGGCGGATGAGCGGCAGCACGATGCGCACGAACACGGTCCATTCGTTCGCGCCCTCGATGCGCGCGGCCTCCACGAGTTCGAATGGCAGCTGCTTGATGAAATTACGCAGGAAGAGCGCGCAAAAACCGGTCTGAAACGACAGATGGAACAGGATCAGGCCGCCGACGGTGTTGTAGAGACCCAGCCTGAGCGTGAGGTCGCGCACCGGAATCATCAGCACCTGGATCGGCACGAAGTTGCCCGCAACGAAGGTCGCGAACAGCGCCGCATTGCCCGGAAAGCGATAGATGGCGAGCGCATAGCCCGCCAGCGCTGCGAGCGCAATCGCCCCGGCCACGGCGGGCAGCGTGATCTGCACGCTGTTCCAGAAGTAATGGAGCATGGGCGAAGTCGTGAGCGCGTCGCGATAGTTCTCGATCATCGCGAAGTGTCTCGGCCAGCCCCAGTAGTTGCCTTCGCTCAGTTCCTCGGTGGAGCGCACCGAGGTGACCAGCACGGCAATGAGCGGCAGCAGCCAGATGACGAGCGCCACGGGCAGCGAGAGCTTGTACAGGCGGCGCGACGCGGGCTTCCACTTGTCGACCGGAATCGGAAACATGGGGGGCTTCCTCGTAGCGAATTCAGTGCTCGCTGCGCAGCAGGCGGCGCAGGTGATAGACGATGTAGAGCAGCATGATCGCGAACAGCACGACGGCAATCGCGGCCGAATAACCGAGCCGGTAGTATTTGATCGCCTGGTCGTACATGTAGTACGCGAGCACCGTCGAGCTTTCGAACGGTCCGCCGCCCGTCATCACGGAGATGAGGTCGAAACTGCGCAGCGCGCCTATGATCGTGACCACCACGGCCATGAACGTGACGGGCCGCAGTTGCGGCAGGATCACGTGCCAGAGCATGGTCCAGCCCTTCGCGCCTTCCATGCGCGCGGCCTCGATCTGCTCGCTGTTGAGCGTGGTGAGGCCCGTGAGATAGAGGATCATGCAGTACGCGGTTTGCGGCCAGAGCGCGGCGAAGATGATGCCCGGCGTGGCGTAGTTCGGGTCGCCGAGCACGGGAATGCCGCGGCCCAGCATGAGCGCGAGCAGGCCGAACGTGGGGTCGTAGAACCACGAGTAGATGAGGCCCACCACCACGCCAGAAAGCACGAACGGCGCGAAGAACAGCGACTTGACGATGCGGATGCCGCCCACGGCCTGGTTGAGGTACAGCGCGATCGCAAGACCCATGGGCGGTGCGAGCAGGAACAGCACCAGCCAGATCACGTTGTTCCTGAGCGCCGTGTAGAACGTGGGCGAGTGGAACAGCTCGATATAGTTCGCGAAACCCACGAAGCTCGCTTCGGTCATGCCGTCCCAGTTGTAGAGCGAGAGACGCAGCGTGGAGAGAATCGGCCAGATCACGTAGACCGCGAACATGATGACCGCGGGCGCGAGAAAGAGGCACGCGGCACGGCGCTGGCGCCGCGCGGTGGGCGACGCGCGGCGGCGCGGCTGAATGCCTCGCCCGCTTGCGTGCTGCATGCCGCCGTTCTCGCCGCCTGCCGGCGCGGCGCCGTCCACGCGATGCGCAACGGTGTGACTCACTGCCTGTCTCACGGCAAAAACCTCCGCTTGATTACCCGGCGGGCAGCGCCGACGCACTACCCGCCTTCGCTTCGAACACCTTACTTCTTGTAGATCCGCTGACGCGTCTGCTCGAGCTGCGCGAGAATCGAGTCGAGCTTCGTGGGATCGGACACGAACTGCTGCATGCCCTTCATGCCTTCGTCGGCCATTTCCTTCGTCATGTCGCGGTCATAGAACTGCGCAATGCCGCCCTTCGTGTTCGAGAGGATCTGGAAGCCGATCTTCGAAATCGGGTCTTCGGGCTCCGGCGACTTGCTGTTGGCCGAAAGCGAACCCAGCCCCTTGGCAAGCTGCGCGCCAACATCCGGCGTCTCCGCGAACGCGAGGAACGCACGCGCATCGGCCTTGTTCTTCGCCTTGCCCGGAATGTGCAGCGATTCGACCGGACCGTCTTCGGCGGTCGGCACGTTCGGGTCGATGATCGGGAACTGGAAGTAGCCCATCTGCTGCTTGACCGTCGGGCTGAAACCGCCCGTGATGAAGGTACCCATCAGCATCATCGCGGCCTTACCCTGGAACAGGAACGGCTGCGCCGCATCGAGATCGTACGAGAGCGAATTGGGAATGAAGTCGCCGTCGTCGAGCAGTTGCTTCCATGTGACGTAGACTTTTTTCACGCGCGGGTCGGTGTACGGCACCTCGCCTGCCATCAGCTTCTGGTGGAACGCGTTGCCGTTCAGGCGCAGATCCAGATAGTCGAACCAGCCCGCCAGTGTCCACGCGTCGCGCCCGGCCACGGCAATCGGCGCGATGCCCGCGGCCTTGAGCTTCTTGCAGGCATCGAGGAATTCATTCCATGTTTTCGGCTCGCTCTTGATGCCTACCTTGTCGAACAGGTCCTTGCGATAGAACATGCCCCACGAGTAATACACCGTGGGCGCGGCGTACTGCTTGCCCTGGTACGACGAAGCTTCCTTCGTCGAGGCGTACATGCTGTCCCAGTTGTTCTTTTTCCAGTCGTCCGAAAGATCCGCGAAAAGGCCGCGCTTCGCGTAGTAGGCCATGCGCTCGCCGTCGTGCCAGTTCACGATGTCGGGCGGCGCGGTCGTGAGCCAGTTCGGCAACTGGACCTTGTAGGCTTCCTCGTCGACGAACGACACCTTTACGTCGGTGCCGGGGTGCGTCTTCTTGAACTGTTCGATCACCTGTTCCCACACGGCGCGCTGGCTTGCGCCCTTGTAGGCAATGTTCATTTCGAGCGTGCCGGCCTGCGCCGCGCTCGCGAACGCGCCTGCAAGCGCGCCCGCCGCCAGCGTCGCAGCAACGAGCAGGGTGCGTGGTCTGAAGGTCTTGCCGATCATGCGTGTCTCCTTGGTTATACGTCGTTGTCGGTGCTGCATCGTCAGGAACTGCGCAATACGTCTATTTGCGTCTATTGCGAACGGTAGGCGCTCACGCCCTGCGGCTCTATCGTACGCGAGCCGATCACGTATGCATCGTCGGGAATATCCGCAGAAAGGGTGTGCGTGCCCGGCCCGTAGTTGAACACCCAGGTGAAGCCGCCGCGCCGGCTCACGCGGATCGCGTCGCCAAGCGGCTGCGGCGTGAGGCCCGCTTCGCGCGCCACGCGCGCAAAGAGCGCCTGCGTGCTCGCCTCGTCGAACAGGCTCGCGAGGTAGTGGACCGCGCCGCTCCTCACGTACGCGGGATGGCCGTCGCTGAACGTCGCGCGCACTTCCGGCACGGCCCATTCGTTTTCGCCGGTATCGGCGCCGAGTTCGATCAGATCGCGCCAGTGGCGCGCGTGGCCTTCGTGCGCGCCGTCCAACTCGAAGCGCACCGGCTCGCTGATGTTGGGCCGCAGCGACTCCACGCGCCACACGCGCAGCGGCAGCAGCGCCGCGAGCGGCCCCGGCGGCAGGTTGGCGGGAATTTGCAGATCCGCGGTTTTCGAGCCCGTGCGCGGTCCGATCACCACTTGCGCGCCCGAACTGGCGAGGCGCTGCGCGAAGTCGTCGGGCACGACGGGCAGCGGCGGCACAACCACGAGCCGGTAGCCGTCGAGCGGCGCGTGCACCGAAACGATATCCACGTCGAAGCCGAGCGCGCGCAGCGCCGAGTAGTACTCCACAGCGAAGCGCGGATAGTGGAAATCCGCGCCCTGCGGATGAATCTCGAAGAGCCACTTCGCCTCGTAATCGAGCACGAGCGCAACCGGCGTTTTCACGTCGAAGTCGCGGCCGCCCTTGGCCACCGCGAGCACGGCCTCGATTTCCTCGGCCACGCGCGCCGCTTCCGCACTGGCGAGGTCGGGGCGGTTGTCGGGCGTATTCAGGCCCGCGTGCATCTGCTCCTGCGCGAACGGCGCCTGGCGCCAGCGGAAATACGACACGCAGCCCGCGCCGTGCGCGAACGCTTCCCAGCTCCAGAGACGCACCATCCCAGGCAGCGGCGCGGGGTTCCAGTGGGCCCAGTTCACGGGGCCGGGCTGCTGCTCCATGACCCAGAACGGCAGCTTCGACATGCCGCGATACACGTCGTGATTGAACGAGGCGAAGTCCGGGTGCCCGGTGCGCAGATAGCGCGCCTTCACGTCGGGTGCGTACCACTGCTGGTCGAGCGCGCCGAGCGGATAGCTGTCCCACGCCGCGACGTCGAGATCGGCGGCGACCTTGTAGTGATCGAACTCCATGAAGAGCTGCATGAAGTTGTGTGCAATGGGCCGCCCCGGCGAATGCACGCGCAGGATATCGACCTGCATGCGGTTGTAGCGCTGCACTTCATCGGAGGCGAAGCGCTGGTAGTCGAGCCGGTGCGACGGATGCGCCTCGGTCACGGTGCCAACGGGCGCCTCGATTTCGTCGAAGCTGCGGTACTCCATGCTCCAGAACACGGTGCCCCAGGCGGTGTTGAGCGCGTCGATGCTGCCGTAACGCGCCTTGAGCCATTCGCGAAAGCGCTGCACCGCCGCCGTCGAGTAGCTGACCACCGTTTGATGGCAGCCGTACTCGTTATCGGTCTGCCAGTACGCGACGGCGGGATGCTGGCCATAACGCGCGGCGACCGCCTCGCAGATGCGCCGCGAAGCCTCGTAATACGCCGGCGACGAAAAATCGTAGTGCCGCCGCGAGCCGAACCCGCGCACGCGGCCATCGGCGCCCACGGGCAGGATGTCGGGATGCTGGTCGATCAGCCACTTGGGCGGCGTGGCGGTGGGCGTGCACATCACCACTTGCAGGCCGGCGGCACCGAGCGTGTCGATCGCGCGATCGAGCCAGCCCCAGTCGAATTCGCTCGGCGAGGGCTCGATGCGGCTCCACGCGAATTCGGCGATACGCACCTGCGCGATGCCCAGCGCCTTCATGCGCGCGGCGTCGTCTTTCCACATGGCCTCCGGCCAGTGCTCCGGGTAATAGCAGACTCCAAGACGCATCCCTGTGTCCTCGGTTGTTGTTTTCATGCGGGTTGATCGGCGGTGGCGAGCGGCACAACGGCGAAGCCGTCTTCCGCGAACAGATGGCAGGCGCTCGCGCTCGCACGGAACTGCGCGGTATCGCCGCTACTGAGCCGGGCATCGCCGGGCGCCTTGGCGACGAGCACCGCCTCACCCGGCTGATCGAGGTGCACATAGCTGTGTTCGCCAAGCTCCTCGATCAGCGTGATGGGACGCGCAATCGTCAAGGCATCCTGAGCATCGCGCGAGGTGCGCGATGCCACGCCCTCCACCACCAGTTCGAGATGCTCAGGACGCACGCCGAACGTGACCGGCGCGCCCACGGCGAGCCGCGCACCCTGCACCGGCAGCCGCACCGTTTCGCCGCTTTCGTCGAGCGTGACGCTCACGCCGTTCGTCTCGATGGCCGCTACGCGCGCCGGCAGAAAATTCATGCGCGGCGAGCCGATGAAGCCCGCCACGAAGCGGCTCGCGGGCCGGTGATAAAGCTCGAGCGGCGCGCCAACTTGCGCGATGCTGCCGTATCGTTCGGTATCCTTACCGCTATGCAGCAGGACGATCTTGTCGGCGAGCGTCATCGCCTCGATCTGGTCGTGCGTCACGTACACCACGCTCGCCTGCTCGAACTGGCGATGCAGGCGCGCGATCTCGATACGCGTCTGGCCGCGCAACGTGGCATCGAGATTGGAAAGCGGTTCGTCGAACAGGAACACGCCGGGCTCGCGTACGATCGCCCGGCCAATCGCCACGCGCTGCCGCTGGCCGCCCGAAAGCGCCTTGGGGTGACGTTCGAGCAACGCTTCGAGCTGAAGAATGCGTGCGGCTTCGCGCACCTTGCGATCGATCTCGGCCCTCGGCGTTTTCGCGAGCTTGAGGCCGAACGCCATGTTCTCGTACACGGTCATGTGCGGGAACAGCGCGTAGCTCTGGAACACCATGGCCACGCCGCGCTGCGCGGCACTCACGTCGTTCACGAGCTTGCCGCCGATCGAAATGTCGCCGTCGGTGACGTCTTCCAGGCCCGCGATCATGCGCAGCAGCGTGGACTTGCCGCAGCCCGAAGGGCCGAGGAATACACAGAACTCGTTCCTGCCGATCTCCAGATCGACGTTGCGAATCACCGGCGCATTCTCGCCGTATGCCTTCTGAACGCCGCGCAACGAAATGCTCGCCATCGTCCCGTCTCCATGTTCTAATCAGCGCGACACGGAGATTAAGCGCTTAATCAGCAGCCCATAAAAAAGCGATCGCTTCTGCGATCTGGCTGCCTTGTCTCCGATATTCGCTTTGATTGTCGGGCCAATGTTGCAGTGCCCGTCACAATCATGCAAATGTTGAATCGCCTTCCCATATTTTGAGATGGACATGTGAGATCCCATGCCGACCCTGAACGAAGTCGCGCGGCGCGCCGGCGTCACGCCGGCCACCGTCTCGAACGTCTTGCGCGAGCGCGGGCGCGTGGGCGAAGCCACGCGCCAACGCGTGCTCGAAGCGGTGGAGGCGCTCGGCTATCGCCCGCATTTGTCGGCCCGCGCGCTCGCCGAAGGGCGGCCGCCCACCATTGCGCTGATGGTGTCGAGCATCGCGAATCCGTTCTATCCGGAGTTCGCGCTCGCCGTGGAGAATGCGCTGCGGCGCAGCGGGCGCTTTCTCATCATCTGCAATACGGATGGCGACCCGCAAACGGGCCGCGCCTACCTCGAACAGATTGCGGGCACGCTCTCGGCGGGCGTGCTCGTGATGAACGCCAATCTCGACTTCGCCGACCTGCGCGCCACCGTGCGGCGCGGCGCGCCGGTCGTGCTGTGCATGTGGGAGCGGCCGCTCGACCCGCCGGGCCTGCCGTGCGTGGCCGTGGACTTCCGGCGCGCGGGGGAGCTCGCCGCGCAGCATTTGCTGACGCTCGGGCATCGGCGCATTGGGGCGATCGTCGGCAGCAAGGTTTCCGGCATTCACGCGGCACGCTATGACGGCTTCGTCGCGGCCATGCAGGCCGCCGGCCTCGACGGTGCGGGCGCGCCCGTACGCTATGCGCCGGACACGACGCAAGGCGGTTATGTGGCCACGAGCGAGTTGCTCGCGCGGCATCCCGACCTCACCGCGATCTTCGCGACCAACGACCTGCCGGCGCTAGGCGCCATGCAGGCCGCCGCCGATCTCGGGCTCGACGTGCCGCGCGAGCTTTCCGTGGTCGGCATTACCGATATTCAGCTGGCGCGCGAGTCGCGGCCCCCGCTCACGACCGTTGCGGTCGCAACGACCGAGGCGGCAGAGCTGGCCGTCGAGTTGCTGACGGAACTGGTCGAAGCGCCCGGTTCGGCCGCCGGCGCGGCGGCGCGCGTGTGCGTGGTCCCGGCGCCGCGGCTGGTCGTGCGAGCTTCGACGGCGGCGCCGGGAACGAAAGCATAACGAAAGAATTAGCATGACAAGTCCCACCCAGCGCAAAGATCCCATACGCAAACGTTAAGGTTCCCTCCAAACCATCCGTTAAACACGTTGGCGCTGCACGTGTGCACTGCCGCGAGAATACAAATCGAAGACGGCTGGAGAAAAACGAACGTGAAGCGAACAACGTTGAATCAGAAAGCCTGGGGCATCGTCGGGCTGCTATGGATCTCGCTCGTCGTGCTGGTGGTGGCCAACGCCTTCATGACGCGCTCGGGCATGGTGACGGACCGCAAGGCCCTCGTCGAGCAGGAGACGCAAACCGCACTGGGTGTGGTCTCGTACTATCAGAAAGAAGCGGCCGCGGGCCACATGAGCGCCGACGACGCGAAGCGCCTCGCCATCGCCACGCTGCGCGGCACGCGCTACGGCGACGACCAGAGCGGCTACTTCGGCATTTACGACAGCAACGCCGTGGCGCTGCTCGTGCCGCCCAAGCCGGAGATGGAAGGCAAGAGCCAGGCGAACATGACGGACCCGCGCGGCACGCATGTGGCGCTCGAGATCGTCAAAAGCTCGTCCACGGGCGGCGACGGCTACAGCAGCTACTGGTGGCCGAAGCCCGGCAAGAGCGCGCCGGTCGAAAAGATCACGTACTCCGCCCTCGTACCGGGCTGGGACTGGCACGTGTTCACCGGCATCTATACCGACGACATCGACGACGCCTTCCGCAGCGCGCTGATCAGCAACCTTTTGCTCGTGACGGTGATCGGCGCGGCCGTGACGCTCGGCCTCATGTGGCTCATCCGCACGATTCGCCGCAGCCTTGGCGGTGAGCCGGACTACGCCTCGCAGATCTGCCAGCGCATCGCCGAAGGCGATCTCACGGCCCACGTGAATCTCGCGCCCGGCGACCAGCACAGCCTGCTTCATTCGATGCAGCAGATGCAGCGCCAACTGGTCGACACCGTGCAGCGCATCCAGACCTCGGCCGAATCGATCACGACGGGCGCCAAGGAAATCGCGGCGGGCAACCTGGACCTTTCCTCGCGTACCGAAGAGCAAGCCGCGTCGCTCGAGGAAACGGCCGCCAGCATCGAAGAGCTCACGACCACGGTCAAGCACAATACCGACAACGCGCGCCAGGGCAACACGCTCGCGGTCAATGCCTCGGAAGTCGCCGCGCGCGGCGGCGAAGTCGTGCGCCGCGTGGTCGAAACGATGAACGAGATTTCGAGCAGCTCGCAGCGCGTGGAGCAGATCATCGGCGTGATCGACGGCATCGCCTTCCAGACCAACATCCTCGCGCTCAACGCGGCCGTGGAAGCGGCGCGCGCCGGCGACCAGGGCCGTGGCTTCGCCGTCGTGGCGGGCGAAGTGCGCAGCCTCGCCCAGCGCAGCGCGACGGCGGCCAAGGAGATCAAGGACCTGATCGGACAGTCGGTGGCGCAGGTGTCGGAAGGCACGAAGCTCGTCGACGAAGCCGGTAAGACGATCGACGAGGTGGTGATTTCGGCGCGCCGCGTGGCCGACCTGATGGGCGAAATCGCGGCGGCGTCCGAAGAGCAGCACACCGGCATCGAGCAGGTGAACCGCGCCGTCGCGCAGATGGACGAAGTGACGCAGCAGAACGCGGCGCTCGTGGAAGAGGCATCGGCGGCGGCGCAGTCGATGGCAGCGCAGTCGAACGGGTTGCGCGACGTCGTGACGGTATTCCGCGTTGGGGCGCAGGCCGAGTCTGCGCTTGCGTCGACGGTTGCAGCTCCGGCTCAACGCGCGCGTGCCGTGCGCCCCGCCGCACCGCTCAAGCGCCCTGCCCCCGCGCCCGCGAAGGCCACGGCAACCACGCCGGCCCGCAAGGCCGCCAACGCAGCGCCCGCGGTCACAGCAAAGGCGGCATCGGCCATCCCCGTGGCCACCGCCGCTCACGAAGCGGCAGACTGGGAAACGTTCTAGTCGTCGGTCGCGAGGTGATCACGCAAGGCGCCCGCCCTCACCGGGCGCGCCTTGCGCCGCCCGCCATGCGGCAAACGTGATCAACCCGGGCGCAAGTCCCGGATCGCCGATACGGGTCCAGCTCGTATGCGTGTCGTCGAGTCCCGCCACCGGCTGCGGCGTGGCGAACTCCACGCGCGACATGCCGGGCCGATACGCCTCGTTCGGCCAGTAAACCGGCATGACGCGGCGCGCCGCCATTTCCTCGCGCAACGCTTCGGGACCGCCTTCGTCGGTCACGACATCGCATTGTGCCGCCCAGTCGTGACTGTCCCACGCGAGAAACACGCCGGCGTTGCCTTCGACGTCGAACGTGAGCACGGCGTTCTGCTCGGGGCGCCAGTAGTACTCGACGATGCGCTCGCGCAGCGCGACTTCGTGCAGCGCGTCGGCGACGCGCCGGTTCGCGTAGATCGCGCCCACGCCGTGCACGCCGATATGGCCGCGCCGTGCGCAGAACTTGCGCTTGGCGTCTTCTATCGCGCCGCGCAGCTTGCGGGTCATCGCCGGATCGGACTTCTTCACGTAAAAGTCGATCAGCCCCGCGTTGAACGCCTCCACCGCGTGTGATTCGTCGGCCGTGGCCGTGAGCAGGATGCGCGTGCACGCCACGTCCTTCGCGGCGGCCAGGAAGTCGACGCCGGTCATCTCCGGCATTTCGTAGTCCACGACGAGCGCGGCGATATCGCCGAAGCGCGCCGCGTCGGTCATTACGTCCTCACCGAGCGCGTTGCCGCCGCGCTTCTCGAACTCCGACCATGCCGCGCCCGCAGCGGGGTTGCGCGCACTCTGCCGCGCCTCGTGCGAAGCGACGAAGGCCAGCGCTTCTCTTGCGCTCGTGAAGTAGCGATCCGTGCCCGCGCCCGGAAAGAGCCCGCGCAGCGCGTAGAGGAAGTCGGGGCTGTCGTCGAGGAAAACGACGGAGACGGGATGGTAAACCGGCTGTCTGACGATGGAACTCATGCTGGATCTCGGTAAGCGCGCTGCGCCTCATGCGGCGCGCCCGACACCTGGAGCGGCACCGCGCGGAAAACATGTCGATTATGCGGCGTCTCGCCTGGACACAGCAACCCGAAGCCGCAGGTGCGCGCTCAATCGAACGCGCGCAAACGTTATCGCACCCAGCGAGCATGAAGCGGTTTGCGTATGTGGGGAGCACGGTATTGGATGAAGAGGAACGCGAAGAGAATGGTGCATGCCTCCGTTTCTCCGGAGGCACGCGCGGCTGCCGCCTGCAGTCCCTATCTGGAGTCACTCTGATGTACGCACGCGAATCCATTCCCGCCGTCCTGTCCCGTGGCACCGCCGGATTCTCCGACGAAATCATGGAAGCTACGCCGACCAAAACGTTTCATCACGTCATCGACATCTACCTCAAGGACTCGAACGCATTCATGAACACGTATTTCGCCCGTTATTTCGAATGGCAGGGCATTTGCCGCGAACGCTGGTTTCACGAGTGCATTCACAACAATCTGCTCGCCTCGGGGGGCGTGTTCGTCACCAAGCGCGCACACCAGGAATACGTGCAGGAAACCTTTCCGTTCCAGCGCGTGGATTGCTACCTCAACACCTTCCAGGTGCGTCAGTGCTCCGCGTATCTCGTGTTCCGCTTTTGCGTCGACGGGCGGCCCGTTTCGCTCGGCTATCAGCAGATCCTCTTTGCCGGCACCGATAAGCGCATTCGCCGCTTTCCGCCCGGCATCATCGAGCGCGTGAAGGAATACGAGCTGGTCCTGCCTTCGGGTTCGAACTGAGCGGATTGAACCCGGCTACCTGAACTAGCCCGCGAAATCCTGCCCCGCCGGAAAGCGGCGGGGTTTCGCCGGCGCATCGTGCAGCGCGCGGTCGGCGCTCGTGCCGGGCTCGGGCAGGCGGATCGTGAAGGTGGTGTACACGTGCGGCTCGGACTCGCAGGCGATCGTGCCGCCCAGCGCCTCCGCCACGCGGCGGCAGAATGTGAGGCCCATGCCGGCCCCGCGCCCGTGCGCCTTGGTCGAATAAAACGGATCGAACACGCGCGGCAGGATATCGGCGGGAATGCCGCAACCGTTGTCGGTAAAGCGCAGCACGCAAAAGCCCGCTTCGCTCGTTGCACTGATCTCCACGCGGCCCACGTAATCGCTCACCCTGTCGCTTCGTTCGGCCATTTCCGCGTGAATCGCGAAGAGCGCGTTCTTGAGCAGATTGAACAGCACGAACACGACGAGCGAATCCGAGCCCGAGAAACTCAGTTGTGCGTCGATGGGTGCCACCTCGACCATGTCGCGCTCGCCAGTGCGGAATGGAAAGCGCTCGAGCGCCGCATTCACGCAGGAGCGCACCGGGTAGGTCTCGAAGCTGCGGCGGTCGAGCCGGTCGAGCGTGAACGAAGCCAGCGACATTTCGACCACGGTGCTCGTGCTGTCGACCTGGCGGCGTATCGAGGTGGCGAGCGAGGAAAGGCGCTCCGACTGACCGGGGTAGAGTCCGTCCACGCACAACTGGTGCTGCACGGCCAGCTGATAACCGCGCATGAGTTCGGGCAACACGTTGCCGATTTCCTCCGCATGCATGCCGATGGCCGCGAGCGGCGTGGCGACTTCGTGCGCCACCGTAGCCGCGATGAGGTACGGGCGCATGAGGCCGAAACGCACGATCGTGACCGCGAGAATGCCAAGGCTGATCGCGATGAACACCGCGCCCACGGGATAGAACGCGAGCCCGTAGTTGACGGCGTAATCGGTGGCGGCGAGTGTGTACAGGCCGAGGCTCACGAAGCACAGGTCGAGCAGCTTGCGGCGATCGTGCGCGTGCGTCTGACCGCGCGCGGCGTACAGCAGCCAGGCGCTGCGGCACGCGAGCAGCACGGTCTGCGCCACGTGCACGGGATGCAGCATGCCCGCCTTCGGATACTTGCCGAAGAAGAACGTGCCGTAGCCGTCCACGACGGAATCGCTCAACAGCAGCAGCGCCGCGAGCAGCACGCTGAGCAGATACGAGGCGATGAGGAGCGGGCGTTCGCCGCGCCGGGCGCTCACTTCCGTCACGAAGTGATAGAACGTGGTAGGCAGAAAGAGGATGAAAAAGTATCCGGCCTTCACGAGCACGCCGGACAGTTCGGGGTCGGACGTCTGGAACAGAAAGGCCCAGGTGCCCTGCCAGAAGAACGTGGTCGCGCACATCAGGGCGAACGGCACCGAGAGGCGCGTGAAGCCCTCGGTCAGGAGCACGTAGACGCCGAATCCGAGAAATAACGCGGACACGAACGCTGGCAGGATCGAGTACATAGTCTGTCGCGTGGGTTCTTGTTCTTACCGACCTGGTTGGCGCGGCGCGTTCCCTGCAGCGTTCCCCGTGCGCCCAATGTGCGATTCGCGGGCCGGATCTCGCCGCCCGATGCAAGGCGCATGAAATGCGCGCCGATCGAATCGATTTTGCCGATTATCGCCGCTAATCCCGGATTGCGGCGAAATTTTGCCGCTATCGGCACCGCCGCTATGCGCCGCGAATCCGCGATGGCCCAATTTCGGTCGAATTGGCAGAAAACCACGGCATCCGTCGATTGAGGACAACCCTGGCGCCGCCCAGAATAGAGCTCATCACCCACCCCGACGGAGCATCCAGATGACCCCGACCCTCGCCGATGTCGCCATCCCCGACAGCCAGCTCGCCCGCGAAATCACCGAACTCGTGCGCGACACCGAATCGCCGCTGCTGTTCCATCATTCGAGCCGCGTCTATTACTTCGGCGCGCTGGCCGGCCGCCGGCTCGGCCTGAAGTTCGATCGCGAACTGCTGTACGCCGGCGCAATGTTTCATGACATGGGCCTCACGCACGCGCACAGCAGCGAGCACGAGCGCTTCGAAGTAGACGGCGCGAATGCCGCGCGCGACTTCCTGCGCGGCCATGGCATCTCGCAGCAGGACATCGACCTCGTGTGGACCGCCATCGCGCTGCATACGACGCCGGGCATCCCGCAGCACATGCATCCGGTGATCGCGCTCGTGACGGCCGGCGTCGAGATGGACGTGCTCGGCATTGCCTACGACCGCTTCAGCGACACCGAACGCGAGGCCGTGGTGCACGCGCACCCGCGCAGCGAGCACTTCAAGGAGGACATCATCCAGACCTTCTATGACGGCATCAAGCACAAGCCCGCCACGACGTTCGGCAACGTCAAGGCCGACGTGCTCGCCGACAAGGACCCGCACTTCCATGCCGGCAACTTCTGCAGCGTGATCCGCCATTCGGCCTGGCGCGGTTGAGTGACACCCGGAGCGATCCGGGACGTCTGAGGCGGCATGCGGCGCGGTTCTGACAGGCGATGCTATGCTCATCGCGATGTCCGCAAACGCGCTGCCGGGCCACGCTGCAATGCGATGCGCGCGCGTCCAGTCACAGTCCCCCGAGGGCTTCATGCAGCACACGCCAGGCCGCACGCGGCCGCACGGCTTCTCCAGCATAGTCATGAAACGCCCGCATCTCGTGGTGACGGTGTGCTTTCTTGCGGCCATGGCGCTGGTGAGCGGCGTCGGCCTGCGCCACCTCTACCAGATGACGCGCTACGACCTCCATAGCCGCCAGCGCGACCTGGAGGTGCGCGCCGTAGGCGTGGACGCGCTGATTTCCGCAGAGCGCCGGCGCCTGCTGTTCCTGCGCGACTATGCGGAACATCTGCTCGCTTCGCCGGGCCAGCAGCGCGCCGGCTTGCAGAATCCGAAGGTGCAGGCCGCGCTGCGCGACAGCGGCCGGCCGCAATGGGAGGCTCCCGGCGCGATGGATGGACCGCGCGTTTTCGGCACCAATGCGCAAGGGCTCGCGGGAATCGAGGGGTTTGACCGCGACGCCGCCGCACTGCCCGCCGACATCGTGCTCGCGCGCTCGATCAGCCCGCTCCTCGCGATCAGCCAGCACGCCGACGCGGTGCAAAGCACGGTCGCGTATATCTCGGCCAACGGCCTGTACGTGCTCTCGCCCGAGCGCCCGGACGCGCACGCGCCCGACCTGTTGCGGCGCTTCAGCACCATGCCCTACTACCGCCTGCATGCCACCGGCCAGAATGCGGGACGCGATATCGTCTGGACTCCGATCTATACGGAATCGAAAAAGAGCGAGGCGATCGCCACGCTCAGCGCGCCCGTCTACACGAACGGACAGTTTCGCGGCGCCGTGGTGATGGACGTCGCACCCTCGCGCCTGCTCGCGCTTCAGCTCGCCACCTCGAACCTGACCGACGACGAGGCGCCTGCCGAGTTCGGCCTGCTGAACAGTAACGGCGACCTTGTCTACTTCGTCAATGGCGAGATCACGGCGCAGCGTCCCGCGCGCTTCGATCCGTATCTGCTCGACGTCGCGCGAGCGTCGGCGGCGGCCTGGTTAAAGCGCGGCAAGGGCTACGCCGTGCACTCGGGCCGGTATCTGCTGTTCCAGCACGTGGGCGATACGCACTGGATCCTGCTCACGGACACGGACGACTCAGAACTCACGCTCGCAGCAGCGCGCCGCGTGTTCAACAGCCCGCTGATCGTCGCCTGGCTGGCGATCGCGGTGCTGCTCGTCGGCACGCTGCGCATCGTCAAGCACATATTCGGCCAGTACGTCGAAGCGAGTACGCGGCTTGAAACGCTCGCGCGCAGCGATCCGCTCACCGGCCTCGCGAACCGCCGGCGCTTCCAGGAAGTATTCGACGAAACACTGGAACGCGCCGCCCGCGAGGGCGGTGAAACGGCGGCGCCCGCCGTGGCGATGCTGATGCTCGATATCGACTACTTCAAGCGCGTGAACGACCGCTTCGGCCACGCGGCCGGCGACCGCGTGCTGGTGATCTTCGCGGACATCCTGCGCAACAACCTGCGCAGCGCGGAAATGCCTGCGCGCGTGGGCGGCGAGGAATTCGCGGCGCTGCTTCCCGGCGCCGATCTCACGGCGGCCGCGAGCGTTGCCGAGCGCATCCGCCGGGCGGTCGAAGCGCACGCGGCAGACTCGGCGCATGGCGCCAGTGTGCCGGGCGAAGCCGTGAACCCGGATGCGATTGCGTTCACCGTCTCGATTGGGGTGGCGGCCAGTCCCGCCGACTGCGCCGCCCACTACGAAGCGCTCATGCAGGTCGCCGACCGGCGGCTCTATGCCGCGAAGACAGGCGGCCGCAATCGCGTCGTTGCAGAGGATTCCAGATCGATCGATCCAGCGCGTGCCTGACGTGCGTTTGCCGATCCCGGTGGCCGCATTCATGCGCCACGCATGAGCCGGAACCCCGTCGGCCACTGCGATTGCGCTTGCGCGCCGGACAGCAGCGCGTCGCCGCCAGCGGAAAGACGCTACCATCGGCAGCGGCGATCGACGAAGGCCGCGCGTCGCCTTCGTCCGCGACGCCGGAGCCCGACCGTACGCCATGAGCAGCCGACTCACCGCCCTGACGACCTATTGTGTCGTGGCGTTCGCCGTCCTGGCAACGCTCACGGCGGCAGTGTATGCGTCGGACGCCGTCAACGAACGCCAGCAGCGCCAACAGGTGGACGTCTTTTCGAATCGCGCGCTGCTGCGCGCCGAACTGGTCACCTCCGAAGCCGACTCCGCGCTGCGCCAGCTCATGTCGTACCCCGACACGCCGTGCACAAACGACCACATGCAGCGCCTGCGGCAGGTCGAGGAGCAGTTTCGATACATTCGCGAAGTCGCCTCGACCCATGACATGCGGCTGCGCTGCAGTTCGCTGCACGGCGCTGTCGACATCGCGTTGCCGCCGCCCGAATGGACCTATGCAGGCGGCTTCACCGCCTGGCATACCGAAGTCGGCAAGCGCGGCAACGAGCGGCAGATGCTCAACGTGCGCCTGGGCAACCACGTCGTGGTGATCGATCCGCGCTTCTACCTCGACATCGTGCCGCTCGACGACACCATCAAGCTCACCGTGCTCGAAACGCAGCACGGCGCCGTGATTTCAAGCTGGCCGCACACGGACGACGCCCTCGTACGCGCCGCGCTCCAGCGCACCGGCAGCCCGTATTTCGAAGGCCGCTATTACGTCGTCGAGCGCTCGAGCCGTTATCCCATTGCGGTGGTCGCATACGAGCCCGAGGACCGCATGCGCCGCGACGTGCCGGCGCAGCTCAGAACGCTGCTACCGCCCGCGCTCGTCCTGAGCGCCATCGGCACGTGGCTCGTCCTGCGCTGGCGCCGCACGCTGCGCACGCCGCGCAACGCGATGCTGCAGGGCATCCGTCGGCGCAAGTTCGTGGCGTGGCTGCAGCCGCTCGTCTCGCTGGAGAGCGGGCGCTGCGTCGGCGCCGAAGCGCTCGTGCGCTGGAAGCTCGAAGACGGCACCCTTGTCGCGCCCGACACGTTCATTCCGATGGCGGAGTCGCTCGATCTCATCGAGCCCATCACCGATCAGGTCATACGGTCCGTGTTCGAGGGCGTCGGCGCGATGCTCGCGCGTCGCCGCGATCTGCACGTCTCGCTCAATCTTGCCGGCAAGGATCTCGCCGGCACACGCGTGCTCCAAACCCTCAAGGCGAGCCTCGCGAAATATGGCGTGCGCCCCGAACAAATCTGGTTCGAAGCGATTGAGCGCACGCTCATGGATACGGCCAGCTCCGCACCCGTTCTCGAAGCGTTTCGCGCAGCCGGTCACCGCATCTTCATCGACGATTTCGGCACGGGATATTCGAGTCTCTCGTATCTGCAGGCATTGCCCGTGGATGGCATCAAGATCGACCGCTCGTTCCTCCTCTCGCTGGCGAGCGGCGAGGAAATGAACAAGATCGTGCCGCACATCATCGAAATGGCGCGCAGCCTCGACCTGCTGATGGTCGCCGAGGGGGTGGAAACCGAGGCGCAAGCGCAATATCTGCGCGAGCGCGGCGTGCAGTTCGCGCAGGGCTGGCTCTATGCGAAGGCCATGCCCGCCGACGAATTCCTGCGCTACCTGGAGCGTGAAGCGGCGCGCACGCGCGAGACGTGAGCGTGGCGCACGCTCAGGCGAACTGACCCGGCGACGCGGCGTGCGGCACCTCGCCAGGCGAATGCGGGAGTGCCACGCCGCCGCACCGTGCCGCAGCCGCCTTGCTGAGCACGGCGCTGTCGTAGCCACGGCCGGCAAAACGCACGACATCGACGAGACTAAAGCCTTGTGCGCGATAGAACGCGATGAGGTGGTCGGCTGGAAACGGCGTGTCGAGCGCGAGCTGCGTGTAGCCGCGCGCAGCCGCCCAACGCCCCGCGAAAGCAAGCAGCGCGCGGCCGATACCGCGGCTTTGCCATTTTGGCTCGATGCCGAACTGATGGACCGAAGCCACACTGCGCTGGCGATAATGTTCGCACTGCGAATGGCTATCGTGCCCTTCCACCGTGAGCGTGCCGATGATCCTGCCATTGCAGACAGCGACGAAACAATCTCCAGCCAGCGCGCGTTCACGCGTGAGGCTCGCCGCCTGATCGGCACATGAGCAGTGCAATCCGAGCGACGCGAGCCGCGAAAACGCGCGATGCAGCAGACGCGTCAGCGCTTCCCATGAGTCGTGGCGTGGATCGAAGCGCCTCAGCACGAGCCGGCCGAGGCCGGGCTGCACGGAGGTGATCTGCTCGTCCGGGCGCTGGCTTGCACGCGAGATCGACATGGCGTCTCCAGTCGTTTCGATGCCTCCAGTCTAGGGTTGCGCCGTAGGAGCCACAAGAAAAAATCTCGTAAAAACCGGCGCGATGGTTGTGAATGCAGTGGTGTATGCGCGCTAGCCTTGCTCGGCCATACGCTCCACCACGGCGAGCACGATGCGTCGTGCCGAATCGATATGCGCCACGGTCAAGGCGCGCGCGCCGCGTGCGTTGCGCGCGAGGCACGCTTCCAGGATGGCCTCGTGTTCGTGCTGAAACGAGGGGGTGTCGGCAAGGAGCGTATTTTGCAGCCGCTCGTAGCGCTCCACCTGCGCGCGCAGTTCGCGTATCGCCGCCAGCTGCCGTGTGTTGCCGCAGGCGCCGTAAATCAGTTCGTGAAACTCACGGTTGAGTTCGCCCTGCTTCTGCGTGGTAACTGCTTCGCCCAGCAGCCGGTGAACGAGTTCCGCGCGTGCAAGCGTTTCGTCGTCGATGCGCTTGACCCCGCGAAAGACCGCGTCGCCTTCGAGCAGCGCGCGCAGGCCGTAGATCTCCTCCACGTCCTGCACCGTGAGCATGCGCACGACCGCGCCGCGATTGCGGAAAATCTCGACGAGCCCCTCGCGCGCGAGCCGCTGGATCGCTTCGCGCAGCGGAATGCGGCTCACCTCGAAACGCTCCGCGAGATCGCGCTCGACAAGGCGCTCGCCGCTGCCCAGTTCACCGCTGACGATCAGGTCGCGCAACCCGGACGCAACCGCGTCCGCCGTGGAGTCGAATTTTGTTTCCATGCGTGTCATGCCCGGTTAGCGCCCGGTTCGTTTTTGGGCCCGTTCGGCATAATGGTATACCAAAATGCCGAATGCGGTCATAATGGCGCATCCCCTTTTCGATCGAACGGAGACTCAGCATGGCGCAGGGCGAACACACCTATCGCGTTTCGGTGCAATGGACGGGCAATCGCGGCAGTGGCACCTCGGGTTATCGCGACTACGACCGCGATCACGTGATCCGCGCGAACGGCAAGCCGGACATTCCGGGCTCTTCGGATCCGGCCTTTCGCGGCGACGCCTCGCGCTGGAATCCGGAAGATCTGCTCGTGGCCTCGGCTTGCGCGTGCCACAAGCTCTGGTATCTGCACCTGTGCGCCGAGGCGGGCATCGCGGTGCTCGCCTATGAAGACGAGGCCGAAGGCACGATGGCCGATACGCCGCAGCGCGGCGCCTTCACGAAGATCGTGCTGCGCCCGCGCGTCACGATCCGCGCGAGCGACAACCGCAGCCTCGCCGAGCGGCTGCATCACGCAGCGCACGAGCAGTGCTATATCGCCAATTCGGTGAACTTCCCCATCGTGTGCGAGCCGGCCATCGAACTGGCTGCGTAACGCTCGCGAACGCCCCAAGCGGCTCGGGCCAACGTGCCGGCACTCCCGCGAGTGCCGGAAACAAAAGGGCTCGATCCCAAATTCCCGCTGCAACGTTCGTGAACGTCGTCACGACTGACTGCTCCCTCCGAAACAGCCCCATATAAATCGTATGCGATTTAATCTTATGCGCTTGACACGGGGAAATTTCTTGTCCATTATGCATCGCATGCGATTCGATCTTACGCGATGCATATGACCCACCCCTGAATTCCATCAAGGAGCGCAACATGGCAACGATCGACAAAGTGCTGTTCTCGGGCAACACCCACACCACCTTCAATCACGACCCCGCGGCCCAACGCGGCGAATTCGGCGTGGTCGACCTCCACCTGTCGTCTTCGAGCGGCGAAACCCTCGACATCGTCGCGAGCGAACCGCACCCGCGCGCCGAGCAGCTGTTCGCCGGCGCATGGTCCGCCTGCTACATCTCCGCGCTCGCCATCGCGGCCTCGCTGAAGAAAGTCGCCCTGCCGGCGGACGCCTCGGTGGACATTCGGGTCGATATCGGCCAGACCGGCGCCGCCTGGTTCCTGGGCGCGCACTTCACGGTCACGCTGCCGGGCATCGAGCAAAACGTGGCCGAGGCCATCGCGCGCAGCGCCCATCAGATCTGCCCGTACTCGAAGGCCGTGCACGGCAACATCGACGTGAGCCTCACTGTCGTCACCGCATAACCGGCGAACGCAATCGCCTCTTTCACCCCATTTCACTGCAATTCACCTAGCGAGATCCGATCATGAAGACCCAATTCATCGCCAAGCTCCTCATCGCCCTTTCTGTCAGCGCAACCGCCCCCGCATTCGCCAGCGGCTACGGCCCGGCCCCGTCGTACCGGCCCGAAGTCGGCGCACCGGCATCGCAACGCGGCCAGAGCGTGCAAACGCTCGCCGCCGAGCGCGCCGAAAGCGGCACCGCAGCGACGGCTTACGGCGGCATGGCCGACGCCACCACGGGCGCGGGCAGCCGCGTCTCGATGGAGCGAAACAACCTCTTCGCCCACCATTGATTGCGCCACGGCGTCGTGGCTGTTTCGCCGGGCATCGCAATGGCGATGTGCGGCGGAACCGGTTTCGGCCTACGATATAATCGCAAGCGATTTATTCAAGTTTGCGAGCCATTGAGGCCCTTTGCCCGAAGAGGATGACCATGAAATCGACGGACCACCCGGCGCAGGGCGCCACGCCCGCGCCGCTCGCAGACTACCTTTGCTTCGCGGTCTACTCGACCAATCTGGCATTCGGCAAGGCATACAAGCCGATCCTGGACGAACTGGGGCTGACCTATCCGCAGTACATCGCGATCATCGCGCTCTGGGAGCAGGACAACCAGACGGTGAGCGGCCTGGGCGAGAAGCTCTTTCTCGAATCGAACACGCTGACACCGATGCTGAAAAAGCTCGAAGCGATGGGGTATGTGCAGCGGCGGCGCGATCCGGAAGATGAGCGTCAGGTGCGAGTCAGCCTGACCGCGAGCGGCCGGAAGCTGCGCGAAAAGAGCCTGAAAATCGCGGATCTCACCGACGCGACCGGGCTGGGCCACGACGAATTCATGAAACTGCAAAGGGCGATCGTGAACCTGCGTGCCAATCTGATTCGTTCACTCGACACCGAATAGCCGTCGCAGCGACGCGCACAGTTTCCGCGCGCCGGCTTCGATAAGTAATAGTTAGGATTACAACCCATATCGCGGTTGGGGAAAGGCATGCGCACGTCCAATGCTTCCTGCGCGCCATTATCCAACGTCACCATCAGGAATTATATGTCAAACGATCTTCATCCCACGCCCCTTTCGCGCCGGCGCTTCATCGGGGCCGCTGCCGTGACGCTTGCAGGCGCCGCAATGAGCCGGTTCGCCTTCGCGGAATCGAAGCCGTCGGCCGGCGGACTCACGCAAATTGCCGCCGGCGATCCGTCTGCGATTCGTCCGCTGCGCGTGCATGCGCCGGAAGCGGCGCTGACCGACCTGCGGCGCCGCATCGTCGCGACGCAGTGGCCCGAGCGCGAAACGGTCGACGACGCCTCGCAAGGCGTGCAGCTCGCGACCATGCAACGGCTCGCCAGCTACTGGGCCAACGACTACGACTGGCGCAAGGTGGAAGTGCGGCTCAACTCGCTGCCGCAATACGTCACGGAAATCGACGGGCTCGATATCCACTTCATCCATGTGCGCTCGAAGCACGAGAACGCGCTGCCGATCGTCGTCACGCACGGCTGGCCCGGTTCGATCATCGAGCAGCTGAAAATCATCGAACCGTTGACCAATCCAACCGCGCATGGCGGGAGCGCATCCGATGCGTTCCATGTCGTCATTCCTTCTCTTCCGGGTTACGGTTTCTCGGGTAAGCCGACGAAAACCGGTTGGGACCCCCAGCGTGTCGCTCGCGCCTGGGTCGTGCTGATGGATCGGCTCGGCTACAAGCGCTACGCCGCGCAAGGGGGCGACTGGGGCAATGCCGTGACGGAGCAGTTGGCGCTGCTCAAACCGGCAGGACTCGTGGGCATTCACACCAACATGCCAGCGACCGTGCCCGACGCTGTCGCCAAATCGCTCAAGGACGGCACGCCGCCCCCGGCCGGGCTCTCGGCGGAAGAGCAGCACGCGTACGACCAGCTCGATTACTTTTACAAGCACGGCTTGGGCTACGCCCTCGAAATGGCGAATCGCCCGCAGACGCTCTACGCGATCCAGGATTCGCCAGTCGGTCTCGCTGCATGGATGCTCGACCACGATGCGAGCGGTCAGGCGATGATTGCGCGCGTGTTCGCAGGCCAACCCGAAGGCCTGACGAAGGATGACGTGCTCGACAACGTCACGCTCTATTGGCTGACGAAGACCGCGGTCTCCTCCGCGCGCCTATATTGGGAAAACAAGCTCAACTTTTTCGCGCCCAAGCATGTGGAGCTGCCGGTTGGCGTGAGTGTCTTCCCGGACGAAATTTATGCCGCACCGAAGAGCTGGACGGAGCGCGCCTACCCCAGGCTGGTTCACTACAATCGCCTTCCGAAAGGCGGCCATTTCGCAGCATGGGAACAGCCTGCCGCGTTCACGGAAGAAGTTCGCGCGACCTTCAGAACGCTGCGTCAGCCGGCCTGACGAAATGCCGCAGGCGTGAGCTTTCGGGTGTCCGACGATTTTATCAAGGACTCCGAAGGCTCACGTCCACCCCCAACTACAAACGGCCCCGTGCGCCGTCCGATGGACTGCAACAACGGGTGCGCCTCCTTCCCAAATACTGCACTGCATGGCTGCCAGGATCGCTCAAGCGGAAAAACGGCGCAAATTCCAGTGCTTTTCCACGAATAGAAGATCGCGCACCTCGCGGACAATGCCGGTCATAGCCCGATTTGCGGCTATTTCAAACGTGCGCCGACCGGCGCAAGTCAAACTTCGACGTCAAAAAAAGAAAGGTGATTGTTGTGTTTGCCCGGATATTCCTGCTGTGGATGGCGTCGCTGATGCTGGTGCAAGTCGGTTTTCGATATCTCGATGCAGAGTCGCTGCTCGATTTCGGCGACACGGCATTCGAACCGGCTTCCGCGACGCAGGTCGCCCAGCAGCAGGACGCCGAACTGGAACTGGAACTGGCCGCACAAGGTGCGAGCGTCCGTGGGATCGCGCCGCTAGTGTCGATCAAACCGGACATCGTCAATCTCGGCGCCGAGGTAACGCCTCATCTGCGCGATGCCATCTGGGCGCCGCATGCCGGGACGGCGTCGAACGCCTCCTATCTGCGCGAAGCCTGTTCGTCTGGCTTCACGCGCCTGAAGATGGCCGCCCGCTGGTTCGATGCGCGATTCGCGGCGCTCATGCTGGCGCTCGGGGTGTTGCTGTTCGCGCTGCGCGCCTGGTGGCTGCGGACGGTGCGCCACGATCTGCTCGCCATGATCGCCACCCTGCGCGCCGCGACGAGCGCAAGCGGCCCGGCACCCGCGCTCGCGCTCGTGGACTGCCCGCGCAAGCTGCATGGGCTTGCCCGCGCGATCGGCGATCTGTTGTGCCGCCGCACCGGCGCAGTCGAAGACCAGTCGGCTACCTTCGCCGCTTTCCTGCGGCAGACTGAATCGCGAGTGGCGCGGTTGCGCGCCTATACGATGAACGTCACGCGCTGGAACTTGCGCGTGGCCCTCGTCGAGGACATCGATCTCTTCCAGGATCTCGCGCGGCAGTTCGTCGACACGGCCGGCCAGGGCGGCGTGAATCATGCGCCCGTGACCGTGGACGCGTATCTGAAGGACCGCTTCGTCTATGGCGCGAACGCGGACGCGAGCATCGTGCTGCGACTGGAAGCCGGCGAGGCGTTTGCGCTGCCGCGCTCCGCGCTCGTGCGCCTCGTCGACAATCTCGTGGGCAACGCGCACGCGCACGGCAAACCGCCCATCGAGATCTGCACGGCGCGCGGGCCGCGCTCGTGGACCTTGAGCGTGCGGGACCACGGCGAAGGCGTAGCGGCGAGTCTGCCCGAGGGCGGCGCGCCGGCGTCGCCGCTGCCCGCCTCGCGCGCGGCGAGCCTTCGCCTCGACTCGCATTGGGGCATGGGCCTGTCGATCGTCCGGCGCCTCGCGCGCCTGTGCAACGCGAAGCTCAAGATCGGCAATCATCCCGAGGGCGGGCTCTGGGTGCGCGTCATCGTGCCGATGGACAAAGCGCGGCACGCCTGACGCGACACCCTCCCCTCAAGCCCCCAGCAGCACGCCGCTGCGTATCGGACGCGTGCCCGTCACGCGACCGAGCGGCGCGCCGGCCGTGACGAAGCGAATCGCCCTGCGCATATAGAAAACGCCTTCCGCGGTGCTCTTCACCGTCGTCGTTGCCCCCGTCATCGGATCGACGATATCGAAGAGCGGGTCGTTTTCGCGGATCCAGTCGCCGATTTTCGCGCGGTGCACGAGAATGCCGCTGCACGGCGCATAGCATTGCGCGCTGCCGGCGAGCGGCGTGGCCGGCATCAGCAGCTCCGGCAGCGGCTTCACGTCGCCGCCGGTGAGCGCACCGCGCCAGCGCAGATAATCGATCAGCGCGTCGGCGTCCTGCTGCGCGGTTTCCCACGACACGTCGCGCTGACCGCGGCACTCGATCGTCACCGCGGTGGGTCCGGCGGGCACGGGCTGCGTGGCCGGCATCTGTTGGCGCAGTTGCCACCACAGCAGGCTATGCGCCTCGTCGAACGCCTGCGCGCCCGAGTCGGTGGCGAGCAGTTGCGCGCGCGAGCCGAGGTAGCGGGCCAGCGGCTCGACATCGGGCCAGCCGGCCTCGCTCGTGTACACGTGCATGACCGCCTCGAGCGAGCAATGCAGGTCGATGATGAGATCGGCGTCGTGCGAGAGCCGCAGCAGCGCCAACTGGAGCGAATCGAATTCCGTGAGCGGCTCTTGCGCGTCCAGTGCTTCGCGCATCAGTTGCCGGATCAGCTCGCGGTTGCGGTCGACGTCCGCGCCGAGCGTCTCCTTTGCGCGCGCGAGCAGCTTCGGAAACGCGTGGAAGTGGCGGTTGAAGTTCCTGCCGCTCGCAAGATCGAACCGGCCGATGAACTGGCCGAGCACGTGCTGGTTCAGGCCCACGGGATTGGCGAGCGGTACGAGCACCACCTGCGCGGCGAGCGCGCCTTGTGCTTCGAGCTCCGTCAGTTGCGCGCGCAACAACACGGCCGTCAGCATGGCGGGCGTTTCGTCGGCGTGCAGCGACGCCTGGATATAGACCTTCTGTGAGGCGTCGGCAGGGCCGAAATGGAAGCTGGTCAGTTCGCGGTGCGTGCCCGGCGTGGCGCCCAGGAGCGGAATCGATTGCTGGTTCATGAATTCGATGCGGTTTCAAAAATGTGTGCAGCGGCTCAGTTGCCGCTCAGTTTCCCGCTCAGTTTCCGTACGGATCGAAGTCGAAATAGCGATGCGCGATCTGCGCGTAGGTGCCGTCCTTGAGCATGGACGCAATCGCGTCGTTCATCTGCGCCTGCAGCACCGTTTCGTCCTTGCGCATGCCGATGCCCGTGCCGCGGTCGCCCATCGAAATCGGGCCGCCGGCAAACGCGAAACCGTTGCCCTGCGGCGTGCGCAGGAAGCCGTAATCCGCTTCGACGTAGCCCAGCAGCGCGGCGTCGAGCCGCCCGTTGACGAGGTCGGCGAACACTTCGTCCTGGCTCTTGTAGGTGACGACGTGGACGCCCGCCGGCGCCCAGTTCGCGAGCGCATAGGTCTCGAACTGCGTGCCCGCCTGCACCCCGACCGACTTGCCGGCCAGCGACTGCGCGGTGGCGCCGAACGGGGCGCCCTTGCGTGCGACGAGCCGCGACTTGAACTGGAACAGCTTCGATGTGAAGAGAATTTGCTGCTCGCGCTTCGCGGTGATCGCCATCGACGACATGATCGCGTCGATCTTGCGCGCCTGCAGCGCCGGGATCATGCCCGAGAACTCCAGCTCGACCCACTGGCAACGCGCGTGAATCCGGCGGCAGATCTCGTTGCCGAGATCGACGTCGAAGCCTTTGAGCGAGCCGTCGGGCGCCTTGGCGTCCATGGGCGGATAGGTCGGATCGATGCCGAGGCGCACGATGTCGCCCTCGCGCGCAAAGGCACTGCTGCTTAGCGTCAGCGCGAGCGAAAGAAGGATCGACGGGATTTTTTTCATGATGAGCGATCAGTGAACGTGGGGGTCTCCTGCCGACCGATGGTAGGACGACGCTGCGTTCGGGAAAAGCTCGAATTCGTCTATCATGATCACTCATACCGATCGCAGTCAGTCATCGCCCATGAGTCTCACGCTCTCCCAATTGCGCGTCTTCGTCGCCGTCGCCCAGCGCGGCAGCGTGCGGGCAGCTTCGCGCGCGCTCGGCGTGGCGCAAAGCGGCGTGACGCAGCAGTTGCAGAATCTCGAAGTCGAACTGGGCGGCCCGCTGCTCACACGCACGAATCGCGGCGTGACGCTCACGGTGCTCGGCCAGCGCATGCTGGTACGAGCGGCGTCGATTCTCGGCGAGTGCGAGCGCGCGAGCGAAGAGGCGCAGCAACTGCGCGGCGATTACGCGGGCGAAGTGGCGTTCGGCCTGACGACCGATCCGCTCATGGACGCGCTCGTGCCCGTGCTCGGGCAGTACAACACGCGGTTTCCACGCGTGGCGCTGCGTCTGCGCACGGGCACGTCGCGCATGATGATCTCGTGGATACGCGAAGGCACACTCGATTTCGCGCTCGCACTCGTTTCCGACCAGACCGATACGACCGATCTCTCGGTGACGGAGCTTTACCCGTCGGACCCGGTGGTCGTCTGCCGCCGCGACCACCCGAAGGCGGGGGCGCGCACGCTGCGCTCGCTCACGCACTGCGACTGGCTCGCGACGCGCTCGCCCAATATCGCGGACGCCTTCGCTTCGAGCCGGCTCACGACGTTCTTCACCGACCACGGGTTGCCGCCGCCGCGCATCGTCGCGACGGTGGAGGGGCTCTTCGAAACGCTGCATTGGGTCAGCGAAACGGATTGCCTCGCGCTGGAGTCGTCGGTGGTCGCCACGCGCGGCCCGTTTGCCGAACGGCTCGCGCGCATCAGGATCGCCGAGCGGCCGGCGGCGCAGCAGGTCTGTTTGCTGCAGCGCGCGGCCGTGCCGCTCACGCCTGCCGCACAGGAGCTCGCGACCATGCTCGCTTCGTATGCGCGGGCGGGCCGCGCGCCGCGCTGAGGCGATCGTTACGCGCCTTCTATGTAAGCGCTAAGCCCCGACGCCAGCGCCGCAAAAGTTACCGTGCAACGCGCGCTCGTGCGCAGATCCTCATGCATGGCGACCCACGTATCCAGGCTCAGCGAGAACTCGTCGCGCAGAACGCGCACCAGCTTCGGGTCTCTTGCCGCCAACGGCGACTGGCACCCGCCGATGCCGAAACCAGCGCGTATCGCGGCCAACTGGGCAAGGTCGCTGTCGGCGCGAAATGCAAAGTTATGACGGCTGTAGGCTGCGAACCTGGGCTGAACCGAACGAATGAACGCGTTCTCGTGATCGAAGCCGATGACCGAATGGCGTGTCAGCTCTTTCATCGACTTCGGCACGCCATGAAGCGCCAGATATCGTTCGTGGGCATGCAGCCCGACGTCGATCGCGCCAACACGTTTGGCGATCAGCGCCTCCTGCACTGGCCGGAACATGCGTATCGCAATGTCCGCTTCACGACGCAGGAGGTCGTCCGCCCTGTTTGACAGCACGAGTTCGATCCTCAGCTCGGGATATTGGTGGCGCAGCGCCGCCAGGATCGGCGGCAAGACCTCGACGCCGATAACTTCGCTCGCCGTCAGCCGCACGGTCCCGCGCACGCCCGAGCCGTGACCGCTCGCCGTGCGGCGCAAGGCGGCCGTCGTCATCGCAAGGCCGACCGCGTACGGCCGCAGTTCATTGGCCGCCTCGGTTGGCGAGAACCCATCGGATGAGCGCGTAAACAGCGTGAGTCCAAGCGCCGCCTCCAGACTTTCGACGTGGCGGCCGACGGTCGGCTGCGTGATGCCCAACGCGCGGGCGGCCGCCGAGAGCGAGCCGCTTTCCAGGACCTGCAGAAAGCTCCGGTACCACTCCCAGTTCGGTTCCTTGTCGGCCATACTTCGTCCCCAATTCAGATCGCAGGCTATACATAAATGTATAGCTTATGGTCTATTTTCGCCAATTTTCTATTGACGGCAAGCGGCGCAGAATGCCCCTCATCACCGCTCACCCGTCAGGAGAACCCGCATGAACGCCACCCGCATCAATCGACAGAACCGCGCACTCGTACTCGGCGCCAGCGGCGGAATCGGCAGCGAAGTCGCGCGCCAGTTGCTCGACGCCGGCTGGCAAGTCCGCGCGCTGCGGCGCGGCGGTGCGCCGGGCACGGCTGCCGCCGGCGCCATCGACTGGGTCGACGGCGACGCGCTCTCGCGCGAAGCGGTGGTACGCGCCGCGCAGGGTTGCGCGGTGATCGTGCACGCCGTGAACCCGCCCGGATACCGGCGCTGGGCGGAAGTCGTGCTGCCGATGATCGACAACACGCTCGCCGCCGCGGCCGCCGTGGGCGCGACCGTCGTGCTGCCGGGCACCATCTACAACTTCGGGCCCGACACCTTCCCGGTACTGCGTGAAGATTCGCCCCAGCAGCCGCTCACGCGCAAGGGCGCGATTCGCGTGGAACTGGAGCGGCGCATGCGGGCCGCGAGCGAGCATGGCGTGCGCTCGATCGTCGTGCGTGCGGGGGACTTTTTCGGGCCGCACGTGGGCAATAGCTGGTTTGCGCAAGGGATCGTGAAGCGTGACGAGCCGGTGCAGGTCGTACGCCAGCCGGGGACGCGCGGCGTGGGCCACGCGTGGTCGTACGTGCCCGATGTCGCGCGTACGATGCTCGAACTGATCGAGCGGCGCGACACGCTGCCCGCGTTCGCAGTGTTCCACATGGCCGGCCACTGGGACGCCGATGGCTCGCAGTTCGTCGAAGCGATCTGCCGCGTCGCCCGGCGTCACGGACTGAAGCCGCAGAGCAAGCCCTTCGCCTGGGCCTTCATGCGCGCCATCTCGCCCTTCGTGACGACGCTGCGCGAACTGATGGAGATGCGCTATTTGTGGAGCGAGCCGTTGCAGCTCGACAACGCCCGCCTCGTCCGCGAACTCGGGCGCGAGCCGCATACGCCGCTCGACGAAGCCGTCGAGGCGACGCTCATGGGTCTGAATTGCCTCGGCGCCGACGAGCGCGCGCCGAAGGCGGCTTGATGGTTACGCCTTCAGGCGCTGCGCGATTTGATACGGATTCCGAATGTCAATGCGAGTGGCTCGGCACGTCCGAGCCGCGGCAACCCACCAGGAAGTCGAAATCGCAGCCCTCGTCGGCCTGCAACACGTGCTCGACATAAAGCTTGCGATAACCGCTGCGATCGGCGGGGATGGGCCGCTGGTTCGCAGCCCACTCGTCGAGCCGCGCGACGATCGCCTCGTCGCTGATATCCACGCGCAATACGCCCTCCTCGCAGTCCAGCTCGATCCAGTCGCCGTCCCGCACGATCGCGAGCGGGCCGCCCGCACGCGCTTCAGGGGCCACGTGCAGCACCACCGTGCCGTACGCCGTGCCGCTCATGCGCGCGTCCGACACGCGCACCATGTCGGTTACGCCCTGCGCAAGAAGCTTGGGCGGCAAGCCCATGTTGCCCACCTCGGCCATGCCCGGATATCCCTTGGGCCCGCAGTTCTTCAAGACGAGCACGGAATCGGCCGTGACGTCGAGATCGGGGTCGCCGATGCGCGCCTTGTAGTCGTCGAAGTTCTCGAACACCACGGCGGGCCCGCGATGCTTTAACAGCTTCTGCGTGGCCGCCGACGGCTTCAACACCGCGCCGTTCGGCGCGAGATTGCCGCGCAGCACGCACAGCGCGCCGTCTTTGACGAGCGGATTGTCGAGCGGGCGAATGACTTCGGCGTTGTGAATGGGGGCTTCGCGCACGTTTTCCCACAGCGTTTTTCCGTTGGCCGTGAGCGCATCGGGATGCGGCAGCAGGTTCGCTTCACCGAGGCGCCGCAGCACGGCGGGCAAGCCGCCCGCGTAATAGAACTCCTCCATCAGAAAGCGGCCCGAAGGCTGCAGGTCGACGAGGGTCGGCGTACCTTGCCCGATGCGCGTCCAGTCGTCGAGTTCGAGCGGCACGCCGATGCGTCCCGCGATCGCTTTCAGGTGGATCGCCGCATTGGTCGAGCCGCCGATCGCCGCGTTCGTGCGAATGGCGTTTTCGAACGCCGCGCGCGTGAGCAGCTTCGAGAGGCGCAGGTCTTCGAGCGCCATCTCCACGATACGCATGCCCGACATGTGCGCGAGCACGTAGCGGCGCGCGTCCACGGCCGGAATCGCCGCGTTGTGCGGCAGCGTGACGCCCAGCGCTTCGGCCATGCACGCCATCGTCGAAGCCGTACCCATGGTGTTGCAGGTGCCCGCCGAGCGCGACATGCCCGACTCCGCCGACATGAACTCGTGGATCGAAATCTTGCCCGCCTTCACCTGCTCGCTCAGTTGCCACACCACCGTGCCCGAACCGATATCGCGCCCTTCGTGCTTGCCGTTGAGCATCGGGCCGCCGGTCACGGCAATCGCAGGGACGTCGCAACTGGCCGCGCCCATCAGCAATGCGGGCGTGGTCTTGTCGCAGCCGACCAGCAGCACGACGGCATCGACCGGATTGCCTCGTATGGATTCCTCAACATCCATCGAAGCGAGGTTGCGGGTGAACATGGCCGTGGGCCGCAGGTTCGACTCACCGTTCGAGAACACGGGAAACTCGACCGGAAATCCACCGGCTTCATAGACGCCGCGCTTGACGTGCTCTGCGAGCTTGCGAAAGTGCGCGTTACACGGCGTGAGTTCCGACCACGTATTGCAAATGCCGATAATCGGCTTGCCGGCGAACTCATGATCCGGTATTCCTTGATTCTTCATCCAGCTCCGGTACATGAAGCCGTTTTTATCCGTGGTGCCGAACCACGCGGCCGAGCGAAGCTTGGGCTTACGGGTGTTCATGGCTTTGCCCACTTAGTGAGAAAGTCCTATAAATAGCATGACTATATGGACTGCGATTATCGGGAAAACGCTAATCGAAACCGTCCTGGTCGTTGCATATAGTTTGTCTATTGTGGTCAGCAGGGGCGGCCAACGGTATACCGAGAGGATATAACCGAAGGCCAGGGATGGCGCGATACTTCTCGTGATACTGTCCGGCCGTGATGGACGCGGGTGTAGCGCCATGAATTAAAGAAATACAACGCACAGAGCTACATCGGAGACACGCATGAAACTGGCAACACGCATGGTAAGCGGGTTGGTCGCTGCGGCGGCCGCTTTCTCGTTGGCGGCGGGTGTCGCACACGCCGAAGACAAGCAGATTACGCTAGGTTTTGCGCAGGTCGGCGCGGAAAGCGCCTGGCGCACGGCAAACACGGTGTCGGTCAAACAGGCCGCCAAAGACGCCGGTATCAACCTCAAGTTCTCGGACGCCCAGCAGAAGCAGGAAAACCAGATCAAGGCGATCCGCTCGTATATCGCCCAAAAGGTGGACGTGATCGCGTTCTCGCCCGTGGTCGAATCGGGCTGGGAGCCGGTGCTGCAGGAGGCCAGGCGCGCCAAGATTCCCGTGATCCTCACGGACCGCAACATCGACGTGAAGGATCAGTCGCTCTACGTGACGATGATCGGCTCGGACTTCATGGAAGAAGGCCGCCGCGCGGGCAAGTGGCTTGAAGATCACTACAAGGACAACCCCGGCCCGATCAATATCGTCGAATTGCAAGGCACCGTGGGTTCCGCACCGGCCAACGACCGTCACTCGGGCCTCATGGAAGTGATCAAGAACGATCCGAAGTTCAAGATCATCGCGTCGCAAAGCGGCGACTTCACGCTGGCCGGCGGCAAGCAGGTCATGGAAGCATTCGCGAAGACGTATGGAAACAAGATCAACGTGGTCTACGCGCATAACGACGACATGGCGCTCGGCGCGATCCAGGCCATGGAAGAAGCCGGCATGAAGCCGGGCAAGGACATCAGCGTCGTGTCGTTCGACGCCACCAAGGGCGGCTTCCAGGCGATGATCGCCGGCAAGATGAATGTCGACGTGGAGTGCAGCCCGCTGCTCGGGCCGCAGCTCATGAGCGCCGTGAAGGACGTCGTGGCGGGCAAGCAGTTGCCCAAGCGCATCGTGACGAACGAAACGGTGTTCCCGGAGGACGTGGCGGCACAGGTGCTCCCGTCGCGCAAGTACTAAACTTCGCTGCAAGCGGCGCGGCGTGCTTCGTTGCCCTTAGTATTTAAGGAGTTGACTCAGCACACCGCGCGCTCTGGCCTCTTTCACGGTTGCTTATGAGCGTTGCCCCGATACTCGAAACCGTCGGTCTTACCCGAACCTTCCCCGGCGTGCGTGCGCTCGACCGGGTCGATTTTCGTCTGTACCCCGGCGAAATCCATACGCTGATGGGGCAGAACGGCGCCGGCAAGTCCACGCTCATCAACGTGCTGACCGGCGTGCACCAGCCCGAGGCGGGCGAGATACGCCTCGCGGGCGAGGCGGTGCACTTCCCGACGCCGCAGATGGCGGAAGCCGCCGGCATCCAGACGCTCTACCAGGAGGTCAATCTCTGCCCGAACCTCTCGGTTGCGGAGAACATTTTCGCGGGCCGCCAGCCGCGCAAGCGCGGCCTCGGCCTGATCGACTGGAAAACGATTCATCGCCGCGCAGAAGAAGCGCTCGCGCAACTGAATCTCTCTCTCGACGTCACGCAGTCGCTCGACACCTACCCCATTGCGATGCAGCAGATGGTGGCGATTGCGCGCGCGGTGTCCGTCGATGCGCGCATTCTGATTCTCGACGAACCGACTTCGAGCCTCGACGAAGGCGAAGTCGCGCGCCTGTTCGACGTGCTGCGCAAGCTGAAAGCGTCGGGCATTGCGATCCTGTTCGTCACGCATTTTCTGGAGCAGACCTATGCGATCTCCGATCGCATCACGGTGATGCGCAACGGCGAGCGCGAAGGCGAATATCTCGCCGCCGACCTGCCGGTGCAAACGCTGGTCGCGAAAATGGTGGGCCTGCAGAACGCGGGCGAGCGGCTCACGCAAGCCGAAACGGTGCACGGCGAGACGGCGGCAACGAACGCCGAACCGTATCTTGCGGCGCAAGGCGTGGCGCGCCGCGGCGTGCTCAATCCGCTCGATCTGGAAGTGCAGCCGGGCCAGATTCTCGGCCTCGCTGGCCTGCTCGGCTCGGGCCGCACGGAAACCGCCCGCCTGCTGTTCGGCGCGGACAAAGCCGATGCGGGAACGCTGCATATCAACGGCAAAGCGGTGAAGCTTTCTTCGCCGCGAGACGCCGTGCGCCACGGCATGGCCTACTGTCCCGAAGACCGCAAGAAGGAAGGCATCGTCGCCGATCTGTCGATCCGCGAAAACATCGTGCTTGCGCTGCAGGCGCAACTGGGCTGGTGGCGCATGATACGGCGCTCGCGCCAGCGCGAACTGGCCAACGAATATATCGAGCAACTCGGCATCAAGGCGCGCGACGCCGAACAGCCCATTGGCCTGCTTTCGGGCGGCAACCAGCAGAAGGTGCTGCTCGCGCGCTGGCTTGCGACGAAGCCGCGTTTGCTGATCCTCGACGAACCCACACGCGGCATCGACGTGGCCGCCAAGTTCGAAATCATGGACCGCGTGCGCGCGCTTTGCGCAAAGGGCCTCGGCATCCTGTTCATTTCGTCGGAGATCAGCGAGGTGGTGCGTGTCTCCGACCGCATCGCCGTGCTGCGCGACCGGCGCAAGGTGGCCGAGCTTTCGGGCGCGGCGCGCTCGGAGCACGAAGTCTACGACCTCATTGCCGGAGACCGTCGATGACGCGCCCCGCCCTCCCCGTCTGGCTTTCGCTCGTCATCCGGCATCCGCTGGTGTGGCCCGCGGTGACGCTCATCGCGCTTTTCGTCGTCGACGTCGTGCATCGCGGCAACTTCCTCTCGATCACGATGCTGGGCGGCCACCTGTTCGGCGCGCCCATCGACATCCTCATGCGCGCCGCGCCGCTCGTCGTGGTGTCGCTCGGCATGACGCTCGTGATCGCTACGCGCGGCATCGACATTTCCGTGGGCGCAGTCGTGGCGATCGCGGGTGCGGCGGCCGCCACGGTGCTCGCCGCCGATCCTTCGCGCGTGGGCCTCGCGTTCGGCGCGGCGCTCGCGGTGGGCCTGCTCGCCGGCATCTGGAACGGGCTGCTCGTCGCGTTCGTCGGCATGCAGCCGATCATCGCCACGCTCATCCTGATGGTGGCGGGCCGCGGCGTGGCGCAGCTGCTCACGGGCGGCCAGATCATCCCCATCGGCGCGCCCGGTTATCTCTTCGCGGGCGGCGGCTATTTCGCGCTGATCCCGTGCGCCGTGTGGATCGCGATTGCCGTGACCGCGCTCACCGCGCTGATCGTCAACCGCACGGCGCTCGGCCTGTTCATCCGCTCGATCGGCGTGAATCCGGTGGCCGCGCGACTTGCGGGCCTGTCGTCGCAAGCCGTGGTGTTCGGCGCGTACGCGTTCTGCGGCGTGACCGCCGCGATCGCCGGCATTCTCATCAGTTCGAACGTGCGCAGCGCGGACGGCAACAACGCGGGCCTTCTGCTCGAACTCGACGCCATTCTCGCCGTGACGCTCGGCGGCACGTCGCTGCTGGGCGGGCGCTTCAGTCTCGCGGGCACGGTGCTCGGCGCGCTCATTATCCAGACGCTCACCTACACCACCTATTCGATCGGCGTGCCGCCCGAGGCCACGCTCGTCGTGAAGGCCGTGGTCGTGCTGCTCGTGTGCCTGATCCAGTCGCCCGCCGCGCGCACCTTCGCTTTTCAACAACTCAAGCGCATCGCTCTCGCGCGCCGCGCGCGCGCCTGAGCGCCTGAGCACGAGCGCACCCATTCGGGGGAAGCCGAGCATGAACCGCCCTGCCCTGTCCTTTTCGAACACGCTCGCAGCGTGCCGGCGCGGCGCCACCCGCTTCGTCGATCCGCGCGTGCTGCCCATCGTCGTGACCGTCGTGCTGTTTGCCGTGCTGTTCGGCTTCGGCTCGGTCATGTACACCGGTTTCTTCTCGCTTCAGGTGGCCTTCGGGCTGCTGGTCGACAACGCGTTCCTGCTGATCGTCGCCATCGGCATGACATTCGTGATCATCTCGGGCGGCATCGATCTCTCGGTCGGCGCCGTGGTCGCGCTCACGACGATTCTCTGCGCCGTGGGCACCGAAAAACTGCACTGGCCCGTGCTCGTGGTCGTGCCGCTCGTATTGCTCTGCGGCGCGTTGTACGGCGCGGCAATGGGCGCGCTGATCCACTTCTTCCGGCTGCAGCCCTTCATCATCACGCTCGCGGGCATGTTCCTCGCGCGCGGCACCTGCTTTCTCATCACCACCGAATCCATCCAGATCAACGACCCCGGTTTTCACGCGCTCTCCGAATTCAACATTCCGGTGGGCAGCGGCTCGCTCACCACCGGTTCGCTCACGGCCATCGCCATGCTCGTTGCGGGCATCGTCATCGCGCACTTCACGCGCTTTGGGCGCAACGTCTACGCGATCGGCGGCAACGAGCGCTCCGCGCTGCTCATGGGCCTGCCGGTGGCGCGCACCAAGATCGGCGTGTACGCGCTCTCGGGCTTTTGCTCGGCGCTCGGCGGCGTGGTGTTTACGCTCTACGTGCTGTCGGGCTACGGGCTGCAGGCGCAAGGCATGGAACTCGACGCCATCGCCGCGACCGTGATCGGCGGCACGCTGCTTACGGGCGGCGTGGGCTATGTGATCGGCTCGGTGTTCGGCGTGGGCATTCTGGGCACGATCCAGACGCTCATTACCTTCGACGGCACGCTCAGCTCGTGGTGGACGCGCATCGTGATCGGCGCGCTGCTCTGCGCGTTCTGCCTCATGCAGCGCGCAACCGAGCGCCACGCCGCGCGCCGCAAGTCCACCGGCACAGGCCGCGGCGCCCCGCGCACCACGCGGCCGCAAGCCGCCGCGCCGATGGACCAGGCCAAGCTCGCCAGCCCGCCGCCGCACATGCAGGAGGCGAAGGGCGGTGCGTAAGCCGCTTGTCATGGACGATCGTCGCCATGGCAGCGCGTATGGAGTAGTTACGGGTATACATGGATTAGGAGGCCTCATCACGCTGCACTAAGATTTTTGCGGTACCGTCGGCGCCTGGCGAACCCATGTTCGCTGCGGATGTCTAGCGCGTTCCCCCGGTACTGGCCAGTATCTGCACGCTTTTCGACGAAAAGTCGCCTACATCGACCACGATGACAAGACCGGAGGAAAACATGGCGCAGGATCGGGATGACACAAAAGACGGTAAGGGCTTGATCGACACGGGCCGGCGCGGCCTGATGCAGGGTGCGGGACTGGGCGCGGCACTATCGCTGCTCGGTGCGGTGGGCGGCGGCGGATTCATTTCCACGGCGCAGGCCGCCGAATCGGGCTTCCCTTCGCACAAGAAGTGGAAGATCGTGTTCGTCAATCACGTCACCACGAATCCGTTCTTCGTGCCGACGCAATACGGCATTCAGGACGCGTGCTCGCTGCTCAACATGGACTACCAGTGGACCGGCTCGGCCACGTCCGACGCGGGCGAAATGGTGCGCGCCGTGAATTCGGCCATCGCCGCAAAGGCCGACGCGATCGCGGTGCCGATCGTCGACCCCACCGCTTTCGACAAGCCCATTCAGGCGGCGCTCGACGCGGGCATTCCCGTCTTCGCCTATAACGCCGACGCGCCGCGCGGCAAGAAGAACCCGCGGCTTGCCTATATCGGCCAGGACCTGTATCTCTCGGGCTACCAGATGGGCGAGCGTATCGTGAGCCTGATCGACAGCGGCCTCGTCGGCCTCTTCATCGCCACGCCTGGCCAGCTCAACATCCAGCCGCGTCTGGACGGCGCGAGCGACGCCATCAAGAAGTCCGGCAAGAAGATCGACATCCAGACCGTGGCCACGGGCGCGACCGTCAACGAAGAGCTTTCGAAGATCAAGTCGTTCTACCTGGGCCACCAGGACCTGAAGGGCATGTTCGCTGTCGATGCGGGCAGCACGCAGGGCGTCGCGCAGGTGATGAAGGAAAACAACCTGCCTTCGAAGGGCGTGCACGGCGGCGGCTTCGACCTCTTGCCCACCACGGTCCAGCTCATCCACGAAGGCTATCTCGACTTCACGATCGACCAGCAGCCGTACGTGCAGGGCTTCTATACGGTGATGCAGGCGTTCGTGACGCTCGCCTCGGGCGGGCTGGTCGGGCCGGCCGACACGAACACGGGTCTGAAGTTCGTGACGAAGGAAACCGTCGAGCCGTACCTCAATACCTCGACGCGTTTCGAAGGCAAGACCACCAAGCCGCAAATCGTGCCGATGAGCGGTGCGATCAAGTCGTAATGAACCCAGTGCAATGAACTACGAGTGATGAACTCTGTGAACGAAACCGGCAAGGCTGAAGTCTCCGCGCGGGCTGTTGCCCGCCCGCGCGGGCAATGGCTCTCCGCGTGGGCGCCCGAGTTGCGTATTCTGCTCGTGGCGATGATCCTCGCGGCATACTTCGAGTTTTCCAACCGGGATTTCCTGCTCACCAACGCGAGTCTCGTCAACCTCTCGCAGTTCATCGCGCCGGTGGCGATCATCGCGTTCGGCGAAATCATGCTGATGATCGGCGGCGACATCGATCTTTCAGCCGGCATGGTGTTCGCCTTCGCGCCGTTCATGATGGTGTTCGCCAACGACGCGGGCGCGCCCATGTGGCTCGCCGTGATCGCGGGGCTCGTGGCCGCGGGCATCGTCGGCTTCGTGAACGGGGCCGTGACCGTGTGGCTGCGTCTGCCCTCGTTCGTCACGACGCTCGGCACGCTCTTCCTCATCAACGGCATCACGCTCACCGTTTCGCGCGGCACCCCGGTGCAGACGCCGGGTTCGCCCGAATTCGCGGCCTTCATGGGCGCGTGGGGCTATAGCGAGATCCTCTGGACTATCGTCATCGCGTTTGCCATGCACGTGCTGCTGCGCCACACGCGCTGGGGCCTGCATACGCAGGCGGCCGGCGCGAATCCGCTAGGCGCGAGCGAGGCTGGTATTCACGTGAACCGGCTGCGCCTCGGCAATTTCATCATTGCCGCCGTGCTCGCGGGCTTCACCGGCATTCTGGAAGGTTTTCGCATCACCTCGATCGACCCGCAGGCGGGCGGCAACCAGATCATGTTCCTCGCCGTGGCTTCGGCCGTGATCGGCGGCACGCCGCTCACGGGCGGCTCGGGCACGATCGTGGGCGGCCTGATCGGCGCAGCGGTGCTCGGCATTCTCAACGACGGCTTCACGCTCATCGGCATCAACGCGTTCACCTTCAACATCATCCTCGGCGCCGCGATTCTCGCCGCCATGGTCTTCAACATCCACGTTGGGCGCCTGCGCCGCAAAGGGAGCCGATGATGGACGAATCGCAAGCCTCCCCCGGCGGCGCAACCGCCACGGCCAACGCCCCGCTCGCGGTGCGCGGCGAGAACATCGTCAAGCGCTTCGGCGCGGTCACGGCGCTCGACGGCGTTTCGCTCACGCTCGGCCGCGGCGAAATCCTCGGCATTCTCGGCGACAACGGCGCGGGCAAGTCCACGCTCGTGAAAATCCTCACGGGTTTTCATCAGCAAACGAGCGGCACACTGCAGATCGACGGCAGCGAGACGCTGCTGCGCTCGGTGGACCATGCGCGCTCGCTCGGCATCGAATGTGTTTATCAGGACCTCGCGCTGGCGAATTCGCTGAGCATTTACCACAACATGTTCCTGAACCGCGAGATTGTGCGGCGCGGGCCCTTCAAACTGCTCGATCACAAGCAGATGCGCCAGCGCGCGGCGCAACTGCTCGACGACATCGGCGTGCACGTGCCCTCCGTGGACCTGCCTGTGGAGCGGCTTTCGGGTGGTCAGCGCCAGGCGATCGCGGTGGCGCGCGCCGTCCATTCGAACGCAAAAATCCTGTTGCTCGATGAGCCGCTCGCCGCGATGGGAGCGCGCGAAGCGGGTCTGATCATCGATCTCATCATGCGTTTGAAGGAAAAAGGCGGCCTATCGATTATCATGATCATGCACAACTATGCGCAGACGCTCGATATTGCGGATCGCATCATGTTGATGCAGCGAGGCCGCGTGACATACGAGCAGCACAGCGCCAATACATCGGTGGCTGAACTGATGGATATCGTGCGGCGGGAATATCGGGCCATGCGCACCACCAGCGCGTAATGGTTCCCACATACAGGGGGGACGCTCCGATCGGGTAGCCCCCGGCCGGACAATCATGGATTACCGCAATCTAGAGAAACGCAAGAGCATGCACGCGCGCATCGTGCAGGAGCTCGGCATGCAGATCGTAGGCGGCACGCTCGCCCCCGGGCAGCGCCTGCCGCCCGAACCCACGCTGTGCGAAACCTACGGCGTGAGCCGGCCCGTGCTGCGCGAGGCCACGCGCGTGCTGGTCGCCAAGGGTCTCGTGGTGTCGAAGCCGCGCGTGGGCAGTGTCGTTCGCCCGCGCGAAGAATGGCACATGCTCGACCCCGACGTGCTGTACTGGACCGTCAACAGCATTCCCGAAGGCGAGTTCTTCCGCTCGCTCATGACCGTGCGGCAGATCATCGAACCCGCCGCCGCGGCACTTGCCGCGATTTCAGCAAACGACGAAGACCGCGCCCGCATCACCGCGGCCTACGCCCGCATGGAGCAGGCGGAGACTGCCGCCGACCTGCTCGAACCCGATCTGGAATTCCACCGCGCGATCATGGCCGCCACGCATAACAACATGCTGGCGTACATCGGCAACATGCTCTCGCTCGCGCTTTCCGAGTCGATCAAGCTCACGAGCCGCCATCCCAACACACACGCCCTTTCGTTGCCGCGCCACAAGGCGATTCTCACGGCCATCGAGCACGGCGACGCGCTTGCGGCGCGGCAGGCGAGCGTCGTGCAACTCGACAATGCGCGCGCCGACGCCAAGTCGATTCTGGGCGGGGCGGGGCTGGAAACCTGAGGGTCGCAGACTGAAGCGCCGCCGCACCTGGGCCGCATTGCGCGGCCCATCGACGTGCGCTTGCCTCACACCGCCCGCTTGCTGCGGCGGAACTGGTCGAACAGCACCGCGAGCAGCAGGATGCCGCCGCGAATCAGGTACTGATAGAACGTCGGCACGTTCATGAGGCTCATGGCGTCCTGCACCGCGCCCATGATGAGCACGCCCACCAGGACGCCCGAGATCGTCGCCACGCCGCCCGTGAGCGACACGCCGCCCAGCACGCAGGCCGAGATCACGCCGAGTTCGAGGCCCACCGAAGTCTTCGGGTCGCCGAGGCTCATGCGCGAGGCCAGCATCACGCCCGCGAAGCCCGTAATGAGCCCTTGCAGCACGAACACCGTGATCTTGATGCGCGTGACCGGCAGGCCGGCAAGCCGCGCCGCTTCGCTATTGCCGCCCACCGCCAGCACGTTCTTGCCGAACACGGTTTTCTTGAGCAGGAAACCGAACACCACGAAACCGATGATGTTGCTCCAGATCGGGTACGAGATGCCCAGGAACGAGCCGCCGCCCAGATCGAAGAAGCGCTCTTCGGAGATCATCACGGCGTCGCCGTTCGAGGTGAGGAAGGCGAGGCCGCGCACCGCTTCCATCATCGCGAGCGTGGCGATCAGCGAGTTGATCTTGAAGCGCGCGATCAGCACGCCGTTCACGAGCCCGACCGCGCCGCCCGCGAGCACGCCGGCCGTAATGCCGAGCAGCACGCTATGCGACTGCGTGATGACCGTGGAGGCCACCACGCCCGCGAACGCCACGATCGAGGCGACCGAAAGATCGACCTCGCCCAGCGCGAGCACGAACATCATCGTGACGGCAATCGAGCCGATCAGCGTGACGGAGAGCAGCAGGCCCTGAATGTTGCGGGTCGTGAGGAAGTCGGGCACCGTGGCGGATAGCACCGCGAACAGCACCACGAACACCACCACGATGCCCGATTTGTTGATCATGTCCCACGCCCGCGCGCGCTGGGGGGTAATCGGCGCGGCGGCTTCGTTGACGGTAGGCGTGCCCTGTGGCTGCATGGCTTCACTCATTTCTGGTTCATCGTTACAAAAAGGATTTCAGCGCGGCAGCGCCATCTTGATCAGTTCGTCGGGCGAAGCTTCGGCCTTCGGCAGGCTGCCGGCAATCCGGCCTTCGCGCATGACGATGATGCGGTCCGACACGCCGATCACTTCGGCCAGGTCGCTCGACACCATGATCACGGTCTTGCCCGCTTCGGCGAGCTCGTACAGCAGGTTGTAGATCTCGGCGCGCGCGCCCACGTCGATGCCGCGCGTGGGCTCGTCCATCAGGAACACCTCGATGCGCTCGGCGAGCCAGCGCGACAGAATCACCTTCTGCTGGTTGCCGCCCGAGAGCGTGCCGATGGCCGTGTCGCCGTTGCGCGTCTTGATCGCGAGCTTCTTGATGTAGTCCTGCGCGAGATCGCGCTCGCGCCGCGCATCGAGGAGGAAGCGCGCGGGGCTGAAGTGGCGGCGCGCGCTGATGTTGAGGTTGTCGGCCACCGAGGCGATCGCGACGATGCCTTCCTGCTTGCGGTCCTCGGGGCATAGTGCGAGGCCCGCGCGCACGGCGTCGCGAGGGCTCGCGAAATTGACGCGCTTGCCGTCGAGTTCGACATGCCCCGCGCTGGCGCGCGTCGCGCCGTAGATCAGCTTCATGAGTTCCGAGCGCCCGGCGCCCACGAGCCCGAAGAAGCCGACGATCTCGCCGCGCCGCGCCGTAAACGATACCGGCTCGGCCAGGCCGGGACCCAGCAGGCCCTTCGCTTCGATCAGCACGTCTCCCGCCTGGCGCGGACGATAGCCGTACACGTCCTCGATCGAGCGGCCCACCATCGCCGCGATCAGGCGATTGCGGTCGAGATCGGCTACCGAATCGAACGTCTCGATGCGCTTGCCGTCGCGGAACACCGTCACGCGGTCGCAGAGCTCATAGACTTCGTCCATGCGGTGCGTGACGTAGATGATCGCGCGGCCATCCGCGCGCAGCGCGTTGATGATGCGAAAGAGGTTCTCCGTCTCGCGCGCCGAGAGCGAGCTGGTCGGTTCGTCGAAGGCGATCACGCGCGCGTCGCGCATGAGCGCCTTGCCGATCTCGATCATCTGGCGCTGGCCGATGGAGAGATTCTTCACCGGCGTGCGCGGATCGATGCGCTCGCCAAGCCGCTTGAGTTCATCCATCGCGCGCTTGACGAGCGTGCCTTCGTCGAGCACGCCGAGGCGATTGGGCAACTGCCCGAGCATCAGGTTTTCCGCCACCGTCAGCTCGGGCACGAGATGCAGTTCCTGATAGATGATCGCGATACCCGCTTCGAGCGCCGCCTTCGTGGTCGTGAAGCGGTGCTCCACGCCATTCAGCTCGAGCGTGCCTTCCTGCGGCTGGTTCACGCCCGAGAGCACCTTGAGCAGCGTGGATTTGCCCGCGCCGTTCTCGCCCATCAAGCCGTGCACTTCGCCGGCACGCACTTCCAGCGCCACGCGGTCGAGCGCGCGCACGCCCGGGAAGCTCACGGTAATGCCGTCGAGCTCCAGGTACGCGCGATTCCCCTGTTGAGCGCCCTTCACCGCGTTCGCTTGCGCGTTCGCATCAGTCATCGTTTCAGTCATTGCATCCCTGCCCTTTGCTTCGCCTCAGTCTTCTACGCAGTCCTTAGATACCCAGCTCGCTGCGCACGGCCGTCCAGTTGTCGCGCGTCATCAGCTTGCCGGTGGTCTGCGTGTCGGCGGCCGGCTGCTTGCCGTCGCGGATCCACTCGACGAGGTTCTCGGCGCTTTCCTTGCCGTGGTTCGTCGAGCTCACGGCGATCGTGCCGTAGAAGCCCGTAGGCTGCTTCTTCTGGAACTCGGCGAACGCTTCGCCTGCGCCGTTGATGCCCACGCCGATCACGTCGGCCGACGGAATGTGCAGCTGTTCGGTCGCGCGCACGGCGCCCAGCACGCTTTCCTCGTTGAGCGCGAACACCACCCACTTCTTGATGTTCGGATGCTGGGCGAGCACCGGCGACGCCGCATTGAAGCCGCCTTCGTCGTCGGTGGTCTTTTGCGGGGCGTCGAAGATGTTTTCCTTCTTGAAGCCGCCGGCCAGCAGCGATTGCGTCGCGCCGTCCGTGCGCAGCTTCGCCGTGGGCAGTTCATAGTCGGTGATACGCAGCGCACCCACTTCTTCCGGCTTCCAGCCGCGGCGCTTCATTTCGTCGGTGATCGCCTGGCCGACCTGATTGCCGATCTTGAGCGCCGACATACCGAGGTGCGGCACGCTGGCGATCGGCTTGCCCGACGAGTCGACGAGCTGGTCGTCCACCGTCACGAACTTCATGTTGTAGCGCTTGGCGCGCGCCTGGATGGCCGGTCCGAGACGCACGTCCGGCGCGCAGATCACGAAGCCTTGTGCGCCTTGCGCGCCGAGGTTGTCGATGGCGGCGAGCACCTTCTCGCCGTCCGGCGTGCCGATGTTCACCACCGAGAAGTTCTCTTTCTGGCCGAGTGCCGTAGCGGCCTTCTGCTCGTTGATGAACCATGCCTGCTCCGGCATCTTCACGAGGAAGCCGATCTTCACGGGCGAGTCGGCGTGCGCCGCCACGTTCATGCCGAGCGGGGCGATGCACATCGCCGCGAATGCGGCACGAAGGGTCAAACGGCGGATCTTGCTGGTCATGCTCCTGTCTCCTCAGGTGTGGTGTGCTGCGTGTGTAATGCTTGAAAGAAGCGTCTTTAATGCCCGAAGGCCTCGACTTCGACGTGCCTGCCGAGCAGGAACGCGTCCGCCACGAGGCGCAGCGGGCGCACGTCCACGTCGTCGGTGCCGTGGGCGATCAACCAGTGAAAACGCTCATAGAGCGCCGCATATTCCCGTTCCGCGTCGAGCGCGACCGGCTCGCCCGCAATCGCGAGGCGCTTGCCGCCTTCCGCGATCGAGAGCAGGCCGTCCGTGGTCTCCACATCGATTTCCCATTGCTCGACCGGACCGTGGCGCCAGTCGAACTCGGCGCGCACGGGCACGCCATCGGTGTCGATGCAATCGAGTTCGGCTGCGATCGGCGTCGAGCAATCGCTCGGCACATGCAGCGTCGCGCCCTGCAGCAGCACTTCGCGCGGCAGGATGCGCGTGACGATGGAAAGCGCGTTGATGCCCGGATCGAACACGCCGAGGCCGCCCGGTTCCCAGATCCACTGCTGACCCGGATGCCAGCGGCGCACGTCTTCCTTCCAGCGCACGTGCACGGCGCGAATGGTGCGCTCGGCGAGCCACGCGCGCGCGGGTTCGACGGCGCTCGCGCAGCGCGAATGCCACGTGGTGAACAGCGTGCGGCCGCGCTTTTGCGCGAGTTCGCGCAGCGCCTCGACTTCGCTCACGCTCGCGCCAGGCGGCTTTTCGAGCATGACGTGCTTGCCCGCTTCGAGCGCGGCGCGCGCCTGCGCGTAGCGCACCTGCGGCGGCGCGCACAGCGACACGGCGTCGAGATCGGACTCGGCGGCCAGCAGCGCACCGATGTCCTTGTAGTTGCGCACGTTCTCGACCTGCGCGTTGCGGCTCGCGCTCGCGACGAGTTCGAAGCCGGGATTGCCCGCGATGGCGGGCAGATGCTGGTCGCGCGCAATCTTGCCCACGCCGACGATACCCAACGTATAGGACGCTTTCATGACGTATCTCCGCCCCTTCTTTTCAGGGAGATTTTTTATTCTGCATGACGAATGATTTATCTACCCCAGCGCAATACGAGCGGATCGAGGCGGCGCGCGATGTCGATCAGTTCGGCGCGCGTCGCGGGATGCATCGCGGGCAGCGGGTGGCGCGGCAGTTCGCACTCGATTACGCCGCCTTCCTTCATCAGCGACTTGCAGGCGAGCATGCCCGCCTGGCGGTTTTCGTGATTGATGAGCGGCAGCCACTTCTGGTAGAGCGCGAATGCGTCGTCGGTGCGGCCTTCGCGGTGGGCTACGATAATCGGGCGAATACCGTCCGGGAAGCCGCCGCCCGTCATCGAGCCGGTCGCGCCGGCGTTCAGGTCCGCGAGCAACGTAATGGCTTCTTCGCCGTCCCACGGGCCTTCGACGGCCTCGCCCGCCAGCTTGATCAGCTCGCGCAGCTTGTTTGCCGCGCCCGGCGTTTCGATCTTGAAGTACGAGACCTGCGCGATCTCGCGGGCCATGCGCGCGAGGAACGGGGCGGAGAGCACCGTGCCGCTCGCAGGCGCGTCCTGGATCATGATCGGAATGTCGATCGCATCGGACACGCGCGCGTAGAAGTCGTAAATCTGCTGCTCGGGCACGCGGAAGGTCGCGCCGTGGTACGGCGGCATGAGCATCACCATCGCCGCGCCCTGCTCCTGCGCGCGCTTGCTGCGTGCGGCGGCAACCGGCGTGCCGTAGTGCGTGGTCGTCACGATCACGGGCACGCGGCCTGCCACGTGCTCGAGTACGGTGCGCGTGATGACTTCGCGCTCGTCGTCGGAGAGCGAGAACTGCTCCGAGAAGTTCGCGAGAATGCACAGGCCGTCCGAGCCCGCGTCGATCATGAAATCGACGGCGCGCTTCTGGCTTGCCAGATCCAGTTCGCCCGTTTCGGTGAACGTGGTCGGCACGACGGGGAAAATGCCCCTGAATCGGGGCGTACGGCTCGTAGTCATGTCTTCAGTCCTGCTTGAGAAAGAGTGTCAGGCCGCGCCTTCACGATTCGCTCGCCAGCTCTCCCGTGCTGCGGCGAGGCGTGCGCAGCACCGCGCGCACGGCGAACGTCACAAGCACCGCGAACACCAGCGTGGCCGCGAGAAAGTAAAGCCCGGCCGCCAGGCTGCCCGTCGCGTCCTTGATGAGCCCGATGCCATAGGGGCCGAGATAGCCGCCGAGATTCGCGAGCGAGTTGATCGTCGCGATCCCCACGGCCGCGCTCGCGCCGGTGAGGAACTCGCCGGGCAGCGCCCAGACCACGGCCTGAATCGAGTAGATCGAAAAAGCGGTCAGGCAGATGAACAGCAGTTGCAGCGCCGGCGCGTGAAACCACGCGCTCGCGGCCATCGTCAGCGCCGCGACGCCCGAGACCACGACGATGTGGCCGTAGCGTTCGCGATGCTTGTCCGAATGGCGCGGCACGATCAGCAAGCCCGCTACCGCGAACAGATACGGCACCGCGGAAAGCAGGCCCGCCGTGGAATCGCTCACGCCGAACGCCTTGATAATGGTAGGCAACCAGAGCGACAAACCATAGATGCACAGCGGAAACGGCAGGAACAGCAGCGCAAGCAGCAGCACGCGGCGGTCCTTGAGCGCGCTGAATGGGTTGCGATGCGTGTCGAGGCGGTAGGTGCGCTGGTCGGCGGCGAGTTCGCGCGCGATCCAGCGGCGCTCAGTGTCGTCGAGCCAGCGTGCATGCGCGGGCGATTCGGGCAACAGACGCAGCGTGGGAATGCACAGCAGCACGGCAGGCAGGCCGCTCACGACGAAGAGCGTCTGCCAGCTCGACATGCCGAAAAAGCCGTGCGTTTCGAGCAGCGCGCCCGCGATCGGGCCCGTGACGATGCCGGCGATGGGCTGCGCGAGCACGAGCAGGCCGATCACGCGCGCGCGGTGGCGCATGGGGAACCACTGCGTGAGGAAATACAGAATGCCGGGATAGAGCCCGGCCTCCGCCGCGCCCAGCAGAAAGCGCAACGCGTAAAAGCTCTTCGGGCCGCTCACGAGCGCCATCAGCATCGTGATCACGCCCCACGTGAAGAGGATGCGCGCGAACCACACGCGCGCGCCGAAGCGCGCGAGCGCGAGATTGCTCGGCACTTCGCAGAGGAAATAACCGATGAAGAAGAGGCCCGCGCCCAGGCCGTAGGCGGCGTCGGACAGGCCCACGGCCGCGTTCATGTGCAGCTTCGCGAAGCCGACCACGGTGCGATCGACGTACGCCACCACATAAATCAGCGCGAGAAAAGGCAGCAGCCGGCGCGCGATATGGCCGACGATGTGCTTTTCCTCGCTGCTGGCGCTTACCATTGCAGCGGGGCTTTCGTGTTGCAGCACCTGCGGGTTCGTCATCGTGTCTCCAGGCTCGTTTCTTCTCTTTTGCTGCGCTCAGCGCGCCGGCGCGCCCTGGCTCATTGCATCAACCGCTCAGTGCGAATGCCGCGGCACCGCCGCCCCGCGCTTGCCCACGAGGAAGTCGAGGTCGCAACCCTCGTCGGCCTGCAGCACGTGATCGACGTAAAGGCGCGCATAACCGCCCTTGCCCAGCTGCTCCGCCACGCCGGGCGCGGCCGCCGGATCGACATCGCTCAGACGGCGCGCGAGTTCCTCGTCGCTGATGTCCAGATGCAGGCGGCCCGATTCGCAGTCCAGCTCGATCCAGTCGCCGTTGCGCACCGCCGCGAGCGGGCCGCCCGCCGCCGCTTCGGGCGCCACGTGCAGGACCACCGTGCCGTAAGCCGTGCCGCTCATGCGCGCGTCGGAAATGCGCACCATGTCCTTCACGCCCTGGCGCAGCAGCTTGGGCGGCAGGCCCATGTTGCCGACCTCGGCCATGCCGGGGTAGCCGCGCGGGCCGCAGTTCTTCATCACGAGGATGGAGTCCTTGTCGACATCGAGCGACTCGTCGGCGATCGTCGCCTTGTAGTGGTCGAAGTTTTCGAACACGACGGCGCGGCCCCGATGCTTGAGCAGCTCGGGCGTGGCCGCCGAAGGCTTGAGCACGGCGCCGCGCGGCGCGAGATTGCCGCGCAGGATACAGATGCCGCCGTCCGCGATCAATGGGTTGTCGAGTTGACGGATCACTTCATCGTTGTAATTGGGCGCCTCGCGCACGTTGTCCCAGATGGACTTGCCGTTGACCGTGAGCGCATTGGGATGCGGCAGGAGGTTCGCTTCGCCGAGCCGGCGCAGCACCGCCGGCAGGCCGCCCGCGTAATAGAACTCTTCCATCAGGAAGCGGCCCGACGGCTGCAGATCGACGATGGTCGGCGTGTTGCGGCCAATGCGCTGCCAGTCTTCCAGTTCGAGATCGACGCCGATGCGCCCGGCAATCGCCTTCAGGTGAATCACGGCGTTGGTCGAGCCGCCAATCGCGGCGTTGGTGCGGATGGCGTTCTCGAACGCTTCACGCGTGAGGACCTTCGAGAGCTTCAGGTCTTCCAGCGCCATCTGCACGATGCGGATGCCCGACATGTGCGCGAGCACGTAGCGGCGCGAATCGACGGCGGGAATCGCGGCGTTGTGCGGCAGCGAAACGCCGAGCGATTCGGCCATGCAGGCCATCGTCGAGGCAGTGCCCATGGTGTTGCAGGTGCCCGCCGAGCGCGACATGCCCGCTTCGGCCGAAAGGAACTGATGCAGGTTGATCTCGCCCGCCTTCAGCTCCTCGTGCAGCCTCCAGACGACCGTGCCGGAGCCGATGTCACGGCCTTCGTGCTTGCCGTTGAGCATCGGGCCGCCGGTCACGACGATGGCGGGCACGTCCACGCTCGCCGCGCCCATCAGCAGCGCGGGCGTGGTCTTGTCACAGCCGCACAGCAGCACGACGGCGTCGATGGGGTTGCCGCGAATCGCCTCTTCCACGTCCATGGAGGCGAGATTGCGCGTGAGCATGGCCGAGGGACGCAGGTTCGATTCGCCGTTCGAGAACACCGGGAATTCGACCGGGAAGCCGCCCGCTTCATAAATGCCGCGCTTCACGTGCTCGGCGAGCTTGCGGAAATGCGCATTGCAGGGCGTGAGTTCCGACCAGGTGTTGCAGATGCCGATGATCGGGCGACCATCGAATTCGTGATCGGGAATGCCTTGATTCTTCATCCAGCTTCGGTACATGAAGCCGTTCTTGTCCGTGGTGCCGAACCACTGTTGGGAGCGCAGTTTGGGTTTGGTATCCGACATCGTGTTCGTTGTGTAGAGCGAGTAGTTCGCCGAGTGCTTCGAGCGATGGATTCGGGACAGTCTACGGAGAAGTCTGATAACCTCCTAATGAAATAATGGACGCTTCCGATATCGAAATCGGCATTGGTATAAACACCTAAAACTATTTGGGAAATCAGGCGGAGACATGCTCGATACGAGCCCCTGGTACGTGCGCACGCGGCTGAAAACGCGGCAATTGCTCCTCGTCGTGGCGCTGGCGGAGGAAGGTAACATTCACCGCGCGGCGGCGGCGCTGAACATGACGCAGCCCGCCGCCTCGAAGCTCCTGCGCGAGCTCGAAGACATGCTCGGTGCGGTGCTGTTCGAACGCATGCCGCGCGGCATGCGGCCCACGCTGTACGGCGACGCGCTGATCCGCCACGCGCGCGCCGTGCTCGGCAGCCTGGACCAGGCGCAGGAGGAGCTTAGCGCGCTCAAGGCCGGGCGCCTTGGCCACGTGGCGGTGGGCGCGATCACCTCGCCTGGCGTGCGCGTGCTGCCGGCGGCCGTTGCGGCGGTCAAGCGCACGCATGCGAACCTGCGCGTCTCCGTGGAGATCGACGCCAGCAACGTGCTGCTCGAACACCTGGCGCAAGACAAGCTCGACGTGGTGCTGGGCCGCCTGTCCGCCGAGCACGACAAGCTCCAGTTGCGTTACGAACCGCTCGCGGGCGAGCCCGTGTGCGCCGTGGTCCGGCCGGGGCACCCCATGCTCGTGGCGGCGCAGGACGAAGCCCGACCGATCGCGCTCGCCGACATCGCGCGCGCCACGTGGGTCGTGCCGCCCGTTGGCAGCGTGCTGCGCCACCGCTTCGAGCTGATGTTCCAGCGCGCGAGCCTCGCGCCCCCATCGAACGTGGTCGAGACACCCGCGCTGCTGTTCATCACGCGCGTGCTGGAGCAAAGCGACATGATCGCCGTGCTCACCGAGGACGTGGCGCGCTACTACGCGGCGCACGGCATGGTCGCGATCCTGCCCGTGCCGATGGATTGCCAGATGGACGACTTCGGCATCATCACGCGCGCGGACGGCCTCCTCACGCCCGCGGCGAGCGTGATGATCGAGGCGTTGCGGCAGGTGAGCGCCGACATCTACGGGACACACGGCCGCGAGCAAGGCGCGCGATAATCGTGCGACGAAACCCGCGCGAGAGGACCGAACCATGCCCGCCAGCCATCCCGCCGCTCCCGACAGCACCGCCATTCGCGTCGCGCTGTGGCGCGCGCTGCACGTCCAGGTCGACGATGCGCCCCACGTGCTCGAAGACGAAACCGGCATGCAGATCGCCGCACCGGAGTCGAACTGGCGCGAGCGGCCCGATATGCACCCTGAAGGGACGCGCGGTTATCGTGCCTCGATCGTCGGGCGCGCGCGCTTCGTCGAAGACCTTGTCGCCGAACAGACCGCTAACGGGCTCGCCCGCCAGTACGTGCTTCTCGGCGCGGGACTCGACACGTTCGCCCAGCGCCACCCCGAAATCGCCTCGCGCCTGCACGTGTACGAAGTGGACAAGCCGGGCACGCAGACATGGAAGCGTCAGCGGCTCATGGAGCTGGGGTATCGCGAGCAGGCGTGGCTGCGCTTCGTGCCGGTGGATTTCGAAGCCGGCGAGACGTGGTGGGAACGGCTCGCCGCGGCAGGGTTCGATGCCGCGAGTCCCGCGGTGATCGCCTCGACGGGCGTTTCCATGTATCTCACGCGCGAGGCGAACCTCGCGACGCTGCGGCAGATCGCGCAACTCGCACCGGGCTCGACGCTCGTCATGACCTTCCTCCTGCCACTCGAACTCATCGACGAGCCCGAGCGCTCGCAGCATGCCGCCGTGTATGAACGCGCGAAGGCGGCAGGTACGCCGTTCGTGAGCTTTTTCGCGCCCGATGAGATGCTTGCGCTGGCAAGCGAGGCCGGGTTGCGCAATGCGCGTCATGTTTCGACCGCGGATCTCACCGCACTTTACTTCGCAGGACGAAGCGATGGGCTGAGGCCGGCTAGCGGGGAGTCGATTCTGGTGGGGACGGTTTGAGGCGGGGGTTGTCGCGGTCTGTGCGGGGAAAGCTGTGTTTTTGCGCGCATTCTGGCCCACTTGCCACCTTCTGCACGGTTTAGGTAGTCAACCGTCGATACGCGCTCAAATGACGAACCAAACCCTGCGGGTCGCCACGTCTTTCGAGCAGCATGGCCAGGTTGTGGTGAGCGTCCGCGTACGTCGGGTCGAGTTCGAGGCAGCGCATATAGCTTCGCTCGGCGTCTTCGAAGCGTCCCAGCTCCTCGAACGCAATCGCGCGATTGAAGTGCAACACGGCATCGTCGGGAAAGTGAGCCAACGCCTCATCGAATACATGCAGCGCATCTTCGCACCGGGATTCGAGTTCACACAGCAGCGCGCCCAGGTCAACGTAGGCAGGATAAAAAGGTTGCGGCGATAGCGCGATAGCCTTCTTGTACGCCCGTTCAGCGCCGTTCACATCGGATGCTCTCAACTGTTCGCCGAGGTCGTACCACTCCTGCGCCTGATGCGCGAGATTCTTTTGAGCAGGCGCCGAGTCGAGAAACACGACATCGCCCTTGATCTGCGCCACTTCGAAATCCAGCAGGAACTGACCGGTGGCGGCATCCCACTGCGAAGGACCCGTTCGCACGGCCACGTCGTTGCCGACTGCCGATACGCGAATCCCCGTAAGCGGTAACTGATCGGGCAACTCGTCTCTGAGCCGCGTGAGCGCCATGATGATCTTGCGCGGTGGAATACGCGCATCGCGCAGCTGCAACGCCGTACGCAGCAGCACGACGTCCTGGAACGTGAAGCGGTAGGCGTTTCGCGGTCCGCGTGACGGGTTGACGAATCCTGCAGCAATGAGGCCCGATACCACCCTCCGGGAAACGCCCAGCATGGCCTGCAACTCGCGCATCGAAATTTCGCGCGCGGCGACTTGTGGCGTCACTTGCGTGCCCGCACCCTGGCAGGCGCTTCAGCGGGCGCCTTGGCGGCACGCGCCGGCGGCTTGCGCGTCCTGGGCGCGACAGGCAGTTCGGTAACGGGCTCCGCGCTCTTGCTACGCTTGGGCGCCGGAGCGGCCTTCGCTTTTGCACCACCCTTCAAACTCGCCCGCAATGCATCCATCAGGTCGATAACCTGTCCGCCACCCGCAAGCTCTTCGCGAGCCTCGTGAACGACGACCTGCTTGCCTGCGATCTTTTCGTCGATGGCTGCGAGGATGCGCTTCTTCTCTTCGTCTTCGTACGCAGTCGGGTCGTAATTGTCCTCGGAGCCCTGCTCGATAATCTGCAGCGCGAGTTTCATCTCGGTATCGGATACGTCGACATGTTCGACATGGAGGTCAGCCAGCGAGCGAACCTCGTCGGCGTACAGCAGTTGCTGAAAGACGAGTCCATCTTCTTCGGGGCGCACCTGCACGATCCGCGTCCGTCCTTTCGACGCCCATTTCGCCAACGCGCAGCGACCGCTCTGCACGAGCGCCTGCTGCAAGAGGCTATACGGCTTGCCGCCGCGCTTGTCGGGTGCAATGTAGTAGGCCTTGTCGTAGAAGACCGGGTTGATCGCCTCTTCCGGGATGAAGGCCATGATTTCGACGACATGGCTCGCAGCGTCTTCCAGCGCCTTTAGCTCGTCGGTGGTGAAGACCACGAAGCGGTCCTTTTCGAATTCGTAGCCCTTGTTCATGCTCGAGCGCTCGACGACATCGCCCGTCTTCTCGGAGACGTATTGCTGCTTCACGCGCGAGCCGTCGGGCGCCAGCATGTGGAACCGGATGTCGGACGAACTCTCGGTAGCGGTATAGAGCTTCACCGGAATCGAAACGAGCCCGAAGGACAGCGTCAGGGAAGCAATTGAGCGGGCGGGCATGGACTTCTCCTCGCGGATTTGCAGGTTCGGCACGTCGCTCACGCAAAGCGCGTGCCGCCGCCGACCGGCGGTCGTTTCATTTTAGGCGCTTTATCGCCGGTGCCAACGATTGCGACCCCGACCAGTAATCGGCCCACGGGTCCTGCTGCTGGAAGCTCAGATACTCGCGGGCCGTTTGTACGGTCCACTGCGCCCCGCTCTTGAGGTCGTTCAACTGCTCCCAGGCGACCGGCATCGAGACGCCCATCCCGGGTCGCGCACGCGCGGAAAATGCCGCAGCGGTGGTCTGTGCCTTGCCGTTGCGCAAGTAGTCGACATAGACCTTTCCGACCCGGTTCGAAGCCCCGGCGGTCGCCGAAAAGCGCTCGGGAATCGTCTTCGCCAGATGCCGCACGAATGCCTGCGAGAACGACTTGACCGCATCGTAGTCCAGCCGCGGCGCGAGCGGCACGACGACGTGCAAGCCCTTTCCGCCGCTCGTCTTCAGCCAGGCGTGCAGCCCCAGTTCCGACAACAACGTTTGAACCAGCAGCGCCGCTTCCTGAACGCGTCCCCATTTCACGCCCTCGCCTGGGTCCAGGTCGAAGATGACCCTGTCGGGCTTGTCGAGACGTCGAACGGTCGAATTCCAGGTGTGAAACTCGACGGCGTTCATCTGTGCCGCCGACAGCAGCGCATCGACCGTGTCGACGCTCAAGAGGGGCGGATGATTCGGCCAGAGACTGCGGTCGTGAGCCGTCAATCCGGGCATGCCTGTTCTCTCGGCATGCTTCTGAAAGAACAGGTCTTCGGCGATGCCTGCGGGCGCGCGAACCATCGCAATGGGCCGGGCCTTCAGGTGAAGCAGCATCCGCTCCGCGATACTCGCGTAGTAGCGCACGAGGTCCGCCTTCGTGACACCCGTCGATGGGTCGACGACGCGTTCCGGATGCGTGATTTTCAGCTTCAGTTGCGGCTCCGGCGCCTGCGTCTTCCCCCCCTCCCGGACGACGCCGCCTGGCGGCTTGTCGATGCGCAGACCTCTGAACGAGGCCTGCCGGATGACGCCATCGGCAGTCCAGTCCGCGAATTCGACCTCTGCGACGAGTTCAGGGCGAACCCACCGCTCACTGCCGGCCGAGCGCCGGGCCCACCGGCGCGACCTCGCGACGTCGACTTCAAAGGGTGCTGCATCGACTTCGAGCGGCGTCAGCCGCGCCCACAGGTCCCGCGCGATCCTGGCGTCCCAGCCGGTGCCGACGCTTCCAGCGTCGCGAAGCCTGCCGTCTGCGTAATAGCCAAGCAACAGGCTGCCAATCTCTCCGTCTTTGCCGCCTCGGGCCGTGAACCCGCAGATGACCAGTTCCTGCCGGAGCCGGGATTTTGCCTTGAGCCACGTCTGGGTCCGCCCCGACTCATAAGGCGCGTCGCGGCGCTTGAGCATGAGGCCTTCCAGGCCCAGGCCCGAGGCGGCCTCGAACAGTTGGGTCGGGGGCGCCTCGAAGTCCTCGCTGAACCGGATGTGCTCACCGGCATCGTGAAGAAGCTGCGCGAGCAGCATGCGCCTCGACCACAGCGGCACCTTCCTGAGGTCTTTCCCGTCGAGGTACACCAGGTCGAACAGGAAGTAGACGATGTCTTGATTCGCGTTGCCGTCTATCGCATCTTGCAACGCAGCGAAACTGGGAAGGCCGTTTTTGAGGACGGTGATTTCGCCATCCAGCCACGCGCTGTTGAGCGCAAGCGCCTCGACCTCTGCTGCAAGCGCGGGAAACCTCGCTGTCCAGTCATGACCGCCTCGTGTGATGAGTCGCACACGGCCTTTGGCGACGCGGGACAGCATGCGATAGCCGTCGAGCTTGGCTTCCGTTACCCAATCACCGCTTGTGGGAAGTGATGGCGCCAGGGTCGCGAGTTGGGGCTCGAGCCTGGCAGGCAACGGAGCAGACACCGCCGCGCAAAGGTCGATCTCCGACGATTCGCTGCGCGCAGGCCTCGCTGCCCGCGGCGCACGTTCCTCGATGAGCCCGAGCGGCTTCGCCGTCACGCTATCCGGAAGCGCCTTGATGACATCGTATTCGGCAAGCGGCTGCGCCCAGGCATCGCGCTTCTTGAACAGCATCCACTGGTCTTGCCTGTCGCCGGGCTTCGATATGCGGACCAGCTCCCAGAGTCCGGCAAGTTTTTCGCCGTGGAGACGGAAGACCAGCTTGCCCGCAGTCATCCCCTCACGCGGATCACCGACGGGTTCCCAGGTGCCACGGTCCCAGACGATCACGTCGCCAGCGCCGTATTGCTTTGCCGGAATCGTGCCTTCAAAACCCGCGTAGTCGGCAGGATGGTCCTCCACGTGAATGGCCATCCGTTTTTCCTTCGGGTCGTAACACGGACCTTTGGGCACGGCCCATGAGAGCAATACCCCGTCGAGTTCGAGCCGGAAGTCGTAGTGCAGCCGGCTCGCCCAGTGCTTCTGCACGACGAAGCCCAGATGTCCATTTTCAATGGGCGAGCTGGCAGCCGGCGGCGCCGGTTCAGGCGTGACACTGAAATCCCGCTTTTTTCCGTAGCGGGAAAGCGGCGGTGATGACGGATTGCGGTCGCGGGTCGAGGCCATGACGATAGTCTAGGAAGAACTCTCGCCTGGTGCGTCGCAAGTGGAACGCGTGGCGCGAGCGCGCCTGCCTCACGTGTCCTGCGCTGCGGTCGCCGGACGCCGATTCCAGACCCAGCACAAAACCGGCGCCCCCAAATACGAGGCGGGAGCCGGCATTTCGCCGCTCCCGCCAGATCACTTCGTTGTGCTCACAAGCACCGCGCAAGAAGCCGCGGCAATGCTCAGCTCATGTGCAGGCCGCCGTTGAGCGAGAAGTCCGCGCCGGTCGAGAAACCTGCTTCGTCGGACGCGAGCCACGCCACGATCGAGGCAATTTCCTGCGGCTCGCCGAGGCGCCGCACCGGAATGCTGTCGACGATCTTCGAGAGCACTTCGGGCTTCACCGCCTTCACCATGTCCGTGCCGATATAGCCGGGAGAAACGGTGTTGACCGTCACGCCCTTGGTCGCCACTTCCTGCGCGAGCGCCATGGTGAAGCCGTGAATGCCGGCCTTGGCCGTAGAGTAATTCGTCTGACCGAACTGGCCTTTCTGCCCGTTGACCGACGAAATATTGATCACCCGCCCAAAGCCCCGCTCGATCATGCCGTCGATCACCTGCTTGGTCACGTTGAAGAGGCTCGTGAGATTGGTGTCGATCACCGCGATCCAGTCTTCGTGCGTCATCTTGCGGAAGACGACGTCGCGCGTGATGCCGGCGTTGTTGACCAGGATGTCGATCTCGCCGACGTCCTTCTTCACCTTCTCGAACGCGGCAGCCGTGGAGTCCCAGTCGGCCACGTTGCCTTCCGACGCGACGAACTCGTAGCCCAGCGCCTTCTGCTCGTCGAGCCAGCGCGCCTTGCGCTGCGAGTTCGGGCCGCAGCCCGCGACCACCGTGTAGCCATCCTTGTGCAGACGCTGGCAGATGGCCGTTCCGATGCCGCCCATGCCGCCGGTCACGTAGGCAATACGCTTTGCCATAGATCCTCCTTTTGCTTTAGGGGGGTAGGTGAGTTGGGAAAGACTCTGGAGGATGGAGTCAGTTTGACGAGCGCCACCAAGCCGGGCGATGGGGAAATACCCGTACAGGAAAACGCCTGCCGCAATCCTTCCGTAAGACAGCGTGCGCCGGCCTTCGCTCGATACCGCCGGAGAACCGACTCAGCGTAGCAGCGCCCTTTGGGGGACACAAGACGATCACGCCTGCGGGCGTGGGCAAAAGCACACAATTACCTGGCATGCCTCAGTAAATGCAAGCGGGGAAATGTGTTTTGCATAAAGATACGGCCCGGCTCCATTCGAGGCCGGGCCGCGCGCAGGCTCACTGCGTGAGAATCACACAAGCATCAAAGGCCGGCGGCGAGGCGCTCGTTGCCATACCCCTCGGGCAAACCCGTCACGTATTCCAGCCGCCCCACGGCTTCGAGCAGCGAGCGGCCGGCGATCGTGAGCGACAGCCGGCGGTGGCCTTCCGTCCAATGCTCGAGCGCAACCAGCTGACGCTCGAGCAGCGTGTCCAGTTCCTGGCGATTCATGTCGATCTGGTCCGGCGAATGGCGGACCAGCATCAGCGTGGCGAATTCCTTAGGGCTCAGCAATGTCGTCTCCCAGTAACTTTCATGCCGCAACCAGGGGCACAGGGCCGCATATATTCGAGCCTTAATGTGACACGGGCATGACTGTCACAATTTCGCTCCCGCACTATATTGATCCTGCATATCCGGTGCTGCCGCCCTCTTTTCGCTTTGCGGCGTGTGAGCCGGCACGAGCGCCGCGCCGCATTCCTCCACGAGGTTGCGCAGCGAGGTCGGGAAGAGCGTGCCGGGGTCGTCGGCAATGCCTGCTCCGTCGTCGCGCAGCGCCGCGCCGATGCCCACCACGATGGTCGCGTCGGGCGCACGCTCGCGCAGGCGCCGCACGAGATTGCGCAGGTACGGCGCCGACTCGGGCGCATCGAGCGACACCAGGCAGATGGCCGGCGAGCGCTCGTCGATCATGGCCCCGCGCGTGGCGCGCACTTCGTCGTAGGTGGTGGCCGTGCAGGGAATGTTGCGCCGCATGAGCAACTGGCCGACGATCGCCACCGCCACGTCGTCGAACGCGCCGCGTCCGGGTACGCAGAGCACCTCGCCCGCGTCCGGCGAGAGCGTGAACTCGATTACCTTGGCGCCTTCGTCCGCGCCTTCGACGGACTTCCTGGCGCTCTCCTCCTCGGCTGCGGTGTGGCGAGAATCGTCCACGGATTCGAGATCCTCGACGATATCGAGCAGCGCCTGGTTGATGCGTGCGACCTGCTCGCCGGGCAGCACGCCGCGCAAGGCGTCGTTGCGCGCGAAGCGCAGGCCCTCGAACACCACCTGCTCGTAGTAGTCGATGAGCGGCATGCTCGTGAGCAGCCGGTCCGCCTGCAGCAGCGCTTCATGAGGATCGTCGGCGAGCAGGCGCTGGTAGCAGGTTTGCGCCGGCGTGAGCGCGGGCTGGTCGCCGAGCAGGATCGTGAGGAAGTTCAGCCGGTCCACGTAGCGGCCCAGCGTGACGATGCACAGCGTGAGCGGCGTGGAAAGCACCAGCCCCACAGGCCCCCACAGCCAGCTCCAGAAGATCGCCGCCACTACCACGGCCAGCGGCGAAAGGCCCGAGCGCTTGCCATAGACCATCGGCTCGGCGAACTGACCCGCCACCACGTCCACGACGATGAAGAAGATCAGCGTCGTGACGCCCATGGTCCACTGCGGCTGCGTGGCCGCGGCGACGATCGTCGCCATGATCGCGGCGATCCAGATTCCGATGTACGGCACGAAGCGCATGAGCGCCGCCACCGCGCCGAACAACAGCGCGCCCGGCACGCCGATGCCCGCCAGCCCCAGCGCGATCACGCCGCCCACCGTGACGTTCACGCCGACTTGCGCGACGAAGTAGCGCGAGAGCCGCTGCGAGGCGTCGTTGATGGCGGTTGTGGTGCGGTGCAGGTCGTCTGAGCCGAACACGCTGATGAGCCGGTCGCGCAGATCCTCGCGCTGGAACAGGATGAAGATCGTCACCACCAGCACGATGAAGGTCGTCTCGAGCGGCGCGATAGCTGGGGCGAGCGCCTTTTGCGCGAGCGTAAGCGGCGTGGGCGCGGGATTATGGATCTCCACGGGCATGGGCTGCTGCGGCTGATTGCGCGCCGCGCGCCCGCGCGGCTGCGGCGGCGCGGGCGGCGGCGTGGGCGTCACACGCTGCAGCGCGGTGGCGGCTCGCGACATCAGCGAATCGGCGCGGCCTACGGTTTTTTCCTGCACCGTTTGCACTTTCTGCTCGATCTCTTCCTGGTACTGCGGCAGGGAGGCGGAAAGCTGGTAGACCTGCGCGGCGATCAGCGCGCCCACACCGGCAAGCGCGAGCACGGTGGAAAGCACCGCAACGAGGATGGCGAGGAACTGTGGCAGATGAAAGCGCCGCAGCGTGGTCACGAGCGGCGCCAGCAGAAAGCTCAGCAGCACCGAGAGCGTAATGGGAATCAGCACCGCACGCCCAAAGTACAGGCCGCACACCACGACCACGCCGGTAATGACGGAGGCGAGGCTGTGCAGCGTCGGCGGGCTTGGCGGAAACACCCGGTTGCGTCGGCCCTGCGGCGGCAGCGGGAAATTCATGTCGGATCGGATCGGCAAAAAAAGAAACATCGGGACCGCGCGGGCTCGGGCAAGCGCACGGCCCATCTATACGCACGAGGCGCACCTGGAAATGGTACAGCGCCTCCATACGTGAGGCGCAGCCGTCCAGATTTTCGCAGGTCGCGAGAGGCGGACGCAAAAACCGCACGTCACTGCGTCTGCGTCTTGCCCGTGACGAGCTCCTGGTTGCGCGCGGTCAGGAACTGGATGAGCCCGTCCACGCCGCCCTGCTGGATCTTCTCGTTGAACTGCTGGCGATAGGTCTGGATCAGCCACGCACCGAGCACGTTCAGGTCATAAAGGCGCCAGCCCTGCGGCGTCTTGTACAGGCGGTAATCGATTTCAACCGGATTGCTGCTGGTCTGCGCGAGCGTGCGCACGACGACGTCGGTGTCTCCTGGCGAACTGCGCATGGGCGGGTACTCGATCTTCTGGTCAGGCTTGAGTTGCGCGATGGCGCCCGAGTAGAGATGGATCAGCAGCAGCTGGAACTGCTGCTCGATCTGCGCTTGCTGCTCGGGCGTCGTGGTGCGCCAGTGCGGCCCCATGGCGAGGCGCGTGGTGCGGCGAAAATCGACGTACGGAAGAATGTCGCGGTTGACGATATCCTGGATGCGCGCGATATCGTCGGGCGCGATGGCCTTCGTGCGGACCTCGTCGAGGATCTGCTGCGTGGCGGTCTTGATGAGCGCCTGCGGGTCCGACTGGTCCACCTGGGCCGATTGAGCGAATGCCGCCGTAGCGGGCAGGAACGACAGACACCACGCAAGCAGCGCGGTCATGCGGAATAACCTGGTCATCGATATCTCTGGGCAATGGCGGGAGAGGCGAGCGGGCGCGAAATCGACAAACCGCACGCTTCGCGCAAGCGCACGCCAGCGCTCAGTCTAGCGGGTCGGGCGGGGTCCGGTCGGATCGCTGTGCGGCTCGTGCGTTCATGCCTTCACGCGCGGGGCGTGCGAGCCCGCGCACCGGCTTCCGAGGAACGCCTCCAGCCCGAAAGGCGCTACGGTAAAGCAAGTTACATACCATTCCATGACATAGCGGGCCACCCCAAAACAAGGCTCACTCATCTGCACATAAAGACCGCCCTGTAAAAACTACAAGCGCGTCATGGCAAAGCGGACGCTCCCGCGCGCCGCAGGCCCAGCAGTCGTTGCGCGGAACAGCGGGCACGAAAAACGCATGCAGCCCCACGCCCGCCCGTTCGCTCGCCTTGACTGACCGCGTAATCGGTTCAATCGCCATGCAATTGGGATCGAATCGATACGAGGGTGCAAGGTTCAGCGGCTCGTCCAGAAAGGAGGCGTGGCCCCATCGCTCAGGAGATCGCATGAACACACCGGAACAGGTTCGCATTGCGGACATCCTCGGCCAGCATCGCGACACGCTGCTCGCGGAATGGCTGCGCCTGCATCTGCCGATCGCGCTGCGCCGCGGCCTTGCGATGGAGGGGGAAATTCGCGAGCAGTTTTCGGCGTTCCTGAATGTCTTTCTCGACACGCTGCCTAACACCGGAACCTTCGATTCGGGCAGCCCGGACTGGGAGCCGGTGCGCGCATTCCTCGCGGACATGTCGGCGCATCGCGCACGTCAGGGCTACACGCCTGTCGAGACGGCCACCTTCGTGTTCTCGTTCAAGGAGCCGCTCTATGCGCGGCTGCGCGAGGCGTATGCGAACAACGCCGCCGAGCTTGCCCATGTGAGCTGGCAGGTCAACCTGCTGCTCGATGGCTTCGGCATCTACACCACCGACATTTTCCAGAAGAGCCGCGAAGCGATCATCGCGCGCCAGCAGGAAGAACTGCTCGAGCTTTCCACGCCCGTCGTGCAGCTTTGGGAAGGCATCCTCGCGCTGCCGCTCATCGGCACACTCGATTCCGCGCGCACCCAGGTCGTCATGGAGAGCCTGCTGCAGAAGATCGTCGACACGGGTGCGGGCCTCGCGATCATCGACATCACGGGCGTGCCCACCGTCGACACGCTCGTCGCGCAGCATCTGCTCAAGACCGTGGCCGCCGCGCGCCTCATGGGCGCGGACTGCATCATCAGCGGCATCCGCCCGCAGATCGCGCAGACCATCGTGCATCTGGGCGTCGATCTCACCAACGTCACGACCAAGTCCACGCTCGCCGACGCCTTCGTCATCGCGTTGCAGCGCATCGGCGCGACCATCATCTCGCCGAAGGCCACGACCTGAACGCCACTCAGCGCCACTGAAGCACGGGGAACCGCACACGATGGAACGCATTCCGATTCTGCGCCTCGGCGACTGCCTGATCGTCACGATCCAGGTGGACATGCACGACCGCCTCGCGATCGCACTGCAGGACGACCTTACCGAGCGCATCGTGAAAGAGTCGGCCAAGGGCGTGCTGATCGACATCTCGACGCTCGACGTGGTCGACTCGTTCATCGGCCGCATGATCAGCAACACGGCCGCCATGGCGATGGTGCTCGACGCGCAGACCGTGGTGGTCGGCATGCAGCCGTCCGTGGCGATCACGCTGGTCGAGCTCGGTCTCACGCTGTCGGGCGTGCGCACCGCGCTGAACGTCGAAAAAGGCATGGCGCTGCTCAAGCAGCGGCAGCTCCGTTGAGTCCGATGACTCCGTTAGCTAGCACGTCTCTTGCGTTCAATCATGAATAGCAACGACACGACCGGAAGGCTTGCGGCCCAGGTGAGCCTGAGATCGGACGAGGAAATCGTCCGGCTGCGACAGATCGTGCGCGACGCCGCGATCGCGCAGGGCTTCTCGCTCATCGAACAGACCAAGTTCGTGACGGCGGCGAGCGAGCTCGCACGCAACACGCTGCAGCATGGCGGCGGCGGCGATGCGCGGCTCGACGTGCTGGAAAAAGGCGTGCGCGTGGGACTGCGGCTCTCGTTCGTCGATCAGGGTCCGGGTATTGCTGATATCGGGCGCGCGCTGCAGGACGGCTTCACGAGCGGCAATGGCCTGGGACTCGGCCTCGGCGGCTCGCGGCGACTGTGCGACGAGTTCACGATCGAATCGACACCGGGCAGCGGTACAACGGTCACCATCACGAAATGGAAAGTACGCTAGACGGCGCGGCCGGTTCTGCCGGCGGCACCCACCGCTCCTTCGAGATCGGCGACGCCAGCGGCGTCGCCTTTGCACGCCGCGGCGCCAGCGAAGCCGCGCGCTTTGCGGCGCTCAGCGAGACCGACGCCGGCCGCCTCGCGATCGTGCTCACGGAAGCGGCCACCAATATCCTCAAGCATGCCGGCCACGGCGAACTGCTCGTGCGCGCGCTGGAGGGCGCGGTGGAGCTGATCGCGCTCGACAGCGGCCCCGGCATGGCCGACGTGGGCATCGCCCTCGCCGACGGCCACTCCACGACCGGGACGCCCGGCACCGGGCTCGGCGCGATCCGGCGGCTCTCGAACCAGTTCGCCATTTACTCGCAGCCGGGCGCGGGCACGGTGTTGCGCGTGCTCGTGCAGAAAAGCGGCGTCAACGCAGCGCTCGCGGCATTCACCAGACCCGAGATCGGCGGGGTCTGCGTGCCTTACCCCGGCGAGGAAGTCTGCGGCGACGGCTGGCAGGCGCAGGCCGACCAGAGCGGCCTCACGCTCGCACTCGCCGATGGGCTCGGCCACGGTGCCGAAGCCCACGTGGCCGCCGTGGCCGCGCTCGACGTGTTGCGCCGCCGCGCCGGCCTCGCGCCCGCCGCACTCATGGAACTCTCGCACGCGGCCCTGCGCCCCACGCGCGGCGCGGCGCTCGCGCTCGTGCGCATCGATCTGGCGCGCGGCGCGCTCGCGTTTTGCGGCACGGGCAACATCTCGGCGGTCGCGTATGGCGCGGGCCGCCCCATCGATAACCGCGCTTCGACCGGCCACGCGCAGCGCTCCGCCGGCGCAGGCACACCACCCGCGCGCGAGTGTTATCAGCTCGTCTCGCGCAACGGCATCGTGGGCCACACGATGCGCGGCACCCAGGAGTTCGAGCTGACGTGGAGCGAGAACGCGCTCCTCGTCCTGCATTCGGACGGCATCGGCACCCGCTGGGACCTCGCCGCCTGGCCCGGCCTCGCCAACCAGCCCGCCGCCGTGATCGCGGCCGTTCTCTACCGAGACTTCGCGCGCCGGCGCGACGACGCCACCGTCGTCGTCGTGCGCGCCCGCCCCGGAGTACAGTTGAATCATGAATAAGCCCCTGCTGCGCATCCGGCTGCAAACCGCCCAGGACGTCGTCGCCGCGCGTCGCCGCGCGCGCGAGCTCGCCGCCGGACTCGGCTTCTCGCCGCTCGACCAGACGCGCATTGCGAGCGCCGTCTCCGAAATCGCCCGCAACGCGTTCGAATATGCGGGCGGCGGCGAAGTCGCCTTCGCGCTGGAAGGCGAGCGGCCGCGCGAAGCGCTCGCCGTGCAGGTCAGCGACCAGGGCCCCGGCGTGCGCGAACTCGAAGCCGTGCTCGACGGCACTTATCGCTCGCCGGGCGGCATGGGCCTCGGCATCACGGGCAGCCGCCGCCTCATGGACCGCTTCGAGATTTGCTCGTCGACTGGCGGCACGACCGTCACCATGACGCGCGACTTGCCGCACGAGCGCGGCGAGGCGAGTGGCCCGGAACTCGAGCGCATCGTGCACGAACTCGCCGCACGCAGTCCGCAGGAAGGCGCGCATGGCGACTCGCTCGAAGAACTGCAGCAGCAGAACCGCGAACTCGTGACGGCGCTCGACGAACTGCGCGAACGCCAGGAAGAACTCTCGCGCCTCACGCAGGAGCTGGAAGCGACCAACCGCGGCGTGGTGGCGCTCTACGCCGAACTCGACGAGCGCGCCGAGGAGCTGCGCCGCGCCGACATGATGAAGACGCGCTTTCTCTCGAACATGAGCCACGAATTGCGCACACCGCTCAGTTCGATCCGCGCGCTCGCCAACCTGCTGCTCAACCGGCTCGATGGCGACCTGAGCGTGGAGCAGGAACGCCAGGTCAAGCTGATTCTTTCGTCGGCGGAAAGCCTGGGCGAGACCGTGAACGACCTGCTCGATCTCGCGAAGATCGAAGCCGGCAAGACCGAAGTCGTGCCCACGTGGTTCGATGCCGCCGACCTCTTCGCCGCGCTGCGCACCATGCTCATGCCGCTGCTCGATACGCCGGAGGTCACGCTCGAGTTCGGTTCCACGGCAGGCCTGCCGCAGCTTTACACCGACGAACCCAAACTCACGCAGATCCTGCGCAATTTCGTCTCGAACGCGCTCAAGTACACCGAGCGCGGGCAGATTCGCGTGGGCGCCCAGTGCATGCCCGGCGACGGCGACGAAGCGCGCATCACCTTCTTCGTTGCGGACACGGGCATCGGAATTGCTCCCGAACACCACCAGATCATTTTCGAGGAGTTCGGCCAGGTGCAGAACCGCCTCCAGCAGCGCGTGAAGGGAACGGGTCTTGGCCTGCCGCTGTGCCGCAAGCTTGCGGCGCTGCTGGGCGGCGAAGTGGGCGTGGAAAGCGAGCCCGGCGTGGGCTCGACGTTCCGCCTGAACGTGCCGGTGTGCCTCGCGACGTCCGTCGAGGACGAACCCGAGACCTCCGGGGACGCGGCGCCATGAACGCGCAGGCCACGCTGATCCTCAACGTCGACGACAACGAAGGCGCGCGCTACGTGAAGTCGCGCGTGCTGCGCCACGCCGGCTACGCCGTGATCGAAGCCGCGACGGGCCAGGCCGCGCTCGAAGCCGTGCGCGAACAGGCGCCTGCGATCGTGCTGCTCGACGTGAAGCTGCCCGACATCAGCGGCATCGAAGTGTGCCGCCTCATCAAGGCAGACCCGGATACTAACTCCACGCTCGTGCTGCAGACCTCCGCCGCCGCGGTGCAGACGCGCGACAAGATTCTCGCGCTCGACGGCGGCGCCGACAGCTACCTCACCGAGCCCGTCGAGCCCGCCGAGCTGGTGGCGAACGTGCGCGCGCTCCTGCGCCTCTACGCGGCCGAAAAAGCGCTGCGTGACGCCGACCGCCGCAAGGACCGCTTCCTCGCGACACTCGCGCACGAACTGCGCAATCCGCTCGCGCCGATTCGCAACGCCATCGCGCTACTCGACCCGCGCCATGGCGCGAACGATGTCATGCGCGCCGACGCGCGGCAGATCGCGAGCCGCCAGGTCGAGCATCTCGGCCGCCTCGTCGACGACCTGCTCGACGTCTCGCGCATCTCGCACGGCAAGATCGCGCTGCAGATGAGCACGCTCGACCTGCGCGAGATCGTCCAGACCGCCGTGGAAACGAGCCGGCCCTTCCTCGACGCGAAATCGCAAACGCTCACGGTCGAGATCGACTGCGAGCCGTGCCACGTGACCGGCGACGCGATACGCGTGGCGCAGATCATGAGCAACCTGCTTTCCAACGCCGCGAAGTACACGGCCGAAGGCGGCCAGATCGCGTTGCGGCTCGAACAGGACGTCTACGAGATCCTGATTCGCGTGCGCGACAACGGCATCGGCATCGCGCCCGACGAGCTGCCCTACGTGTTCGAGCTCTTCATGCAGTCGCGCGAAGCTCTGAAACGCGCCGATGGCGGCCTCGGCATCGGCCTCGCACTCGTGCGCGAACTCGCGGAACTGCATGGCGGCTCGGTGAGCGCCCATTCGGACGGGCTTGGACACGGCTCGGAATTCGTCGTGCGTCTGCCGCTCGCGCGGGCGCCGCAGTGCGAAGCGCCGCGCGACGAGGCGCCGGGCGCCGGGGAACAAATCGCCCCGCCGCGCCGCCGCGTGCTGATCGCCGACGACAACGTCGATTCCGCTTCTTCGCTGCTCATGCTGCTGGAACTCGAAGGCCACGAGGTGCGCGTGGCGCACGACGGACCGAGCGCACTCGCGCTCGCGCAGAGCTTCCTGCCCAACGTCGCGATTCTCGACATCGGCTTGCCCGGCATGGACGGTCACGCGCTGGCGAAGGCGCTGCGCGCCGGGCCGGCCACTGCGCACGTGCAATTGATCGCGCTGACGGGCTACGGCCAGGAGCGCGACCGCCAGGCAGCGAGCGAGGCAGGCTTCGACCGGCATCTCGTCAAGCCCGCGCCGTTCGAAGAGATTCTGCGGGAAATCGACAACGCGCCGCCGGATTGAGTGGCGCCGCGCGGTCCGCCTGCCGACCGTTCGCGCCACCCAGGCCCCGTTCGCGCCCGTTTCCCCACACTTCGTCGCATCCCCCTCGCCCGCCCCGCCCCCATTCACCACACTGCAGACATCGCCCCCGCTCGACCCGCCATGGAGAGCCAGCATGTCTGCCATCATTGCTGCGCACGTCGTCGCCGCAACACTTTCTGTCATACTCGGAACCGCCGTCATGCTGGCCGAAAAGGGCAGCGCGCGGCACAAGTGGCTCGGCCGCCTCTGGGCACTGACGATGCTTACCGCCGCGCTCAGCTCGTTCGATATCCGCGAGCTGCATCCGGGGCATCTGTCCTGGGTGCACGGCCTGTCGCTGCTGACGTTCGTAAGCGTCGGGCGCGCCATCTGGGCGATCCGCCACGGCAACGTCCGCGGCCATCGCCTCGCCATGCGCGGTTCGTTCTTCAGCCTCATCGCGGCCGGTCTTGCCGCCGTTGCGACGCCGCACCGGTTGCTCAACCTCATCGTCACGAGCTGGTTCGCATGATTCCTGGCATGCACGTCGAGTTTCCGAACGCCGCCGCCCGCCTCCCCGCGCCGACGGCCAATGTCCTGCTCGCCGGGTTCGCGCGCGAGGGCGTGATCGTCGTCATAGGCAATGCGCTGATTGCGGTCGCGCTCACCGCTGCGGGCGTTCACGAGCGCTTCATCGACAACCTCGTCTTCAGCCAGGCGATCGGGCTTTCGATCATGCTGCTGCTCGACGTCGCCCGCTTCTTTCTGCAACGCCACAATGCGCTCACGGGGCCGCGCCTCGCGTTGGCGATGGTGCTCGCCATCGTGCTCGGCGCGTCGCTCGGGCGCGGCATCGCGAGCGTGGTGCTCGGAATCGGCTTGCATAACGCGTTCGCGACGAAGGATCTCGCGCTCACCGGCTGGATCGCGCTGACCGCCACGCTGCTGGTCACCTGGTATGGCTGGTCGCGCACGCGCATTGCCGAGCTGAGCGAACAGGTCGCGCGCACGGCATGGCAAAAGGAAGCCGCAGAGCGCACGGCGCTCAGCGCGCGCCTGCAGGCGCTGCAGGCCCAGATCGAGCCGCACTTTCTCTTCAACACGCTGGCGACGCTCGACAGCCTGATCGCGTCCGACCCGCCGCGTGCGCGCGAACTGCTCGCAAGCCTCAACCGCTTCCTGCGCGCGACGCTCGAGGCCTCGCGCGCGCAAAGCGAAACGCTCGCGGTGCAGTTCAAGGTGCTCGACTCGATGCTCGCCGTGCATGCCATGCGTATCGGCCCGCGCCTTGCCTACGCGCTCGACCTGCCGCACGATTGCGCCGACCTCCCGGTGCCGCCCATGCTGTTGCAGCCGCTCGTGGAGAACGCGCTCAAGCATGGCATCCAGGGTGCGCTCGAGGGCGGCAGAATCGACGTTGCCGCACGGCGCGACGGTGACCATGTCGAGCTGAGCGTGACCGATACGGGCCCGGGTTTTGGCGCGACGCCGGGCACCCAGGGCGCGGGCGTCGGGCTAGTGAACGTGCGCGAGCGGCTCGCGGCGCTCTATGGCGAGCAGGCAGCGCTCACGCTGATCGAGAACGTGCCGCATGGCCTCGTTGCGCGGGTGCGGCTGCCGCTGCCGCTGCGCGATACGGTTGGTGCAAGCGTGCAGGAGTCCCGATCATGAAACGCCACGCGCCCGCAGATACGGCGCAACACGGCGACGCCTCGCACCGCTCGCCCGACACCCCGACCGCACTGATCGCCGAGGACGAGCCGCTGATCGCCGCCGCCCTGGAACGCGAACTGGCCGCCGCGTGGCCGGAACTGCGCATCGTGGCAACGGCCGGCAACGGCCAGGAAGCCATCGAACGCATCGGCGCGCTGACGCCCGACGTCGCGTTCCTCGACATCGCCATGCCGGGCGCGACCGGCCTCGATGTCGCGCGCGCGTGCGCGAATCTCGCCGCGCCGCCGCAAATCGTGTTCGTGACCGCCTACGACGCCTATGCCCTCGAAGCCTTCGAGGCCGCGGCCATCGACTATCTGCTCAAGCCCGTGGAGACTGCGCGGCTCGCGCGGACGGTGGAGCGCCTGCGCGCCCGGCTCGCGCGATCGGCGGCAAACGACGCCGAGGCGCCGCAGATGCAGGCCGATCTGCAACGCGTGCTGCGCCAGCTCGAAACGATCACCCAGGACGTTCGCGAAGCGCGCGCCGGTGCACGAGCGGGCAATGCGGAAAGCGCCCCGCGCGGGGCCCCGCTGCGATATCTGCGCGCCTCGAGCGGCAACGACATCCGCATGGTGCCGGTGGAAGATGTTTTGTACTTCGAAGCAGCCGACAAATATGTCGTGGTCACGACGCACAGCGGCGAATTGCTGATCCGCACGAGCCTGCGAGAGTTATCCGCGCAACTGGACCCGGCGCGCTTCTGGCAGGTTCACCGCGGCACGGTGGTCAACGTGGATCAGGTGGAATGCGCCTCGGTCAGCGCGATCGGGAAGATGACGTTGAGGCTGCGCGGCCACGCGGGCGCTCTCGATGTAAGCCGCCAGTACGCACACCTGTTCAAGCAGATGTGACGCGCGCCACGAGAACGGCAAACGCCTTCAACGCGGCTCGCTTTTCAAATACCGCTGGGGCGGCTCGCCCATCGTCTTGCGGAACATGGAGATGAACGCGCTCGAATTCGCATAGCCGAGCTCGGCCGCGATCTCCGCCACGCGCACGCCCTGGGCGAGCCTCGACACGGCCTCGACGATGCGCAGCTGCTGGCGCCAGTGGCCGAACGTCAACCCGGTCTCGTCCTTGAAGCGCCTCGCGAGCGTGCGTTCACTTGCCCCCACGCGCTCGCCCCAGGTCGCGAGCGAGTCGCCGTTGGCAGGCGCCGCCAGCAGGAAATCGCAAATCTGCCGCAAGCGCCGGTCGAGCGGCAGCGGCAACCCGCCGCCTAAGGCCTCGCGCGCATTGCGCATTTCGCTGAGCAACAGCGGCGTAATGAGCGCGTAGCGGCACTCCGGGCCGCGCTCGCGGTCTTCGACCAACGCGGCCACCAGTTCGCGCAACAGCGGTGAAACCCGCATCGCATGGCATGCGGATTCCGGCCACGGCGACGCCTGCGGCTCGAACGACACGCTATGCAGGCTCACCGCGCTCGTCGCGATCAATTCGTGGCGCACGCGCGGCGCGATCCACAGCCCGCGCTGCGGCCCGAGCGTCCACATGCCGCTGGGCGTCGTCACACGCAGCACCCCGCTCTCCGTAAAGACGAACCGCCCCTGATCGTGCGAAAGCCACGATCCCTTATGGGCAGCGTCGTACTGGTAGCTTGCCGCCACGATTGGCCGTTCGAGCTTGCGGTGCGGGATTTCAAGCGGTCGCCGCCATATTTGATCCACGATCGAATATTCCTTCGCTCATTTTCCAGATAAATGCCGGTTTTGCGCAATTTATGCCCGATGCGTCGGCAATCGCTGTGTCTCGTATTTTGCATCGGATGATGAATAATTGCTAATGCGAACGATAATGATTCTCTCTATGGATAATGAATGTTCCAGAGAACCGATCTGGTGCCCTAGACGGCCCCGCCCTCCTGCGCCGCCGCGCTGCCGCCGAGATAGGTGGCGCGCACGCGGTTGTCGTCGGCCAGTTCATGGGCCGAACCCGCGAGCGCCACGCGGCCGCCTTCCAGCACATAGGCGCGGTTCGCGATGCGCAGCGCCTGCCGCGCATTCTGCTCTACGAGCAGCACCGCCGTGCCCGCGTGGCTGATGCGCGCGATCACTTCGAAGATCGCGCGCACGAGCTTGGGCGCGAGCCCCATGGAAGGCTCGTCGAGCAGCACGAGTTTGGGCTTGAGCATGAGCGCGCGCGCAATCGCGAGCATTTGCTGCTCGCCGCCGCTCAGCGTGCCGGCAAGCTGGTCCTTGCGCTCGCGCAGCCGGCTGAATGTTTCGTATGCCTGAGCAATGCCCTGATCGAGCGCGCCGGCATCGCGCCGCAACAGGTAGCCGCCCAGGCGCAGGTTCTCCTCGACCGTCAACCCGCCGAAAATACGGCGCCCCTCCGGCACGTGCCCGATCCCGAGCGCGACGATGCGATGCGACGGCAGCCCGACGAGCGCCTGCCCCTCGAACCCGATGCTGCCGCCGCGCGGACGCAGCAGTCCGGAGATGGTGCGCAGCGTCGTGGTCTTGCCCGCGCCGTTGGCCCCGAGCAGCGCGACGATCTCGCCCGGCTCGACATCGAGCGAAACGCCGTGCAGCGCTTCGATGTTGCCGTAGTTCACGCGCAGGTCGCGAACGTCGAGGAGTTTGTCGGACGTCTCTACCCCCATAGCGACTTCTCCCCGTCCGTGGCGTCGGGTCCGTCGTCTTCCTCCGCCGTGCCCAGGTAGGCGTCGATCACCACCGGGTCGTTCTGGATTTGCGCGGGCGTGCCCTGAGCAATGATCTCGCCATGGTCCATCACGATGATGCGGTCGGACACGCCCATCACGAGCGCCATGTCGTGTTCGATCAGCAGCACGGTCACGCCCAGGTCGCGGATGCGGCGGATCTGCGCCATCAACGCGTGCTTTTCGGTTGGGTTCATGCCGGCGGCGGGCTCGTCGAGCAGCAACAAGCGTGGCTGGCTCGCCAGCGCGCGGGCGATTTCCAGCCTGCGCTGATCGCCATAGGGAAGGTCCGAGGCATATTCGCTCGCCCGCGCGCCGAGCCCCACCAGATCGAGCCAGCGCTGCCCGAGCGCGCCGTGCTCGGCGGCTTCGGCGCGCGCGGCGCGCGTGCCCACCAGTTCCGCTACGAGGGCCGTGTGCAGGCGATGATCCATGCCGATCAGCACGTTCTCGAATGCGCTCATATGGTTAAACAGGCGAATGCCCTGAAACGTACGCGCAATGCCGCGATGCACGTTGCGATGGGGCGCGCCGCCGCCAAGCGGCTCGCCGCGCCAGACGAGGCGGCCGCCGCTCGGCCGGATTACGCCCGTCAGGCAGTTGAACACCGTGGTCTTGCCCGCGCCGTTCGGGCCGATCAACGCGAGAATTTCGCCGCTGCGCACCTGGAAGGTAATGCCGCCAATCGCGCGCACGCCGCCAAAGCGGCGCTCGAGGTCATGCACCTCGAGCAGGGTTTCGCGCGCGGCGGCGGCTTCGAGGCCGCCGCTATCGGCGAGGGAAACGGCCGCCTCGGTTTCCTTGCCCGCCGCTTCCGCGGCTTCCGCTTCGTGCGCCACCGTTTCCTCTTCGGGCCGCGGCGCGGCGCGCCTCACGCGCGCCGGCCACAATCCTTGCGGACGCAACAACATGAGCACGACGAGCGCCACGGCAAAGCCGAAAATGCGCCACAGGTTCAAAAAGCGCAGCATTTCCGGCAGCCCCGCGACGATCAGCGCGCCGAGTATCACGCCGGGAATGCTGCCGCGCCCCCCCATCACGACGACGATGAGAATCGTCACCGACTGCAGATAGGTGAACGCCGTGGGGTCGATCGTGCCGAAGCGCGCGGCGAACAGACTGCCCGCGAGGCCGCCGATCAGTGCGCCGATCACGTAGGCGAGCATCTTCACGCGCAGCGTCGCGACACCCACCGCTTCGGCGGCGGCTTCGTCCTCGCGGATGCTGGTCCAAGCGCGGCCGAGGCGCGAGCGTCCGAGCCGCACGGCGAACACCAGCACGACGATGAAGAACGCCATGCCCAGCACATACACCGAGCGCGGCGAACTGAATTCGAAGCCGAACAGGTTCGGCGGCTCGATGCCGTAGATGCCGTTCGGGCCGCCGGTAATGTCGAGATTGGTGGCGACGATGCGCGTGATCTCGCCGAAGCCGAGCGTGACGATGGCGAGATAGTCGCTACGCAGGCGCAGCGTGGGGTAGCCGATCACGACGCCGGAAGCGCCCGCGAACACCAGGCTGAACGGCAGCGTCGCCCAGAACGAGAAGTGCAGCAGCGTTTCCAGCAGCGCCGTCGTATAGGCGCCGATGGCGAAAAATGCAGCGTAGCCGAGGTCGAGCAACCCGGCATAGCCCACGACGATGTTCAATCCGAGGCCCAGAATCGCGTAGGTGATGATGGTGAGCCCGACATCGACGACATAGCCGCTCGCGAACTTGGGCAGCGCGATCGCCAACGCGAGCAGCACGCCGGAAACGACCCATGAAGTGTCCGTGGCCCGCGCGCGCATGTCTCACATCCTCTCGACCACGCGTTCGCCGAATAGCCCGGTGGGCTTCACCACGAGCACGGCGATCAGCACACCGAACACGAACACGTCGGTCCATTGGGAGGAGACATATCCCGCGCCGAACGCCTCCAGCAAACCGATCAGGAAGCCGCCCACCATCGCCCCCGGAATATTGCCGATGCCGCCGAGCACGGCCGCCGTGAACGCGCGCAGCCCGAGCACGAAGCCCATGAAGAAGTTGATCTGCGTGTAGAAGAGCCCTTCCATCACGCCGGCGACCGCGGCGAGCGCCGAACCGATGAAAAACGTGAGCTGGATGAGCCGCTCGACGTCGATGCCCATGAGCCGCGCCGCGTCCTGGTCGATGGCGAGCGCGCGCATGGCCGTACCGACGAACGTATGGTGTACGAACAGATACAGCGCGATCATCAGCGCGAAGCTGGCCGCGATAATGCCGATCTGCGCGAACGTGATGTGCACTTGCGCAACGTCGAAGCCCGTATGCGTGAGCAGGTGCGGGTACGTACGAAAGCCCGCGCCGTAGGCAATCAGGACGCCGTTCTCCAGCAGCAGAGAAACGGCTAGCGCCGTAATGAGCAACTGTCTTACCTGTCAAGCCGTGTGGATGGATTCATCCCACGGCTTTCCTGTTTTTGCGATGGCGTTGAGGATAGTCAGCAGCTTTCTCATGCAGGCAACCAGAACAACCTTGTTCG